>DASSGK010000566.1:0-26255 GCA_035693505.1 Vicinamibacterales bacterium
TCGCTCGGCTAAAGCCTTCGCGCTCCGAGGACCGAGCTGGGCCGTCGCGCTCCGCCATCGATTCGCCCGCGACCACGTTGCGCAGCGGCTGCGGCGGATCCAGGCGCGCCGTCGCGCGCGACACGAGCGGCAACAGGATCATTCCGGCCACCGCCGCAACGACTCTGAACGGCATCGTCTCCGGGTACGCAATGAGCGCGGGGATGCTCAGCAGCGGCTCACCGCCGCCAACGCGAATGACCAGCGATACCACGAATGCGACGATCGATCCGGTCCGATTGGCCTTCGGGTCGAACAACGCACACAGCAATTGCGGAAACAGCAGGACGAAGACCAGATCGCTGGTGAAGAACCAGAGCGCCTGGACGCTCTGCACCTTGAGCGCCAGCCCGGTCGCGACGGCACCGAAGAACAGAATCGAACAGCGGATGACCCGCGTCATCTGCCCGGGCGTCACACTCGGCCACACCAGCCGCTTGACGCAATTCCAGCTCAACATCGATCCCGCCGACAGGATCGACGAGCTGAAGCTCGAGCTCACCGCGCCGACGATCGCGGCCAGACCGAGGAGCCCGATGACGCGCGGCACGGCGCGCAGGAACAGCAACGGCATCGTTTCCGCGGGGGTGGCCTGCAGCCGCGCAACGACGTCGGGGGGCCAATGATAGGCGAACGCCGACACGCCCATCAGCAGCGGCGGAATCGTGAACGCGATCGTCAGCAAGCCGGACAGGATCGACTGACCGCGCGCCGCTCGCGGCGAACGGCACGAGAGCACGCGCTGAAAATAACAGTTCCAGGGAACGCCGCCGCACATGAGCATCACCGACGTGTCCCACCAGCCGACGACCGACGCGCGGTTCCAGAGATCGGTCTGTGGGTGCCAGGGCGGCATCACACCACCACCCTCCGGCCGGGCCGAAACGTACACATCCCAGGCGTGGCGCAAGCCACCCGCACCAGTGAGCACGAACGGCAACGCGATGCACAGGCCGATCGCGACGATCGAGAGCTGGAAGATGTCGGTGTATGCGACTGACCACATGCCGCCAAGCATCGTATACGCCGTGGTCACGACGGCAGCCAGGAGGATTGCCGTCGTCAGCTTCATGCCGAGGATCACGCCGAACGTCGATCCTACGGCGACGAGCAGCTCCGCGCTCCAGAACAGCTCGCCGCCGAGCGCGGGAAGAAAGAGCACCGCCGCCCACCGTCTGCCATAGCGGGCCTCGAAGGGATCGATCAGCGTCGTGAAACCAAAGCGACGCATGATGCCCGCGAAGAACAGCCCGCCGATGATCAGGCTGATGCCGAAGCACAAGCCGCCCTGGATGCCGAGCTGAATCGAGTTCTTGTACGCGCCCTCCGTCGTCCCGAGCAGGTAGCCGCCGTCGACCCATGTGGCGGTCATCGTGAGCGCGGCGACCCAGAGCGGCATCGAGCGCCCGGCGACGATCAGGTCGGCAGCCGTCCCCTCGCGTACCTTCCGCGACGCCAGCCACCCCACGACCATGAAGGCGCCATACATGGCAACGACGGCTGCGACGGCGGCACTCACAATCTGAAATCTGAAACCTGAACTTTGAAATTGCTACGTCAGTTCTGCGTTATGGGTTTCGGGAATCCAGATCCACATGATGGCGGCGAGGAAGAACGCGACGCCGGCGACCGCGAACGCCGCAAAGAAACCTCGTGACGCGGCCAGCGATCCGACGACGAAGGGTGCGGCGGCGCTGGCGATGCGGCCGGTGTTGTAACAGACGCCGGCGGCGGTCGCGCGAACCGACGTCGGATAGAGCTCGACGATCACGGCGCCGAATCCGCTGTAGTAGCCGGTGCCGAAGAACGCGACGAGCGGGCCCAGCACGAGCAGGAGCGACGGCGTTTTCAGGAAGCCGTAGAGCGGAAGCAGCACGCTCGCGGCCAGCACGAACATGACATACGTCCGCTTACGTCCGATCGCGTCCGCGATGTAGCCGAAGCTCACGTAGCCGAGCCACATGCCGGTCTGCATCAGGATCACGAACAGCGACATCACCGACGAGGAGAGGCCGATCCCGCCGCGGTCTGCCCCGAGCGCGAGATACGAGGGCACCCAGCTGTTGAGTCCCCACCAGCCGAAGAGCGTGCAGGCGTTCATCAGCGTGATGAAAAAGGTGACCTGCGCGATCCGCGGCGCGAACAGCAGGCCGATCCGGCCACGATCTGTTTTGTTCGACTCGAGCCAGATCTTCGGCTCCTCCACGTTGCGGCGGATCCACATCGTGAAGAGCGCGGGGATGACGCCGACGAAGAACACGCCGCGCCAGCCCCACAGCGGCATCACGATCAGGTTGACGAGCGCGGCAAAGCCGTAGCCGATCGCCCACGAGCTCTGGACGAAGGCCAGCGCCTTGCCGCGGTGGCGCGCCGGAAACGACTCCGACACCAGCGCCGCGCCCGTCGCCCACTCGCCGCCCATGCCGAGACCGAGAAACACGCGAAACACCGCCAGCTGCGTGACCGTCTGCGAGAACCCGCACGCCGCCGTGAACACCGAGTACATGAGGATCGCGCCCATCAGCGCGCGCTTCCGGCCCAGGCGATCCGCGATGACGGCGAACAGGATGCCGCCCGCCGCCGCGGCGAGCTGCGTGATCGATCCGAGCAGGCCGTTGGTCTGGAACGACAGGTGCAGGGTCGGGTCGTTGATGAGCGCCGCGCCCACCATCGCGTAGAGCATCACGTCGAACGAGTCGAGCATCCAGCCGAGGGCGGCTGCGAGAAACGCGTGTCGCGCGCGTGTATCGGCTTCGGTCCACCAGGTCAGAAAACCTTCGGGCCTTGAGGCTAGGGACTGGGGGCTGGCTATGGTCGTCACTGAGCTCCGATGGCCCTGACGATAACACCGGCGGCCGCGAGGCCGGCGCGGATCTTCGCGGCGAGGTCATCCGAGCCCGGCGTGTCGCCGTGGACGCAGATCGTGTCGGCTTCCAGCGGCACGACCGAGCCATCGATCGCGACGACTGATTTCTCTTTCACCATCCGCACCGCTCGGGCGACGACCGCGGCGGGATCGTGAATGACGGAGTTTGGTTTTCGGCGTGAGGCCAGCGATCCGTCAGGTTCATATGCGCGGTCGGCAAACACCTCGGCGGCCACGCGCAGTCCGGCAGCACGACCGGCGTTGAGGATTTCCGACCCCGGGAGACCAAACAGGATGAGCGTCTTGTCGAACGCAGCAACCGCGCTGGCAATCGCCGCAGCGAGCTCCTTGTTGCGCACCGCCATATTGAACAAGGCGCCGTGCGGCTTTACGTGCTGGATCCTGACGCCTTCCGCCGCCGCGACGCCGGCAACCGCGGCGATCTGATACAGGACGAAATCCTCGGCCTCCGGCGGCGTGACGTTCAGCTCGCGGCGGCCGAAGCCGACGAGATCGGGAAACCCGGGATGCGCGCCAACGGCGACGCCATTCGCCTTCGCGAGACGAATCGTCGCGCGCAGCACGGATGGATCGCCGGCATGAAATCCCGCGGCGACGTTCGCGGACGTGATCGATCGGAACAGCCCTGCGTCGTGGCCAATGGTGTAGGCCCCGAACGACTCGCCGGTGTCGGAGTTGATGTCGATGCGCATAAGGTCGCGTGGGTAGGATAGGTCGAGTAGGGCAGGTAGGCCAACCCCAGCGTGTCCAGTCCACGATCGACGTTGGGTTCACCCCACCTCGCGACCCGCTAGACTCACCCAACCCACCAGCCCGGCCAACCTGCTCAATTTTATGAGACGTTCCGGACGGTCGAGCGGTCAGGTACAGTATGGTAATATGGTGTCGCTATGGTCAAGGTGACCTTTACGCTCGACGATCGAACCGTCTCACGCCTGCGCCAGGCGGCCGCGCGGGAGAACAAGCCACAGAGCCAGGTGATCCGCGAAGCGGTCAACGACTATGCGGATCGCGTCGGACGCCTCAGCGAAGCCGAGCGCATTCGTACACTTGCGGCGCTCGATGCGATGGTGAAACGAAAACCCATTCGCTCGGCGGCGGACGTCGATCGCGAACTGCGTTCGATACGAGCCGCGAGACGCAGCGGTGGCCGGCGTCATCGCACGTAAACGCCGGCGATGATCCACCTCGACACGTCCACGCTCGTCGATGCGCTGACTGGCACTCGCCGCTCCGCGCAGGCGTTGCGCCGCGCGATCGAAGCCGGGGAACGCGTACAGCTGAGCACGATCGTGCTTTACGAATGGCTCCGCGGCCCTCGCCGGCCGATGGAGCTGAGCGACCAGGAAGCGTTGTTTCCGCGAGAGGCCGCCGTCACGTTCGACAGCGAAACGGCGGCCTTGGCGGCACGCCTCTATGCGTCGTTGCCACGAGCCCGCGGGCGGGAGATCGATTTGGCGATCGCCGCATGCGCCATCGCCCACGACGCCTCGCTGTGGACGCTCAATCGGTCAGACTTCGCTGACATCCCCGACCTCAGGTTGCACTCGTAAATAGGTCTGAAAGCTATCAGTGATTGTCACCTGCGCCTGAAGGCCTGCACTACTTCGGTCCTTCCGTCCCGCCCTTCCAGCCGATCCCGCCAGTCCTGCCCATCCCGCCTGTCCTGCCGATCCCGCCACTCCTGCCCTATCTACTCCCGTCCGTCGTCTTCTTCTCGTCCGCGGTCTTTGGCGGCTTCGGCGGCCTCGGACGATTCATCGACAGTGTGACCCCGTTCCAGAACGGCTCGACCTTGCGTTCCACTTCGTGGTGTCCCTGGACGAGATACTCGAGGATCGCCTTGTCCCACTGCAGGCCGGCGTTCGCCACCAGCTTCATCCAGTCGCCGCGCGCGGTCTCGTCGGGCGCCTCGGTGACGCCGTCCCAAATCGTCACGTTGGGATTGCGGGTCATGAAATCCTGGCTGGTGGGATTCGCTCGCGCGCCTTTGATCGATTTGTAGATCAGGACGCCATCGGTGAAATCGAGCTTGAAGTTCTTCGAGTCGAAGTCGAAGCTGTATCGCTTGTAGCGATCGTACGCGCGTGCGTTGAGCGCGACGGTTTCCGGCGCCTGCTTCGCGTAGTCGGTGATCATCCCAAGCAGCTTCATCTGCTCGTCCTTGTGACGCGGATACCGGGCATCGTCCAGCCATCCGAACCCCGGCATCCACCAGCCGCGCATCGTCCAGTAGTCGCGCGTTTCCACCGAACGTGTGCGCACCCACGCGGCGTACTCGGAGAACATCTGCACCCACTCGTGAGACGGGTAGCCGTGCGGGTTGAGGAAGATATCCGGCAGCCACGTGCGCCAGATCTTCGGCCGGATGCCGCTCTCCGGATACATCGGATCAGGGTCCCACTGCGCCGACGTGACATCCACACCCAGGGAACCCAGGTAGCCGGCGTGAAGCATGTACGTCGGGTTGATCTCCTGCAGGTCGAAGGCGAGCTGCGCGCCATCCGGGTTCGTGATCGGATGGATGACGACGTTGACCTTGTTGAGTTTCTCCCGGTAGACGGGGTCGGTCAGCAGCAGCTCCGCCATGCGCAGCACGTGGCTCGTCGACGACACTTCGTTCGCATGCTGCCGCGCCGAATAGACGATGGTCGGCTTCATCGTCGTCTGCTTGGCCTGCGACCAGTGCGAGGCCTCGATCGGCGGCATCAGGTCCATCGCCCACACGTCTTTGCCAAGGTAGCTCTGCCCGACTTTGTAGACGGTCGCTTCCTTCTGCGCCGACATCTTCGCCAGCACGCCGTACGCCTCCGGCGGAGGAATGGGTGTGTCCCACTGAAGATCTTTGGCAGCGTACTTCTTGATGTCGGGGAACGCCTCAGGCGTGCCTGGTCCGATCGTGGCCACCTGTTCCGCCTCGGGCTTGCTCTCGTGTTCCCACGCGATCGTCAGGCGGATGGTGTCGAGGTCGTGGTACGCGAGCGCCTCGCGATACAGACCCGACGTCCGCATCCCGGCGAGGTTGGTCATCACGTGACCGACCTGATCCGCCGACAGCATCGTGCGATCCACGCGAAACTCGTCGCTGCGCTTGATCAGCGACTCGCGCTCGTCTTTCCGTGTGTCGACTTTCACGCGTAAATCGAGCTGCTCGATCCCTTCGCGTCCGGCACGGACGCGTGCGGCCAGCGTCTGGGGCCGATCGACCGCGATCTTCGGAATATCGAGCCGCGCGACCCCGCGCTTTCCGTTGCGCTCGGTGTATTCGACGACCACGGATGGACGAGACGCGTCGAATCCGGTGACGGTGATCTTCGCGCGCCCGGGTTTGCCATCGGCCTTCGGGTGCATGATCGGGATGATTCGGCCTGGATAGGTCAGCCCCGCGCCGCGCGTGAAGCGGCCCATCACATCGAAGAAGTGAATCGTGTTGAAGTAGATCTCTTCGTGGAGCGCCTCCATCGACGAGATCTGCTCCTGATCGACCGGCAGGCGGTACTCGGGCTCGCTCAGCGTGAGATCGACCGTCAGTTCGCCGAAGAACGGCGCATCCTCGGGCCTCGGCTTGCCGTTTCCGAGAGCCATCACGTGGTCGTACAACGCCGGCAGCGTCTTCGACTGGAACCGGTCCCAGAAGCGCTCTGGATCCGTGGCGATTCGCTCGTCGATCGCTGTCTTCCCGCTCACGCTCGCCTTGATCCATCCGGTCGTCACGCGAACGTGTTCGTAGTCCGGAAAGCGATCGAAGAACGGCCGCTCGACGATCGCCGGGTCGAATGTCCGCCGGAACAGCGGAGCGACGCCGCCGCGCGCCGTCGCGATCACTTCGTAGGCCGGCGATCCAATCGGCGCCATCTCGAAATGAATGTTCTTGAGATCGATCTTCAGCTCGGACGCCAGGATCTCGTCGATCGGATATAGCTCGAGCAGCCAGCGCGTTGGCGCGTACATCCCCTGCTGCTGCCAGCCGGCCGGTGGCCCGATCTCGGCAAACCGGATCGTGAGTTGATCGACGCCTTTCCCCTCCAGCGCGGGCCGGACAACGTCGTAGAGCCAGCTGTAGCCCTGCTTGTACGCAGACAGCACCGTGACGGTCGTCGCCTTGTCGTCGGCGCCGGCCTTGATCAGCTCGGTGCGCGCCTGCTGCTCAATCTGGCGGCGAACCTCGGGCGGTTCGCTCAGCCGCGCCTCGACCGTCACCGCCGCTTTCTTCTTCAAGCCCTGAATGACTTTCCCGCGAAACTTCGTCCAGAACTCATCGACCTCGGACGCGATCGGGTAATCGTCGTTGATCAGGGGCCGTCCCTTTTGAACGTCGAGGTTCTGGAGATCAACCGTGAGATCGGTGGCCTTGATCGCCTCTGCGGCGTGCCGCTTCACGTAGTCGGCGAACCCGTCGGCCGGCTTCTCGACGAACACCTTGACGTGCGCCGACGCCAGATCCTTCTCCTTCAACTGCGCGGCCAGTTGATCCAGCTTGTAGAGGCTCATCGCCGCCTGTCCGGCTGGCGACCGTCCCGCGATGAATTTCCGGACATCGTCCTCGACATCGTCCAGCGTCGTCCGGTCCTTGCCTCGCTGCCAGATATGCGGAAACGTCTCGGCGAGCTGCGACACCGCGCGGCGGACACCGCCGGCGTCTCCGCCTGTGACGATGATGGCGCTCTTCTCGCCGAACGCCTTCTTCACGAGCTGAATGAGGCCCTCGCCCGGCTGCAACCGGGGTGCCTCCCATTTGTGGTCCTTGATCAGCTGATCGACGACCGGATGCGACGTGCCGATCAGCACGAGGATAGGCTCGCTCGCGGGAGCCGTCAGCGACTTCGCGGTGCGGGCGATCGGGACAGAGATGCCGGTGGATTCGAGACCGAGGCGCGCCGCAAGACTGACGACGCCCTCAGAGCCTTCGCCCTCCGCGCTCAGGAGCACGTCCACGCGATCCGGAATCAGGTTGTTGTCCGAATCGGCGAGCGCGCCCTCGTTCGCGTAGAACGTCGACAGATCGAGGTTTTCCTTGGCGCCGCCGCCCGCGCGCCGGCCCGGCGGTTGCGCGGCCACCTGCTCGGTCGAAGCCGCCCGCGGCAGATCGACGGACGTCGTCGCGGCGCCTTGCGCGCGCAGCCTGATCTGCAGCGCGCGCACGTTCGCGTACGACAGCGGACGCTTGGGATCGCGCGCGCTCGTCGCCTTGAACTGGTTCAGCGCGACCATCGCTTTCTCGAGTTCGCCGCCGTTGGCCAGCTGCAGGACGATGGCGACGCGGTCTGCCGCGTCGTTCACGCTGGCGCGCACGTAGACCGCGGTGGCGGCAGCCGATTGAACCGCCACGCCTTTGTCGACCAGGAACTGCTTGAGCTCGTCGCCGATCTTGCTTACAAGTGGCCCCTTCTGGTCCCAGACGTACGGCAGATGTCCGGCAAGCATCACCGCGGCTGATGATAGGCCGGCATCGTCGCCTCCGAGCACCGCGACGGCGGGCTTCCCGCCGAGCGAAAATGCGACGACCGCACCGTCTCCTGCTCGAAGACCTGCTCCGCCGATCGCATCGAGCCCCACGCCGGATCCGGCAAGCGCCTTTGCGCCGACGAAAACCGTGGGCGTCGAGCCTGACTGAAAGCCGCGCGCGACCGTCAGCGGCAGATTCATCGCGGACGTTTCGAAGCCCAATCGCGCGGCAACGTCCGCGGCCGCGGCGAGCTCGGCCGACGACGGCTGTTCCGCCAGCACGATCCGCGCATCGACGAAATCGACGGCGCCGTCGCCGTTGCGATCCTGGAAGACGGTCCCTGGTGTGAAAAAGTCGCTCAGCGAAGCGGGAGCGGGATCGCCAGGCGCCGTGCGGGTGACGACGCTGGCTGCGACGAAGAGAAGGACGAACGCTACACGTCTCATGGGAACCCCTGGGGCGGGCTATCGAACCACAACGACCGGTCTAGAACCCTTGAGAACCCGAAACTTGATTCCTTGAGTCAAGTTTCGGGGCTCACAAGTGAACTATAGCGGGCCGAGGCCCTAGCAGGGCCGGAGGCCCGCTAGAACTGTAGTCTGACGGCGAACTCCGCTTGACGCGATGGCGCGTTGATATTCGGCAGCAGCGACGTGCTCTGGCCGAAGAGCGGCCGCCCCTGCGTGTCGTTGCCGGCGTTCACGCTGGTATTCGGGGTGTTGAAGTTTGCGCGGTTGAAGACGTTGAACAGCTGCGCAATGAACTCCGCACGTGTCGGGCCGATGCGGAAGAATTTCGACAGCCGCAGATCCACGTTGGCGAATCCCGGACAGTCGACGGTGGTCACCTCGGTCAGGCCGCGCGAGCGCCGGAACGCGTTGACGGCGTCGAGGTTCATGTCGCGGCAGCCTGTGCCCGGCAGGACGCCAGCCGGCAAATCGCCGGTATAGCCGTCGCCGTTGAGGTCGAGCGAGCTGGTCGGCGCGAATCGAAGGCTCGATCGGAAATCGCCGATCGCCGACAACTGAATCTCGGCCGGCAGCTGCAGAATGCCGCTCGTGACGAGACGATGACGACGGTCGGCTGCGCCGTAGCGCTCGATCGAATAGAAGCCGTACCGGTCGGCCAGCAGGTTGGTCGCCGCGGTATCCATCGCCTTGCTCAACGTGTACGACACCAGGAACTGATAGTGGTTCGACATCCGCTTGTCGATCTTGAGCAGCAGGGCGCGGTACGTGTTGTTGGCCGTCGACACCCAGAAGTTCACGCGGGCGAACTGCGGATACAGCTTCGCCTTGGTGTTCTGATCCGGCAGGTTCGGATCGATGGTGTCGCGGTCAGAGTAGCGATTCGTCAGGCTGACGTCGGCGGTGACAGCGATGTCCCGAGAAACGGTGCGGCTGACGCCGGCGTTGAACTGATGCGCGTACGGATTGACCGTATCGTTGGACTCGACCGTGACGTTGGGCGGAGCGCCGGTGACGAACGCATCGCGCGACTTGCCGCCGTACGGATCCGGAAACGACGGCCGCGAGATGATGATCTGATTGGCCTGCGGCCAGGTCAGCTCGCCGAAGTTCTGCAGCGTCCGCATGTTGTCGTAGAACATGCCCCAGGCGGCGTGCACGTTGGTGACGCCGTTGTTGCCGGGATCCCAGGCCAGGCCCACGCGCGGTCCGAAGTTGTTGAAATCGCCGCGTCCGGTTTGCGGCTGTGCGACCACCGACACATCGACCGGGAACGAGCCGTTGCGTCCGAGTTTGTCCTCGATCGAGGAGAGCAGCGCCGGCACGTCCTCGTTGAACGAGCCCCGCTGCAGGTCGTACCGCAGTCCGAGATTGAGCGTCAGACCGCTGGCAACCTGCCAATCGTCCTGGAGATAGCTGGCGAAAGTCTTCGTCGGAATATTGGCGTAGGTCGGCAGCGAGTTCGTGTACTGCGTCGGATACGTCGAGGGATCGGCCGCGTTGTACGGCACATCCTTCGGGAAGGTCCAGCTGCCGAGCGGCGAGCCGATGTTGTCGCCCTCGAACGGGATGCTGCTGAAATCGAATCCCGCCTTCCACTGATGGCGGCCGCCCCACCGCTGCATCAGGTAGGAGTAGTCGTCCTTCAATTCCCACCGCGACTCGGGGCCCATCTGCGCGTTACCGCAGCCGCCAGCGGTGATCGAGGGATAGTTGTAGATTGGCGTGCACAGCGGCAGCCGCCCGGCGAAGTCCGCCGGATCCCAATTCCCGTGGCTGAGCGGCGGAGACACTTCGTACTTGGCGTAGGCGTACTGGAACCGCGCGTCGTTCAGTGCGCGCGGACCGATCACCCAGGTGTGCCCGAGCACCGCCGATTGGCGGGGAACCGCGAAGTCGAAGCTGTTACTGACCGCCACGCTGCCGCCGGCCGTGATGATCGGCCGGTATTCGTCTTCCGCGCCGTAGCGGAAGAACAGGCTCTGGCCGTTTCCGAGCTGGTGATCGATCTTGGCGTTGTAGGTCCAGCGCGTCTGATCGCTGAGAAACGTGCCCTCGTATTGCGGCCACAGTCCTCGCGCGTTCACGGTGAGGAACTGCTTCTCCTGCGTGCCTTCGTACGCGAAGAAGAAGTGCGTCTTGTCCTGGATGATGGGCCCGCCGACGGTGCCGCCGTACTGATACCGGCGATAGTCGGGCTTGGTGGTCTGGAAAAACTCCTGCGCGGTGATCGAGGCGTCGCGGAAGAACAACAGACCGGATCCATGGTACTGGTTGGTCCCCGACTTGGTGACCACCGAGACCAGGCCTCCCGTCGCCAGGCCATGTTCGGCCTTGTAGTTGGACGTCGAGACCTTGAATTCCTGAATCGCGTCCATCGCGAAGTTCTGGCGCGGTTCTCCCATCTCGGCCCAGGTGTTGTTCACGCCGTCGACGACGAAGCCGTTCGAATACTCGCGGCCGCCCGCCCCGACGTTGACGTTGCCGCGATAGAACTGGCCGCGGATATTGTCCTGCGACGTCCCCGGCGTCAGCATCGCCAGGTCGATCCAGCGGCGCGAGGCGACCGGGAGATCCTGAATCTGCTGGGTCGAGACCGACGTCGACACGTCGGATCTCGTGACGTCGACAATCGGCGACTCGCCGGTGACGGTCACCGTTTCGGAGACGGCCGCCGGCTTCAGCACGAAATGGATGATCGCCGTCTGGTCGATGATCAGGATGATGTCGGGACGGGTCTCGCTGCTGAACCCGCTCAACTCCGTCGAGACGGAGTAGCGTCCCGGCGTGAGCGACGGCAGGCGGAAGTCGCCGCCGCTGTCGGTCACGGCCACGCGCGTGAGGCCGGTTTCGGCGTTGCGCGCCGTGATCGTGGCGCCCGGAATGACGCCGCCGCTCGAGTCCTTCACGGTCCCGGTGATCTGCGCGTTCTGCGCAGAGGCGGCGATGCTCCAGGCCAGGCAGCAGAGAAACGCAGCGAATCCGACGAGCCGTTTACGCATGTGTGCCTCCAACCCGCTCATTGGCCGCCTGTCGACGTCTGCCGTGGCGACGGCGTACGGGCGGGCATGACGGGACGAATCCTCACGGTTGTGATCGAAACCGAATCACGCGCGGCGTCTTCCTCGATGCGGTGAACGGTGTAGTGTCCATCGCGCAAGTACTTCACGCTCGCCATCAGATACGACAGTCCCGCTTTCGCGGTGAGATTCAGCCACTCGCCCTGCGCCGTTTCGTCCGGCGCCTCGGTGCCGCCGCTGAAGAAGGTCACCTGCGGCCAGGCGTTCATCGAGAACCGGCCGGTTCCACCGCCGGCGCCGCCGCCTTCGCCGCCCGGATTGCCTCCGCGGCCGGCACCAAACCGGCGGCTGCCGCTCGGCTCTCCCGTTTCCGGATCGCTGTAATAGATCGCCGTGTCCTTGTAGACCTCCTGATTGAAGACGTAGGGCCCGAATCCGTACGCCCACTTGCGGTAGCGTGCCTGATGCCGAAGATCCATCGCGCGCACGTCGGGGTTCGAGTTGATCTCGCGAACGATCGCCTCACGAAGCGCCGCCGTCGCGTCGGCGTGGTCGGGATATCGTGGGTCGCGCAGCGTGCCGATCGTGGTGTACCAGCCGCGGGTCGACAGATACGTGCGGAACCCCGGCGGCACGTACCCGGCAAACGGCTGCACCCATTCGTGCGACGGGTAACCGTGCGGGTTCAAATAGATGTCGGGCAGCCAGTCGCGCCACACGCGCGTCCGCACCAGTGACTCCGGCAGCAGCGGGTCGGGAAGGCCGACGAGCGACGCGACGTCCTGCCCGAGCGCGCTGTAACGGCCGGCGTGGAGCATGTGCGTCGGCGTCAGCTTCTGGAGCTCGTAGGCCATCTGCGCACCATCCGGGTTCTCCACCGGATGCAGCACGATGTTGACCTTCTTGAGGATGTCTTTGTACGCCTTGTCGGTGACGAGCAGTTCGGCCAGCCGCAGGATGTGGCTCGTGGACGACACTTCGTTGGCGTGCTGGCGCCCGGTGATGAAGATGGTCGGCTTGTACGCCGACAGCTTCGCCAGCGACACCAGCTCGCTCGTCGTCGGACTGGTGATCTCGAGCACCGAGATATCGCGGCCGCGGTACGAGCGGCCGGCCCTGTACGCCTTCACTTCAGGGAACGCCGCGAGCTGGCCGACAATCGACTCGCTCTCGTCGGGGCTGATGATGTGATCCCACACGATCATCGGCCGGGCTGCAGGCCCGAAGGCCTGCACTACACCTGACGTCGTCGATGCGGGCGTGGTCGGTGTCGGCGTGTCCGGATTCGTGCGGACCTTCAGGTCCGGCGTGCCTGCCGCGTCGGCCCGCCGCACGTTGCTTGCGGGGAACGCACCAGTGGCCGGAATCACCCGGCGGGAGCGGACATCCTTCAGTCCCACGGTGACGGCCACGCGGTCGACTCGATCGAACGACAACGCCTCGCGATAGAGGCCGGCGGCATGCAGGCGCGCGAGGGCGTCGAGGGCATCGGCCGCGCGGGCGGCTTCGCGATCGTCCTTCGCCTCGACGTCGAGCGCGATTTCGGTGACGCGATCCGCGCGCGCCACGACGCGGTTGACCGCAGCCGGCGTCACGTCGATGCGCGTCAGCTCGCGCGAGACGCGGACGGGACGCTCGACGCCTTTCTCCTTGTAGGCGACTTCCAGCTTGGCTCGCACCGCCGTGTTGCCGGCATAGTGCACGGTCACCTTCCCCGGTTGCCCGGGGCGATCGGGATGAATGATCGGATAGATCTTGCCCGGCGCGGCAAGACGGCGTTTCGTCGTGGTGCGTCCAAGCGCGTCGAAGAAGTCGAGCGTCACGAAGTAGAGATCTTCGTGGAGCGCCTCGAGCGACGAGACCTGCTCCTCGTCGACGCCGATCTTGAAGTCCGGCTCGCTCATCCAGACTTCGATGTCGAGGTCGCGATGGAACGGCTGCTTGTCGGGAAGCGGCCGGTTGTCGGTCAGCTTCATCACGTTGTCGTAGATGCGCGGCAGCACCTTCGACTGATAGTGATCCCAGAAGCGTTCCGGATCGGTCGCGATGCGCTCATCGACCGCCTGCGTGCCATCGACCGACGCCGAGAGCCAGCCCGTGGTGACAACGACGCGCGACCATCCGGGAAACTTGTCGAGATACTCGCGCTCGACCGTCTTCGGCGAGAAGGCCGCCTTGTACACCACCTTGCCGGCGGCGTCGGTGGCTTCGACGAGGTAGGTGGCGTCCGGGTTGTCGACCAGTTCGAGCGAGAACGCATCCTTGGACAGCCCCAGCTCGCGCAGAAAGATCTCGTCGGCCGGATAGAGCTCGTGGACCCACCGGCTCGGCACCATGTAGAACTTGTATTTCTTCGACAGGTCCGGATGGTATTCCGCCACTTTCACGTGCACCGCACGCACGTTCTTGCCCTTGAGCGCCGGGATCACCTGCTCGGTCATCCACAGGTATCCCTGCTTGTACGCGGAGAGCACGGTGACCTTCGGATCGGCGGCGCCGGCGGCGACGAGCTGCGCGCGCGCCTGCTCCACGATTCCTCGCCGGACCACTGGCGACTCGCTGAGCCGCGCCTCGAGTTCGACCTTCGATCCAGCCTTCACCTTCGGGAGGACGTCGCTCTTGAACTTCGCCCAGAAGTCATCGACTTCCCACGGCACGTCGAAGGTGTCGTCGAAGACGGTCAACGGGTCGGTGATGCCGACGCTTGTCGCCTTTACCGGCGCTTGAATGCCGGCCTTACGTAGCTTGTCTCCGATGTACGTATCGAGCGCGGGATCGGTCTGTTCGACGAACGCCTTGACCTCGACCGACTCGAGCGATTTTCCTTTCATGTCGCCGATCAACGCGTCGAGCTCGGTGTCGATCTGGCTGGCCTGACCTGCGGCAGTTCGGGCTTGAAGGAAACGATTCGCCTGAAGCGCGACTTCACCAAGCGACAACGATCCGCGCGCGTTGTCCCAGACGTACGGCACGCGGCGCGCGAGATACGACGCCGCGGCGTCGGTACCGGCGGCGTCGGCGCCGGCAACCACCGTCGCGGTCGCGTTGCCGAACGCCTTCGACACAATCTGCACGGCGCCCTCGCCCGGCTTCAGATCGTCGGTCCGGGCCTTGCCGATCTTCACAAGGCGCTCCACGAGCGCGTTCGATCGGCCGATGAGGATTGGGCTCGGTTCACGCTCGGGCGTGCGCACCTTGTCGGCCACCCGGGTCAGCGGGAGCGTGATACCGGTGGTCTCGAGGCCGAGCCTGGCCGCAATCTGCGCGGCGCCAAGCGAGTCGGCCGGCTCGCCGAGCACGATGGCGGTGTCAGTCCGATCGGGAATCAGATCCGTGTAGGCGTCACCGTACCAGCCGTCGATTGAAAACGCGTTGCTCAGATCGAACGTCCGGGCCGGTGCGGACGCTCCGCCTGCCGCTCCGCCCGCGCCTTCGGCAGGACGGCCGCGATCGCCGGGTGAATCGGGCGCGAGCTCGTCGGGATCGATCGGCGGCGTGAGAGTTCGCTGATTCAGGCCGGTTCGCGAGACGTCGACATGAGCCGCGACACGCGTGCCCGACAGCACGTCGATCGCCGTGCTCGCCACGTTCGTGAAGTTCAACGTCTTGGGCTCGAGGCCTCGGCGATGGGCGCGCTCGAGATCGTCGAGCAGCTTCGTCGTTCGCTGAACTTCCGCCTCGGGAACAGCAAGGTGAAGGCTGACGCGCGCGATCCCGCGCTTGTCGCTGTCGACGATCATCGAGGCGATTGCGGCGCTGCCGGCGTTGATGCCGTTCCCTCTGAGATAGCGGACCGCCTGTTCTTCGACACCGGGCAGCGCGATGCCGTTCATGCCCCACACGCGCGGCAGGCGCGCCGCCAGTTCGATCCCCGCGTTCAGCGTCCCCTCATCGTCGCCGCCGATCACCACCAGGCCGTCGCCGCCGCCGAGTGGCGAGGCGACCGCCGCAATCAGGCCCTGGCCCGGATGGAGCGTGCTGACGTCGATCGCCTTGCTGTCGATCAGGCGCTGGATGAACTGATTCGATCGGCCGACGAGAATCGGGACGACGATGGACGCGGGCTGCGAAACTTCTCGGTCGCGAAGGACGAGCGGCAGCGTCAGCGCGGTTGTTTCGTAACCGATCCGGGCCGCAAGGTTCGTGGCGACCTCGACATCGGCCATCGCCGGCGTCGCCGGGACGATGACCCGGGCCGCGACGGCATCAGCGAGGCCGTCACCGTTGGTGTCGCGCGTCAGGCTCAATGGGCCCACGAGCGACGTCAGCGATTGAGGGCGCCTGGTTTGAGCGTCGAGCGAAGGAAAGGAGGGGATCGTGAGGCAGCCGAGCGCGGCGGCGAAGGCCAGCAGGGCGAATCTGCTCTTCATTTGACGGCAATCTTACGCCGTCCGAAAAGCATCGCTGGAAAAACAAAAGGGCACCGCGTCATTGCGATGCCCCCCTGCTCCACTGGTCTGGCTCCCCCAGCATTCACGGCGCCCTGCCGTAATCAGACCAGCGACCCGACCCATGAAGAGGCAATCGGCGTGCCCGCCTGTTTGCTGGAAAAAAGGCTGAATCCGTTCGACGAGCGTTCGCGACGGATGCGAATCTTGTGCAGCGTCTGACAATTCTGTCAGTACGTGGGAAGCTGATCCATGACGTCGGCGAGCAACGGATGCTTCGAATCACGCGCGGAGAGCATCGGGGTCGTGGACGGCCAGCCGATCGCGAGCGCCGGATCGTTCCACGCGATTCCGAGTTCGCCCTCCGGATCGTAGAAGTCGGTCGCCTTGTACTCGACCTGGGCGGTCTGACTGATCACGGCAAAGCCGTGCGCGAAGCCGATCGGAATGTAGATCTGCTTGAAACTCTCCGCAGACAGGCTGACGCCAACCCAACGGCCGAAGCTCGGCGAGCCGCGCCGAACGTCGACGGCCACATCGAAAATCTCGCCCTCCACGACCCGGATCAGCTTTCCTTGCGGACGCCGCACCTGCAGGTGCAAGCCGCGCAGCGTCCCCGCGGCCGAACGGGAATGGTTGTCCTGCACGAACGGTCCGGCAATGCCGCATTCCCGATAGCGGTTGGCCTGATAGCTCTCCAGGAAGAATCCGCGGCCATCGACGTGGACGTTGGGCTCGATGATCAGGACATCTGGAAGCGATGTGGCGACGACGCGCACGTCAGGCCTCGTGCTCGAGCATATGTGTCAAATACTGACCGTAGGCGCTGGACCCCATCGCACGCGCGAGCTGCGCGGTTTCGGCGGCCGTGATGTAGCCCATGCGGTAGGCGATTTCTTCGATGCAGGCCACCATCAGGCCCTGCCGCTCTTCGATTGCGTGAATGTAGTTGGACGCCTGCATCAGCGATTCGTGCGTGCCCGTGTCGAGCCACGCGATGCCGCGAGCCAGCTTCTCGACATGCAGGTTGCCTTGAGTCAGGTAGACACGATTCACGTCGGTAATCTCGAGTTCGCCGCGCGCTGAAGGCCGCAGCTTCGACGTGATGTCGATGACCTTGTTGTCGTAGAAATAAAGTCCCGTCACCGCGTACGAAGATTTTGGCGCCGAAGGCTTCTCCTCGAGACTTACAGCCCGGCCGTCGCCGTCGAATTCGACGACCCCGTAGCGCTCGGGATCACGGACCTGATACCCGAATACGGTCGCGCCCGTCTCTCGAGCTGCCGCCGTGCGCAAGTAGTCGGAGAAATGCGCACCGTAGAAAATGTTGTCGCCTAACGCCAGGGTCACGCGATCCGGCCCGACGAAGTCGCGCCCGATGAGAAACGCTTGCGCGAGACCGTCGGGACTGGGCTGTACGGCGTACGCGATCTGGAGTCCGATCTCGCTGCCGTCGCCAAGAAGCCGCTTGAACCCGTCCTGTTCGTGCGGCGTGGTGATGATCAGGACCTGCCGGATGCCGGAGAGCATCAGCGTCGACAGCGGATAGTAGATCATCGGCTTGTTGTAGATCGGCATCAGCTGCTTGCTGATCGCCCGCGTGAGCGGATGCAGCCGCGAGCCGGCGCCGCCGGCGAGGATAATTCCCTTCAACATTGCTAATTGCTAATTGCTGATTGCAAATTGCACTTTGGATTGGGCGTTCGGGTTTTTAACTTTAAGTTCTAACTTCTAAGTTCTAAGTTCTAAGTTCTAAGTTTCCCCAGCCGTTCCCTGTTGTACCCGGCCTGGACTCGCTGGCACCACGCGCGATTGTCGACATACCATCGCGCGGTCGAGGCCAGGCCCTCTTCGAACGCGTGACGCGGTGCCCAGCCGAGTTCGCGCCGGATCTTTGACGCGTCGATCGCATAGCGGCGATCGTGGCCGGGGCGATCGGGCACGAACATTTTCAGATCTCGATACCCGCCGCCGCTGAGTGCCGGGTTCCCCTGAGCGGGGCACAGCGTCTCGACCGCATCGCAGATCCGATCGACGATCTCGAGATTCGTGCGCTCGTTGCCGCCGCCGATATTGTACTTCTCGCCGAGCCGGCCTTTCGCGAGCACGAGCATGATTCCCGCGCAGTGATCCTCGACGTGCAGCCAGTCGCGCACGTTGCCGCCGTCGCCGTAGACAGGCAGCCGGCGTCCGTCGAGCGCGTTCAGCAGCATCAACGGGATCAGCTTCTCGGGAAACTGGAACGGGCCGTAGTTGTTCGAGCAGTTCGTGATGAGCACCGGCAGCCCGTACGTGTGAAAGCTCGCGCGCACGAGATGATCGGCGGCCGCCTTGCTCGCGGCGTACGGTGAATTGGGCGCATAAGGGGTCTCTTCACTGAACAGACCGCTGGCGCCCAGTGTGCCGTAGACCTCGTCGGTCGACACGTGCAGAAAGCGGAAGGCGTCGCGCGCCGCCGGCTCGAGGTTTCGGAGAAAGGACCGCGCCGCTTCCAGCAGCACGAAGGTGCCGACGACGTTCGTGTCGATGAACGGCCGCGGGCCGTCGATCGAACGATCGACGTGCGTCTCCGCCGCGAGGTTGAGCACCGCGGCCGGGCGATGCTCCGCGAAGATCCGCGCGACCGCGGCCTCGTCGGCGATATCGCCCTGCACGAAGGTGACGCGCGGATTCTCGAGCGGCCCCTCGAGGCTCGCCAGGCTGCCGGCGTAGGTCAGCTTGTCGAGAACCACGAGGCGATCGTCGGTGTGGGCGAGAGCGTAGCGAACGAGGTTGGAACCGATGAAGCCGGCGCCGCCGGTGACGAGGAGCGTCATGAAATTAGCAATTTACAAGAGGCCAATTTACAAAGGGAGCGGAAGTGTTGACGCTTTGTAAATTCCCGGCTTGTGAATTGTAAATCGTCAGACCGCTGCCCCTTCGGGATACATCAGCGCGAGGCGCAGTTCCTTCGTCAGCGAATCGACCGTCGTCCCCGACCGCTTCCAGGCGCCTTCGGTTTCGAACCGCAGGTCGCCGATGCGGCGGCCCCACGGCGCGATCACGCGGCCGATGGCGCGGAAGTCGGTGCGATCCGCATGTTCCTGGTCGAGCCGCTTGATGACCTCCGGAGCCACCCGGATGAAGGCGCGCAGCGCCGAGGCCGAACGAATGCTGTACTTGCGCCCGTTCCAGGCGCCGGTGAACACCTGGGCGATCTGCTTGAAGTAGTTGACGAAGAACTTCTTCGCGTCCTCGTGCGCGTCGCCCGACTTCCTGCCGAAGATGCCGTCCTCGGCGAACAGCTTCTTCAGCTCCTGCGCGAGCGGCGCCTGCGCGACGCGGCCGCGGCCCACGCCGAGCAGCTTGATCTCGTCGTAGAGCGGCGAATCCTCGCGGTCGTTGAGCGCCCGCACGACGTCGTGTCCCGTCGCGAGGGCTTCGTCACGATACAGCTGCCGGCCGGAGAGGCTGACCAGGTGCGACGCGTTCAACCGTGTGTGCTTGGCGTTGATCGTCACGAACATCTGGACGACGTGATCCTCGGGAAGGCGGTCGAAGATGATCGCCGGCACCGCGAAATCCTCGCCCTCGAATCGATCGATGTCGGCGTGCAGCGCGAGCAGCCGGTGCTGGCCGTCGATCGCACGCAGGATTCCTTCGCGCTCCGGCACCTTCAGAATGCCGACGCGCGAATCGGTGTCGGCGGGCGAGAACGACAGCTTCTCGTCGCACGAGATGATCACGGCGCCGGGAATCGACGGCAGATCGCGCGCCTGGCGGCACTGCTCGTAGTACTGGACGAGCTCGTCGATCTTCTTCCGGATGATCTGGCGCTGGTAGGCCTTGTCGCTCGACGCAATGCGGCGCTCGAGGAAATCCCAGTTCACCTTGGACGGCTGCGGCATGCCCGGCTTCTGACGTCCACCGCGCACCGGCGTCTGTGCGGCATCTCCGTAACTCAGCACCTCGAACCGCACGAGTTTGTCGATGTCACTGGCCGTCAGCGAAGCTTGGTAGAATTGCACGCCGAATTGCTGCATCCGAATCGCGGCGACGTTGATCATAGGTTCGAATCCAGGACGCGCTAAGCTGGCCCGATGTAACGGGCCACAAAGACGCGGATTGTATCGCAGGTACCGGCCCGACACCAACCGATAGGCACGCCATCTAAATATCTCGAATATAAGGAGTTCTGTCATGCCCCAGCGGAGACACCCCGCACGGCTTGTTGCCTCCGCCCTCCTGCTCGTCTGTGGACTCGGGACGGGGATGCTTGCGCAATCCACTGGAAACAAAGCAGTTGGGCCATCTGCGTCCGCGGGAGGCCGCCAAGCCGACGATCCGGATTTTGCCCGGTCGGTCCGCGAATGGACGACCAAACCCGAGTTCAGCAGCCCGCTCGTGGATCACCTGCCCAAAGGAGGCGCGGTTCCCTCCCCTAAGGACGTCCTTGGTCACCACATCGGCGAGCCGAAGAAGCTCACCTACTACGCGGACATCCTGAAGTATTACCGCGCACTTGCCGCCGCGTCGCCGCGCGTGAAGGTGATCTCGATCGGCAAGAGCAACGAAGGCCGCGACCTCGTGGTGGTCTTCGTCGGCGGGGACGAGTCGATTAAGAACCTCGAGACGTACCGCGGATACCTCGCGCAGCTCGCCGACCCGCGCAAGATCACCGACGCGCAGGCGAAGGAGATCGTTGCGAAGGCCAAGCCGATCTATCACCTGTCAGGCGGGCTGCACAGCGGCGAGGTCGGACCCTCCGAGATGCTGATGGAGCTGGCGTACCGCGTCGCGGTGGAAGATTCGCCGCTCATCAAGAAGATTCGGGACAACGTGATCGTCTCGATTACTCCGGTCGCGGATCCCGACGGCCGCGATCGCAACGTCGACTGGTACTACAAGTACGGCATCAACGAAACGGAAGGCCGGACCACGGGCGCGGGCGTTCCGTACTGGGGCAAGTACATCTTTCACGACGACAACCGGGACATCAATTACTCGCAGGTGGAGATGCGTGCGCTGCTCGACTGGTACCTGCAGTGGCATCCGCCGATCATGCACGACCTCCACCAGGCGCAGACGCTTCTCTACACCTTCAGCGGCCAGGCGCCGCAGAACCCGAATCTCGATCCGATCCTCTACGGCGAGCTGCCGATGATGGCGAACTTCGAGATGGCGCAGATGGCGAAATACGGAATGCCGGGTGTGTGGACGCACGGCTACGTGGACATGTGGTCGCCCGGCTACCTGGCGTTCATGTCGTCGAACCACAACGGCATGATCCGGATGTACGAGATCCAGGGCACGAGCGGCGCGAACACGACCAGGCTGCGGCTGGGAAATCCGAACGGCCCGGGCAACGGCGGACCAGCGGTCCCTGCGACCGGCCCTTCGACAGGCTCAGGCCGAGCGGGCGGTCCCGGAACGCCGGCACCCGACGCGGCCGCGATCACCGCCGGACGCAGCAACCAGGCGCAGCGCGACTGGTTCCGGCCGTGGCCCGCGACCGGCGAGTTCGACTGGTCGCTGCGCAACAACACGAACTACGGCGAGACCGGCGTGCTGACCGCGCTGCAGTACACCGCGGCCTTCCCCGACGTGATCCTGTCGAATTTCTACCAGAAGTCGCGCAACTCGATCGAGGCAGGCAAGACCGACGCGGTCGCGGGGTTCCTCATTCCCGCCGGACAACGCGACATGACCCGGGTCGAACGGCTCGTCAACCTGCTTCGGATGCAGGGCATCGAAGTCGGGCGCGCGAACGCCGAGGTCAAGCTCAAGGAAGGCACCTTCCCCGCCGGCTCGTACGTGATCAAGCGCGACCAGCCGTACGGCCGTCTCGCAAAGAACCTGCTCGAGAAGCAGACCTACCCGGATCCCGTCACCCGCACCTACGACGATGCATCGTGGACGATGGGGATGATGAGCCAGGCGGAGGTGAAGGAGATCGGCGACAAGGCCGTGCTCGACCTCGCCGTCACGCCGCTCACCGCCGACGTCAAACTGGCCGGCACGGTCAGCGGATCCGGATCGCTGTTCGCGGTCGCGCACTACGGCTCGAACAACATGATCACGTTGCGCTATCGATTGAAGGACCTGAAAGTGCAGGCCGCCGAGAAGGAGTTCAAGCAGGGCGACGTCACGTTCCCCGCCGGATCGTTCGTCGTCAACGGCGACGCGGCAAAGGTGCGCCAGGCGGTCGAGGCACTTGGCTTGACCGCCGTCGGCTTGCCATCGGCGCCGGACATACCGATGCACGACCTCGATCTCCCGCGGCTGGCCGTCTACAGCACCTGGGGCAGCACGCAGGACGTCGGCTGGGTGCGCTTCGCCTTCGACAAGTTCGAAGTGCCGTACGACCTGATCTATAAGGATCGCGTTCGCGAAGGCAATCTCAAGGGCGCCTACGACGTCATCGTCATTCCGCACCAGGGCGGCAGCGCCAAGCGGCTGGTGTTCGACGTCGATTCTCGCGGCACCGCGATTTCGTACAAGAAGAGCGAGCAGTTCAAGAATCTCGGGATGTACGGTGAGTCGGACGATATCACCGGCGGCATGGGCGTCGAGGGCGTCGCGGAATTCGACAAGTTCGCCAAGGCCGGAGGCGTGCTGGTGACGCTCGGCACGTCGAGCTTCTTCCCGGCGGAGTTCGGACTGACGCCGAAGGTGGACGCGGCGCGGACCTCAGCGGCCTTCTACTCACCGGGCGCGATCATCGACGCGGAGATTCTGCAGCCGGACAATCCGATCTTCTACGGCTACGACAAGAAGATCATTCCGGTGCGGTACGGCAACGGACCGCTCTTGACGGTACAGACGAACACGAATCCATTCGAGCCACCGCCGGCGACGCCGCCGCCGACACCGCCTGGCGTGTTGATGCGTTACCCCGGCGGAGACGATCACGTCTTGAGCGGGCTGATGCGGGGCGCGAACGAAATCCGCAATCGTCCGGCGATCGTCGATCAGCCATCGGGCAAGGGACGCGTGATCATGTTCGCCGGCAATCCGTGTTATCGATGGCAGAATTTCGGCGAGTTCAACATGCTGTTCAATACGCTGCTGAACTTCAACGACATCAAGATCGCTCCCGCCACTCCTGCCACGTCGACGTCGGCCGCGCGTTAGCGTTCCGTAAACGCGTGAGCGCTCTATAAGAGAAGTGCTGGTGGCAATGTCACCAGCACTGACGTTCCGCGACATCACGCCCGCAGCTGATCCTCCAGCGGACATCTCAGCAGCGAGATCGCCATTCGAATGGATCTCGGCGCCGCTGTGACGGTCTTTTTACGGCCGGACAGCGATCGGTTGCGTACAGTGCGCGGCCTAGGATCGAAACATGTGCCCCTCGAAGGAGTGTGTTTCATGAAATCGGTCCGGTCGTTCGGTCTCTTCCTCCTGCTCGGCGCCATCGCGGCGCCTCTCTTCGCTCAAGGTGTTCAGACAGGCACCATCCGCGGTGTCGTCAAGGATCAACAAGGTCTTGCGGTGCCTGGAACCACGATTACGGCGACATCGCCGGCGTTGCAAGGCGCGCGCACGGCCGTCACCGACACCGAAGGCAACTATTCAATCACCGCGCTCCCGCCGGGCGCGTACACGATCAAATTCACGTTGAGCGGATTTGGAGACGTCACCCGGTCGGTGACGCTGCCGCTCGGCATCACCATCGAACAGAACGCGACGATGCAGCCCGGCGCCGTGACCGAGGAAGTCCAGGTCACCGGCACGCTTCCGACGCCGATTGCGACATCGATCGTCGGCGCCAACCTCAAACATGAGGAGATTGAGGCGCTCGCCACGCCGCGCACGCTCGAAGGAATCGCGACGCTGTCGCCCGGCGTCACGGAGAATTCGACCAACTCGCGCCAGATGGTCGTCAACGGCGCGATGGCCTTCGACAACATCTTCATGATCAACGGCGTCGACGTGAACGACAACCTGTTCGCGCAGCCGCAGAACCTCTTCATCGAGGACGCCATCGAGGAAACCCAGGTATTGACGGCAGGAATTTCCGCCGAGTACGGCCGGTTCACCGGCGGCGTGGTGAACGCGATTACCAAGAGCGGCGGCAACACGTTCTCGGGCAGCGCCCGCGTGAACTTCGTGAACCCGGACTGGACGACGCCGACGCCGTTCGAAGTCAGCAAAGGCACGCAGGACACGGCGCACCCGGATCAACTGCAGGAGCGTTACGAGGGAACCCTGGGTGGACCGATCATGAAGGATCACCTCTGGTTCTTCAGCTCCGGCCGCTACCAGAACGTGAATACGCCGCAGTCGCTCCCGCAGACCGGCGTGTCGGTGCCGTCGCAAAACCAGAACAAGCGCTTCGAGCTGAAACTCACCGGCACGGTGTCGCCGGGGCATACGCTGTCGGGCGGATACCTCACCAACGCGACGAACCTGACCAACAGCTCGACGATTCAGTCGTTGATCATCGATCCGCGCAGCGAGGAGAACTTCAGCGAGCCGAACAACTACTTCTACACGAACTACAAGGGCGTGCTCGGCGACAGCCTGCTCGTCGAGGCGCAGTACTCGCAGCGGCACTTCGCGTTCCTGGACGCCGGCGGCACGAGCACGGCCATCACCGACTCACCGTTTTTCGCGTTGAACTGCGCGTGCATCTACAACGCGCCCTACTTCGATGCGACCGACCCGGAGAACCGCAACAACAAGCAGCTCACGGGCAGCGTGACCAAGTACTGGAAGCTGCGCGGCCGGCACGAGACCAAGAGCGGCTATGAGTGGTTCCGCAGCCAGCGCACCGGCGGGAACTCGCAGTCGTCGACGTCGTACGTGTTCGACGCCGACTTCGCCACCGACGCCAGCGGCGCGCCGCTGCTCGATTCGAGCGGCCGGCTCGTTCCGGTGTTCATCCCGGGCACGTCCTTCCTCGACTACTACCCGGCGGTCCGCGGAGCGGTCCTCAACGTCGACAACAACTCGGCCTACGCGCAGGATCACTGGACGATCAGCGACAAGCTGTCCGCCGACATCGGCGCGCGCTTCGAGCACGTGAAAGCGGTGTCGACCGGCTCGATCGTCAGCGTCGATACCAGCCGCATCGTGCCTCGCCTGGGCGTGGCCTACGACATCAACGGCAACGGCGATCACATCGTCCACGTCAACTACGGCCAGTACTCCGGCCGCTACGACGAAGCGCAGATCGGCGCCAACAGCCCGGTGGGCAACCCGGCGGACATCACGCCGATTTATCGCGGGCCTGCCGGCCAGGGCGTCAACTTCGCACCGGGATTCGATCTCGCCAACTATCCGATCAACTCCTCCAATGCGACCGTGCTCGACCCGACGCAGAACATCAAGATGGACCCGAACCTTCAGTCGCCGCTCGTTCACGAGTTCACGGTCTCGTACGGCACGAGGATGTTCGGGACGCGCGGCTTCGGTGAGATCAGCTACATCGACCGCGTCACGCACGACCTGATCGAGGACTACCAGACGCTCGACACCGGCGTCACCAACGTCGTCGTCAACGGGATCAGCGCCGGCCTGTTCACCAATCGCCTCTACCAGAACGCGCCGAACGACCAGGTCTACCGGAAGTATCAAGCGCTGGTGTTCCAATCGCGCTACCGCATCACCGACAACTGGACCATCAACGGTCAGGACACGGTGCAGCTCCAGAACTACGGCAACTACGAGGGCGAGGCCACCAACCAGCCCGGCAGCACGTCGCCGATCGGGAACTATCCCGAGGCGTTCGACGCCGTCCGGACGTACCCGTTTGGCGACCTGCAGAACTTCGAGCGCAATCGTCTCCGCCTCTGGAGCATCTACAACTGGCAGATGGGATCGAAGGGCACGCTGTCACTCTCGGGACTCCTGCGGGTCGAGTCGGGCCTCGCGTACAGCCTCGCCGCGAAGAACGTGCCGTTGACGGCCACGCAGACCGCCATCCTCACCGCAGCCGGCTATCCGGATCAACCGGGCCCGCAGACCGTCTTCTTCACCGACGCGCGCGGCGATCAGACGTTCAACGGATACGGCGTGTTCGAC
>DASSGK010000567.1:0-77609 GCA_035693505.1 Vicinamibacterales bacterium
TGGGATTGGCGAGCTCGGCCGACGAGGGGAACCTGGCGACGGCGTTGCCCGGCGTGTGCGTCGAGTTGTAGCCGTCGTTGTCGCGCCAGTAGCCGCCGATGCGGAACGAGTGATCGCCACCCATGCCGCCAGGCACGAAGTAGTTCGCGTTCACGGTGACGCTGTTGACCGGGCGGATGTTCACCGACTGCGAGCCGTCAGGCGTGGAGCGGCCGTTGAGGGTCGTCGATGTGATGAACGTCGGCTGCAGACCGAACACACCAGCGACGGGCGTGGCGGTGGCGTAGCTGGGATCGTGGTAGTCGAGGATGAAGTTGTTGCCGATGTGCGCGTACTGCACATCGAGCAGGACGCGGTCGCTCAGCACCCACTGATCGCCGAACTTGTAGGTCGGGGTCGGGCCCGTTCTCCAGCCCCACTGTCCGTACACGCTCGAAGCGGCCAGCTGCGGCGTCGTCGACTCGATCGGGGTCAGGTCGCTGGCGCCTCGCGCGTTGCGGACCTTCTTCGAGAACAGGTTGTACAGGCTCAGCTTGTTGCCCTTGAACAGCTGCACTTCAGCCTTCAGGTTCGTGGTCTGCAGCAGCGTCTCGTCCGTGTTCAGGCAGCCGTTGACATCGTCGACGCTGTGCGAGATCGGATTGGTGGCGCTGTCGCTCTTAATCTGCTGGCAGGCTGCCGTCGGCTGATAGAAACCGATGACGCCGACGTCGATCACGTTCTTGCCGAACGCGCCCCAGATCCACGCGCGGCCCTTCTTGATGGGCCCGCCGACTTCCACGCCGTAGTCCTGGATGTCCTGGATCGGATTGCCCGACGAAGCGCCCTGCTTGCGGATGTCGTCGGTCAGGTTGTTCGACTCGAACTTGTCGTTCGTGCGGTAGAAGCGGCTCGATCCGCGGAAGCGATCGCTGCCGCTCTTGGTCACGAGGTTGATGCCGACGCCGCCGGTCTGCTGCGTCACGTCGACGCCGCCGGTGTTGATCGTCATTTCCTCGAACATGTCGAAGTCGTAGTAGGTCGGCGACGAGCCGGTGGCCGACATGTCGGTGATGTCAACGCCGTCGAGCGACCACTTGTTGTTGGTCGGGTTGCCGCCGCGCGACACGTAGTTGGACTGCTGACCCGACATGTTGCCGCCGATGTTCTCGCGGTCCATCGCGATGCCGGCGGTCTGCTGGAGGATGACCCAGGGGTCGCGAGCCGACGGAATGCTCTGCAGCAGTTCGTTGGTGAACGTCTGCTTCGTTCCGGTTTCCTTGGTGTCGACGATCGGGCTCTGACCGGTGACGGTGATGGTTTCCTGAACCGTCGAGATCCCCAGCTGCGCGTTGACCGCGGCGCTGAAGCCGACCGTGACCTGGATGCCCTGGTTGACGACGGTCTTGAAGCCGGCGAGCTCGAACTTCACCGAGTACGTGCCGATCTCGAGGCGCGGAAACTGGTAGGTGCCGGTTTCGCTTGTGATCGCCGTCAGCGGCTGGAGCAGGGTTGGAGCCGAGAGCGTCACCGTGACGCCCGGAAGGACCGCACCCGATCCATCCGTCACCTTACCGAACACTTCGCCCGTCTGCTGTTGGGCGCTCGCCAGGGAGCTCGTGGCGAACAACGCCACTACTGCCAGGACGATGACCTTGAATCTCATCCGACCTCCTAAAGAACAATTAACCTGGTGAAACAATCCCGAGTGCGCACACCGCTCGAAAACGGCCGCTGTCCGGGATGGATTTAGTATCCCTACCGAACGGCGGAGGTGTAAAGGAAGAAGGCCGGCTTTTCCGTAAGGAAGACGCCTGAATCCAACGACTTGGATTGTATTCGGGGCGAATACGCTAACTGGAACAGAGGCGGTCTAGAAGATCCAGATCCATGTCGTGAAGGGAGCCGATCGTCAAATCGGCCGTCAGCAGATCAGCTGCATAGGTGTTGGTCACGGCAACCGTGCGCAATCCCGCGGTGCGCGCGGACTCCAAGCCCCAATGCGAGTCCTCGATCGCCACGCATTCCGAGGCCTCGAGACGATGGCCACGGGCTGGGGCGAGGAGTGCAAGCGCGCGCAGATACGGGTCGGGTGCAGGCTTGCTGACCGCCGTGTCCTCGGCCGCGACAATCGCGGTGAAGCAGCCGCTCAGCCCTTCCCGATCGAGCACGCGGCGAATCTCCTCGCCTCGCGCGCCGGAGGCGATGGCAATCGGCATCGCGTCCGATGCGCGGCGAATCGCATCGGCCGCGCCAGGAAAGAGGACCGACACGTCGCGTTCGAGCTCCTCGAGGCGGACGGCTTTTCGAGCGACAAGGTCGCGAATGCGCTCGCGGCTCCAGCCGGCGCCGCGCCGCTGGCCTATCGCCTCGAATGCGCCCACATCGTCGAACCCGAGGTAGTGCGCGTAGTAGTCCTCTTCGGCGAGGGTGAACCCCTCTTCCGCAAGCACGTCACGATACCCGCGAAAGTGCAGCGGTTCGCTGTTGGCGATGACGCCGTCGAAGTCGAAGACAATGGCGCGAAGCACGACTTCCTACTTCCTACTTCTTACTTCTTACTTCTACTTCTCACTTTTCGCTTTTCACTTCTAACTTTGTCTTCTCACCCGCCCGGATCGGAATCTTGAGGCGGTTTTCCGGAGGTGGCAGCGGACACTCGTAGGTCGGGTTGTAGTAGCAGTAGGGGAAATACGCGCGGTTGAAGTCGACTTCGTAGATGCCGGTGGAGTTGCGATCGAGATCCATGAAGCGCCCCGCGGCGTAGGTCTCCGTGCCGCTGGTGAGATCGCTGAAGGCCACGAACAGCCGCCGGGGATCCGTGCCGACCTCGTTGAAGGCGAGCAGCTTCAGCGGCGTCCCCTTCAACGTGAACTCGAGCGTGCCGACACGCCGCATCTTTCGATTCGTTCCCGTCGACGTCGGCATTTCGACGATCGTCTTGTCGTCGATCGGTTTGAGTGCCGCCGGCGCATCGTAGTCGGGATCGATCGGGTAGTAGCCGAGCGGAAGGAACTGCGCGTGCCGCTCCTTCGGGATGGGATCATCGCTGGCGGTGAACGCCGAATCCTTCGCCGCCCGCTCCGCCGCGATCTTGCTGGCGTAGTCCTTGGGTTCGTCAGGGGGCCTGCTTGAACACCCTCCAGTCAAAAGCAGTGCGAGCGCCAGGAGCGCAGGAAGGGCAGGAGGGGCGGGATGGGCAGGACGGGAAACAGGTCCAAAGAACGTGGTGCAGGCCTTCAGGCCTGCTGCCTTTGCAGGGCTAAAGCCCCGCACTACACCTGAAATCTTTCCCATCCCGCCGGTCCAGCCCCTCCCGCCCATCCTGCCTAGGATAACGGGTATCCGCCGCGCTCGACCGTGGCATCGGCGATGCGGCGTCGAGCGGCAACCGTATTGATCGGCGCGACCTTGAGCAGGCGACGCAGGCCGGCGAGCATCGTGCGGAGCGTGTCGCCCTCGACGGTCGCCGCAAGCGCCTGGCGAGCCGACGCGTCGATTCGCATGGCCGCGTCGTTGACGAAGACGCGTGCCGCGTCGGCATGGAGGTCCGCGCGAGGCGCCTTCGCTGCAGCTGCCGCTTGCGCGCGCAGGACGGCGCTCTCCGCACTGAAGACGTCCATCGTGATGTCGGCCAGGTGCATCAGCACCTCCTGCTCGTCGGTGAGCTTGGTGCCGAACGTCTGCATGGCCACGCCGAACACCATCAACGCGGTCTTCTTGAACGACGTGATCGCACGGGCTTCGTCGGCAAGAATGCCGTCAGCGTCGCCCGAGGCCGGCATCGACGGCGGACCGAGCAGCTCGTCCTGCAGCGCTTTCGCGGCGGGAATCAGCCCGAGCTCGCCTTTGACGGCCCGTCGGATCAGCATGCCCGGAATCAGCAGCCGGTTGATCTCGTTCGTGCCCTCGAAGATGCGGTTCACCCGTGCATCGCGCACGTGGCGCTCCGCGGGGTAATCGTGCACGTAACCGTTGCCGCCGTGGATCTGGACGTTCTCGTCGAGCACGTAATCGAGCGTCTCGCTGCCCGCAACTTTGGCGATGGACGCTTCGACGTTGTACTCCTCGAAGGCGGCGAGCGCCGCCGATCCGTCGTTGGCGTCGTGCGGCGTCGCGGCAATGCGCGCGTCGACGAGACCGGCGGTGCGGTACAGCAGGCTCTCGACCGCGTAGGTGCGGACGACCATCTCGCCAATCTTGTGCTTGATGGCGCCGAAGTTCGCGATCGGCTGACCGAACTGCCGTCGGGTCGCGGCGTACTTGGCGCTTTCGCCAATCGCGCCGATCGCGCCGCCGCCGCACATCGCGCCGAGCTTGAAGCGCGCGAAATTCAGGACGTTGAACGCGACCTTGTGCCCCTTGCCGACTTCGGAGAGCACGTTCTCGGCCGGCACCTTCACGTCCTGGAAGATCAGCGCGGTCGTCGACGAGCCGTGGAGGCCCATCTTGTGCTCTTCCTTGCCGCTCTTCACGCCCCACTCGCGTTCGACCAGCAGCGCGGTGAACTGGTCCCCGTCCACCTTGCAGAAGATCACGAACAGGTCGGCGAAGCCCCCGTTGGTGATCCACATCTTCTCGCCGTTGAGCACGAAGCTGCCGTCGGCCTGCCGCGTGGCCTTCGTCCGCGCGCCGAGGGCATCGGAACCGGATCCCGTTTCGCTGAGGCCGTACGCGCCGATGATTTCGCCGGACAGCAGCCGGGGGAGGTACTTCTGCTTCTGTGCCTCGCTGCCGAACAACATCAGGGGAACGATGGTGAGGTTGGCATGCGCGCCGAATGTCGCGCCGAAGGACGCCGCCCGCGCCAGCTTCTCGGAGACGACCAGCGAGGTCACCTTATCGAGTCCCAGGCCCCCGTATGCCTCCGGCACGTCGACGCCGAGCAATCCAAGGTCGGCGGCGATCTTCACGAGTTGCCGCGCGAGCGTCCAGTCCTTCGTCTCGAGCTGATCGAGCTTGGTCAGCACTTCGTTGTCGACGAACTCCTGCGCCGTCCGGCCGATCAGCCGGTGTTCCTCCGTCAGGCGCTCGGGCGTGAACACGGAGTCGGCCTCGGAGGGCTGGATCAGCCATTCGCCGCCGCGCAGGATCGATGTTTCGGTTGTTGTCGGCATAATCAGGCCCTTTCAAAGATACCAGCCGCACCCATCCCGCCACCGACGCACATCGTGACCATGCCGTAGCGGGCGTTTCGTCTCTTCATCTCGTACAACAGCGTCGTCGTCAGCTTCGCGCCGGTGCAGCCGAGCGGATGGCCGAGCGCGATGGCGCCGCCGTTGACGTTCAGCCGATCGGGATCGATCGGCAGCTCTTTCAGGCAGGCGAGCACCTGCGCCGCGAACGCTTCGTTGAGCTCGATCAGATCGATTTGATCCAGCGTCAGCCCCGCGAGCTTCAGTGCCTTGCGGATGGCAGGCACGGGTCCGTTGCCGAAGCGCTCGGGCTCGACGCCGGCCGTCGCGAAACAGACGAAACGGCCCATCGGCACCAGGCCGGCCGCGCGCGCCCGTTCGGCGGAGGTGACGACGACGGCGGCGGCGCCGTCGCTCGTTTGCGACGAGTTGCCCGCCGTCACGCTCCCAGCGGCGTGGAACGCCGGCCGCAGCTTCGCCAGCGCCTCGGCTGACGTGTCGCGTCGCGGCCCTTCGTCGACGGAGAAGGTCACCTGGCGCGGACGCGGCGCGAGCGCGACCCCGCCGCTGATGTTCTGATTCCTTGTCCCGCCGAAGCCGGCTGGCGAAGGCGGAAGCCGGACCTCTTCGATCAGCGTGGCGGTGACCGGCACGATCTCGTCGACGAATCGGCCGCCATCAATCGCGGCCAACGCGCGCTGGTGGCTGCGCAGTGCGAAGGCGTCCTGTTCCGCACGAGAGATCCCGGCTTCACGGGCGTGGTTCTCAGCGACGAGACCGGTCGAGAGATAGACGTCGGGATAGCGATCGATGAGCGTGGGATTCGGGGCGACCTTGACGCCGCCCATCGGCACCATGCTCATCGACTCCGTGCCGCCGGCGACGACCGCCGACGCCGAGCCGCACATGATCCGCTCCGCGGCGTACGCGATCGCTTGAAGGCCGGATGAACAAAAACGATTGACGGTGACGGCCGATGCGCTCACGGGAATACCGGCACGCAGGCTGGCAATCCGCGCGACGTTCATGCCCTGCTCCGCCTCCGGCATCGCGCATCCCAGGATCACGTCGTCGATCTCTCCGGGGTCGATGCCGGGCGCGCGCTTCAACGCCTCGGCAATGGCGACGGCGCCGAGCTCGTCGGGCCGCGTGCCGCGCAGCGTACCGCCCGGCGCCTTGCCCGCGGCGGTTCTGGCGGCGGACACGATGACAGCTTCATGCATAACAGTTCTCATGGTCCGGCTAAAGCCGGACACTACCGACGTCGAATCACGGTCCGGCTAAAGCCGGAGACCACCGATTTCAAACGGCCGCCGCCGTATTCGGTAGTGTCCGGCTTTAGCCGGACCCTTATCCCTGCCAATCTCCCAACAAATCCTCGATCGCGTCGGCGACCTCGGCCACCTTCCCGTCGAACAGATGATCGGCGGCGTCGATGACGACCATCTCCTTCGGCTCCGCGGCGCGCGCGTAGAAGGCGCGCATGTCTTTCAGGAAACAGATCTCGTCGAACTCGCCCTGGATGAAAAATTTCGGCTTCGTGCTGCGTTCGACGCTCCCGAAGTCGTAGCGCGTGATTGGCGGCGCGATGCCGATGAGCGCCGAGACACGCGGATCTTCGGCGCCGACCGACAGGGCCACCCAGGCGCCGAACGACATGCCGGCGGCCCAAATCGCCGCGCCGGGATAGAGCGTCGCCATGTAGTCGAGCGCGGCGCGAAAGTCGTCCTGTTCGCCCGGCCCGTTCGTGAAGCTCCCTGCGCTCGCGCCCGCACCGCGGAAGTTGAATCGCAGCACCGCGCAGCCGATCCGGCTGAGCGCCTTCGCCGCCTGATACACGACCTTCGTGTGCATCGTGCCGCCCTGGCTCGTCAGGGGATGCGCAAACACCACGGCGGCGCGCAAGCCATCCGGATGGCCCTGACTGACGCGGCCGTCGTGGCCGATCGCCCCGGGCGCCATGGGCTCCTCGAGGAGCGCTTCAAGCCGTCCGGCCGGTCCGGCGAATTCACGCGGCGGCATGTTCTCTTCTCGACAGAAACTCGTGGACGATACGCGCGAATTCCCGGGAGCGCGTGTTGCAGCCAAGATGGCCGGTCTGCGGGATCGCGACGAGCTTGGCGCCGGCGATCATCTGCGCGTAGCGCTCCGTGCCGCTGACCGGAACGATGCGATCGAGTGTGCGATCCCCGGTGATGACGAGGGTCGGCGCCGAGACGCGCGCGCAGTCGCCTTCGACATCGAGCGAGCGCAGCAGTTTGGCGCGCTGCGCAAGGCGGTTGACTGAAATGGGAGCAGTCACCAGCTTCGCTGCCTGGCCGAGCCCGAACGCCGCCCGGTCGCGCAGCGACGGCAAGGCCGTCAGCATTTCCCGCCTGAGACGCAGCGGCGTTTCGGCGAGAAACAGCGGCATGAAAATCCAGGGCAGGCGCACGTACACCTCGTGGCGCCGCTTGAGATGCCACGGCGGTCCCGGCGTCGACACCAGCACGAGCGCCGACGTGCGATCAGGTGCCGCCGCGGCAAAGCGCAGAGCCGCGAGACCGCCAAACGAGATGCCGCAGATCGCCGCGCGCTCCAGACCACGGTCGTGCATCACCGCGGAGATCTGATCGACATAGTTGTCCAGGCCGCGCGCTTCGTCGAACGGCAGGCCGGAGGCACGCTCTCCCGCGAGCGCGAACGTGATGACGCGAAAATGCTCCGCGAGCGCGGCGATCGCCGGCTCGACGTACTCCCATCGTCCCTGGACGCCAGGGATCACGATGAGGGCCGGTCCGCTTCCACGGTCGATCAGTTTCACGAAGCCTCTGTTTCTCACTTCCTCAAAATCCGCGCTTCCTCGAACCCTAATTTCTGAGGGGCTTGCCGGTTTTCAACGTGTGCTGAATACGCTCCAGCGTCTTGCGCTCTCCGCACAGTTTCAGGAACGCTTCGCGCTCCAGCTCGAGGATGTACTCCTCGCTGACCGTCGTCTGGTGCGGCAGTGCACCGCCCGATAACACGTTCGCGAGCGCGCGGCCGACGACCGCGTCGTGATCGCTGATGCGGCCGGCTCTCCATGCCAGGTGGACGCCGAGCTTGATCGCCGCGAGCACGGTCTGGCCGCCGGCCAGGATCGCGGTCCGCCGCGCGGGACGCTGGTAGCCTTCCTGCACGCGCTCGAGCGCATACGCCTTGGCGTCGGCCATGAGGCGCTCGCGGTTCATCGTCACGCGATCGGCGTCGCCCAGGAAACCGAGCCGTCTTGCATCCGCGGCGCTCGTCGACACTTTCGCAAATCCGATGGTCTCGAAGGCCTGCTGAACGAACGGCAGCAGGTCGGGGTGGTTGGCCGGCAGTCCGTGAACCGCTCGCGCCAGCATTTCCTTGGTGCCGCCGCCGCCGGGTATCAGGCCGACGCCGACTTCGACGAGTCCGATATAACTTTCCGCGGCAGCCTGGACTCGGTCGGCGTGCAATGCCATCTCGCAGCCGCCGCCGAGCGTCAGCCCGGCGGGTGCGACGATCACGGGAACGTCGGCGTAGCGCAGCGCCTGGGTCGCGCCCTGGAACGTGCGAATCATCAGGTCGATCTCGTCCCAGTTGCCCTCCTGCGCCTCCAGCAGGAGCAGCATCAGGTTGGCGCCCGCGGAGAAGTTCGCCGCGTCGTTTCCGACGACGAGCGCCGCGAAGTTCGCCGCAGCCTCTTTTACGCCGGCGTGGATCATTTGAATCTGATCGCCGCCGATGGCGTTCATCTTCGCGTGGAACTCGAGGGCCAGGACGCCGTCGCCGAGGTCGACGAGGCTCGCACCGGAGTTCTTGCGGACGATCCTGTTCCGTTCACGCGCGGACTTCAGGATCCACAGGTCGCTCGGCTGAAGCGTTCCGTGATCGCTCGGCTGAAGCCTTCGCGCTACATTCGATGCTGAGGAGCCTTCCTGTAGCGCGAAGGCTTTAGCCGAGCGTTCGTCGGTGGCTTGAGCCGAGCGTTCACTGCCTGTGAGGGTCGAGCGCCCGAGCGCCTCGATGATCGCGAACGGGCCCAGCTCCCAGCCGAATCCCCATCGCATCACCCGGTCCACATCGTCAGGCGAGTGCGCGATGTCGGGAGTGACTTTGGCCGTGTACTCGAGGGTCGGACCCAGTGTCTCGCGCAGGAATTCGCCGACCTTGTCCTTGCCGTGATAGAGCGACTTGATCCGTTCGCCGGTGTCTTCGATCGACTTTCCGGCCTCGATGGATGCCAGGCGCGCCGGTTGCTTCGGCCGGTACTCGAGCGTCGCGGGATCGAGCGTCAGGATCTCGCTGCCATCCTTTGTCTTTACGCGCTTGTAGAAGCCTTGACCGGCTTTCTCGCCGATCATCCCCTTCTCGATCATCGCCTTCACGAACGCCGGCAGCTCGAAGCCGAGGTTCTTCGCGACGTGCGCCAGGATGTCGATGCCGGCAATGTCCATCGTCCGGAACGTGGCGCTTTTGGGGCGCCCGAGCGCCGGCCCGGTGATCGCGTCAATTTCCTCGATCGTGTAGCGGCCGCTCTCGAGCGCCTTCAGCGTCAGCATCACGCCATACAGTGCGAGATGGTTGCCGATGAAGTTCGGCGTGTCCTTCGCGAGCACCACGCCTTTGCCGAGTCGATGATCCGTGAACTGTGAGACGCGTTCGACGACGTCCGGATCGGTTTCGGCCGTCGGGATGACTTCGACGAGATGAAGGTAGCGGGGCGGGTTGAAGAAGTGCGTGCCGAGCCAGTGTCGTCGAAAATCGTCGCTTCGCCCTTCAGCGAGCGTCGCAATCGGAATTCCGGACGTGTTCGACGACACGATCGTGCCGGGACGACGAACGGCGTCGACGCGCTCGAGCAGCGTGCGCTTGATGTCGAGCTGTTCGACGACTGCTTCCGTGATCCAGTCCACCGACGCCAGCGCCGCGAAGTCTGTGTCGAACCCACCTATCGTGATGCGGGTGGCGGTGTCGCCTGTAAAGAATGGATCGGGCTTGAGCGACCGCGCGCGCTTGAGCCCCTCGCGCGCCACGTCCGCGGTCAGGTCGAGCAGCATCACCGGGACGCCCGCATTCGCGAAGTGCGCGGCGATCTGCGCGCCCATCGTTCCGGCTCCGAGAACCGCCACCGATCGGATCGTGTGCGCCATTACCTGGCCCGCGCGCCGCTGATGAAGACGTCGACCACCGTGTCGGCCTCGGCTTCGAGGGAATAGCGGCGGCGACTCAGGATCCAGTTGGTGGCCATCTCGTCGAGCGCGCCGAAGAGCATCTTCGCCATCGCCGTCGCCTTCACGTCGGAGCGGAATAGACCCTCACGCTGACCATCGGCAACCGCCTCGCGGATGAGCCCGAGGTAATCACGCAGCAGCGTTGCGGAAAAGCGTTCCATGAACTTCGTGGACTGTCGCAGCTCCACCTGAAACACGATCGCCAGGTTGCGGTCGCGGCCAAGCCGTGCGAGGTGAGCGCGCGCCAGGCGCAACAGGCGCTCGCGGGGATCGGACTCGTCCGCCACGGCCGCGCGCCCCTTCGTCAGGCCTTCGCGCATGCTGCGCTCGAAGATGGAAACCAGGAGGTCGTCTTTGCTCTTGAAGTAGAGATAAACGGTGCCGGCGGCGACGCCGGCGGCGCGGGCGACATCGGCGACCTGTGCGTTGAAGAAGCCGCGCTCGGCGAAGACATCGATCGCCGCGCGGAGGATCGCGTCTCGTTTGGGACCCGGCGGCGCCTCAGGGGCGGCGGGCCGGCTGCGGCGCGCGACAACGTTCAGCGGCATGACTGAATGAATGTTCATTCAGTCCGCCGCCGGATGTCAATGTTGCGATTACTCCGGCGAACGGGTTGGGAACTCGAACAGGCCCGGCGTGACGAGCAGCCGGCCCTTGCCGCCGAAAAACAGGCTGTTCGGCGACATGATTCCGGCCGCCCGAAACTGCACCGTCCGGATCTTGTCGCCGTCGCGATCGAACACGTAGGTGTAGGGAACGGTGAACGCGACCCAGAGACGGCCCGCCGGATCCACGGCGGCCGTACGAATCGTCGGCGTCACCAGCGGCAGCTCGCCCTCGTCAGTCTTGCGTGTGGGCCACTTCGACGGCAGGGCGGCGACCAGCGCATCGATCTCGCGACCCTGGATGCGGCGCTCGAACACGAGTTGTCCTGCGGCGTCGTACTTCTGGAACACCGGCTCGCCGGTTTGAAAGACGAAGAAGAAGCCCCCCGACGGATCGACGAGCGGAATCCCGCTGTTGAGTGCCAGGTGCAATTCCGCATCCTCTTCATGGCCGGTATGCCTCAGGCGGCCGAATGTCCGGTGCACGCCGCCGTTCAACTCGTACTCGCTGATGAGCGCACCCGTCTCGGGTTGCGACATCAGGATCGACGTGCCGGTGTATTGCAGGGACCCAATCCCGCTCAACACCGCGCTGTCGAAGACGACGCGTGGTTTCAACCGGCCGGGCAGCATGAACCCGCCGATCCGGAAACCGGCGGGCGAGAAAATCTGGATCCGCTCCCGATTGTTCGGAGCGTCGGCGACGATGAAGGTGCCGTTGGGTTCGACGGCAAACGCTGTGGGGTCGATGATCTTGCCAGATTCGCCGCCGATCGTGACGATCGTCCACGCGCTCGACATCTGGGCGTCGAGTCCATAGACCGTGTGCGCGCGTCGATCGAAGACGAAGTACTGCCCCGAGGACGACTGCTGGAACCCGACCGGCTCTCGAAACTGACCCGCGACGTGCGCGGGCACGGCGCCTGACGAACGAATCACATCCGGCGCCAGCGCCTCCAGGGAGATCACGAACACGAAGAAACCGCAGAGACCGCTGAGACCGCGGAGAGATTTCCTGGAAAGAGAAAACACGACAACTCTGCGGTCTTTGCGGTCTCCGCCGTTCCTTCTTGCCGTCAGTAGCGTGCGGTTTCGCGGATTGCCTTCAGGATGTCGGAGGACTGCGGGAGGATCGCCTCTTCGAGATCGGGACTGTACGCCACAGGCACGTTCTTCGCCCCGATGCGCTTCACCGGCGCGTCGAGATGTTCGAACAGCTCGCCGGCGATCCTCGCGGCGATCTCGGCGCCGAATCCGCACATCAGCTGGTCCTCGTGCGCGACCACCACGCGGTTGGTCCGTTTGACGTGCGCGGCGATGGCGTTCCAATCGTAGGGAACGATCGTCCGCAGATCCAGCACGGCGACGCTGAAATGATCCTTCTCGGCCTGCTGTGCCGCCAGCAGCGAGCGCTGAACCAGCGCTCCCCACGTGATGACCAGCACATGGTCACCTTCGCGGCGCAAGCTCGCCTTCCCGAAGGGGATCATGAAATCTTTGCCCTGATATTCACCCTTGTTGTAGGTCTGCCGGTAGAGATGCTTGTGCTCGAGGAAGAGGACCGGGTCGTCGCAGCGGATCGCGGTTCGGAGGAGTCCGGCTGCGTCGATCGCCGTCGACGGATAGGCGATTCGTATCCCCGGGCAGTGCGCGAAGATGCTCTCGCCCGACTGACTGTGGTACGGCCCGCCGCCGCGCAGGTAGCCGCCAATCGGCACGCGCATCACGACCGGCGCCGACCAGCTGTTGCCTGACCGGTACCGCATCATCGACAGCTCGTCGCGGATCTGCATCATCGCCGGCCAGATGTAGTCGAAGAACTGAATCTCGACAACCGGCTTCAGCTTTCGCGCCGCCATCCCGGTCGCGCGTCCGACGATGCCGGCCTCGGCGAGGGGAGCGTTGAACACGCGATCGTCGCCGTAAAGCCGCTGCAGACCGTGGGTCAGCTTGAACACGCCGCCTTTGCCGGACACAACCGGCAGCGCATCCCGCTTGCTGGCGTCCGCGACGTCTTCGCCAAAGACGACGATGCGCGGATTCCGCGCCATTTCATCTTTCAGCGTGCGATTGATGGCCGAGACCATCGTGTCGGGCTTGCCTTCCGGTTGCGCCGGCGTCTCGAATGCCGACGAGGTCGGATCGACGTCCGGAGAATAGAGCCACATCTCGGCGCTGTTCTTCGGCGGCTTGGGCGCCGCGAGCGCCTGCAGTGCGGCCTCGTTGACCTCACGCTCGACGTCAGCGGCAAGCGCGGCGAGCTCTTCGTCTGTGGCGAGCCCGTTCTTCTTCAGGAACTCGCTGAACCTCGCGATCGGATCGCGCTTCGCCTCCGCCTCCCGCTCGGCCGGCGGCTTGTAGAGCTTCTCGTCGTCGGAGAGCGAGTGCGAATAAGGACGGATGCAGCGCGCGTGAACGAATGCCGGACCTTTCCGCTCGCGCACGTAGGCCGTGGCCTTGCGCATGGTCCGGAGGCTGCTGAAGAAATCGGTCCCGTCGATGGAGTCGACGTGCAAGCCGGGGAAGGAGCGGACGAGGCGCGAGATGTCGCCGCCGGCTGTCTGCACTTCGACCGGGACCGAGATCGCGTAGCCGTTGTCCTCGACGAGAAAGAGCACCGGAAGCTGCTTGATGCAGGTCGCGTTGAGCGCTTCCCAGAACTCTCCCTCGCTCGTGGCGCCTTCGCCGAGCGAGACGTACGTGATTTCGTCGGCCTTGAATCGCGCCTCGCGATCGGGAATCTGCGTCACGCGGCTGTAGATGACGCCGGCTTCGGCGGCGCCCACGGCCTGCAGCACCTGCGTGCCGGTGGGACTCGAGCCCGACACGATGTTCAACTTCGGATGGCCCCAGTGCGACGGCATCTGCCGTCCGCCCGACGCGGGATCGTCCTTGGCGCCGACGGCCGCGAGCAGCATTTCGAGCGGCGTGACACCCAACTGGAGACAGAGCGCGCGATCCCGGTAGTACGGATAGAACCAGTCGTAGCCCGCGCGCAGCGTCAGGCCCGCGGCGGCCAGCACCGCTTCGTGTCCGGCGCCGCTGATCTGAAAGAAGATCTGACTCTGGTTTTTGAGCTGAATCTCCTTGTCGTCCAGCTTGCGCGACAGGAGCATGCAGCGGTGCACGGCGAGCAGTTGATCGCGCGACAATCCCTCGACGGATTGCGCGTCACGCTCGTTCAAAACGGCTTTCATCCGGGCGGAATTATATCATCCGGCCCTGTTGGTATATGCTCGACTTTCATGAGCAGTCAGACGGTTCGTCTGCACCGGTGGGACGAGATCGCCCTCGAAAAAGTGACAGAAATGCTGTCGCGCAAGCTGGTGACCGGCGAGCGCGAGATGCTCGCGCAGATCTACCTGAAGCGCGGCTGCCTGGTACCGAAGCACTCGCACGAGAGCGAACAAATCACTTACGTGCTGCAAGGCGCGTTGAAGTTCCTGATCGGCGGCGAGGAGATCACGGTGCGCGAGGGCGAAGTGCTGCACATCCCGTCGTGGGTGGAGCACCAGGCCGAAGCGCTCGACGACACGTTCGAGCTCGATATCTTCAGCCCGATTCGGCAGGACTGGCTCGATCACACCGACGACTACTTCCACCGGTAAACGGACGATCGCGGCCGCACATTTCACCGATCTCGCCGCGGCATCGTTGAAGGAGCTGTGTCATGGCACCTCGTAAAGGCGCGGTATCGCTTTTTGCGGTGCTCGCGTCGCTGGCGGCGGCCGGGTGGCTGTCCGCGCAGAGCACCACGCCTTCTGTGGCGCGCATCCGCGGATTCTCCGCGGCGGCGAGCGCAGCGCAGGCCGCCCGCGAGAACACGCTGAAGGCGATGCCGTCGGCAAAGGCCGCCGAAGCCGACTTCGACGTGATGACCGCCGAGCCGCATCACACCGGATCGCCCTACGAGATCAAGCTCGCCGACTACGTCAGCGATCAGTTCAAGCAGATCGGCATCGAATCGACGAAGTACGAGTACAGCGTTCTCCTCCCGTGGCCCAAACAGCGCCGCATCGACATTGTCGCGCCCGATCAGCTGCGGCTCGAGGTCGAAGAAGAGAAGATCCGCGGCGATCAGTGGGCCGACAAGCCGGGCATTCTGCCGGCGTACAACGCCTACTCTCCATCGGGCGATGTGACCGGCGAGATCGTCTACGTGAACTTCGGGATCCCCGCGGATTACGAGACGCTCGACAAGCTCGGCATCAGCGTCAAAGGACGAATCGTCCTCGCGCGATACGGCGGGAGCTGGCGCGGGATCAAGCCGAAGGTCGCGGCGGAGCACGGCGCGATTGCCTGCATCATTTACTCGGATCCGCACGAAGACGGCTATTTCCAGGGCGATGTCTATCCCGACGGTCCGTATCGCGGGTGGGGCATGATCCAGCGCGGCAGTGTGATGGACATGCCGCGCTATCCGGGCGATCCGTCCACGCCGGATCGACCGTCGAAAGCCGGCGTCGAACGGCTCCCGATGGACAAGATCGAGACGTTCGCGCCGATTCCGGTGCAGCCGATGTCGTATCGCGACGGCGTCGAGCTGCTGAAACGGTTGAAGGGACCGGTCGCGCCACCGGAGTGGCGCGGTGCGCTGCCAATCACCTATCGCATTGGTCCAGGGCCCGCCCGGGTTCACATGAACCTGCAGATGGACTACGGCCAGCGGCGTCTGATCAACGTGGTAGGCAAGATTACGGGTTCGGTCGCGCCTGACGAGTGGGTGATTGTCGGCTCGCATCGTGATGCATGGACGTTCGGCGCATCCGATTCGGTCAGCGGTCACGTGTCGATGATGGCCGTGGCGCGCGCGATGAGCGCGATGATGAAGACCGGATGGAAACCGCGGCGAAGCGTCCTTTTCATCAGCTGGGATGGAGAAGAGCAGGGGCTCCTCGGCTCGACCGAGTTCGTCGAAGATTTGACGGCCGAGTTGAAGGCAAAGACGGCCGTCTACGTGAACCGCGACGCCGGCGCCGGCGGGTTGAACTTCTCGAGCAGCGCCGTTCATTCGCTGACGCCGTTCGTTCACGAGCTGGCGCAATCGATCCAGCCGCAAGGCGCCACCAGGAATTTGTACGAAGGATGGCTCGAGCGAGCCCGCGAGCAGGCGCCTGCCCGCGACGGCCGCCCGCTGCTGAAATCGCCGCCTGTGGGCGCGCTTGGCTCGGGATCCGACTACACCGCGTTCCTCGATCACGCCGGCATCGCCTCGATGGACATGGGCCTGAACGGGCCCGGCGGCGACGGCAGCTATCACTCGACGTACGACAACCCGACCTGGTTCAAGAAGTACATCGATCCGCAGTTCACCTTCAGCGTGCTCGCTGCGCAGGTCACCGGTGTCGCGTTGCTGCGGTTGGCCGATGCCGAAGTGCTGCCGTTCGATTACGAGGCGTACGGCAGGCAGATTCTCGAGTACATCGACGAGATCGAGCAGCAGGCGTCAAAAGCGTCGGCGGATGGCGCGAAGAAGGTCGACTTTGCCGGACTTCGGTCGGCGGCGAACGCATTCGCGCGGGCGGGCGCCGGCGCGCGCGATCGAGGCGACTCGCTGCTCGCCTCCGCCTCGACGCCGCAGGATCTTGCCGCGTTGAACCATCGCCTGATCATGGCCGAGCGGGATCTCATCGAGCCGGCCGGCCTGCCGGATCGACCCTGGTATCGCCACGTGATCTACGCCCCCGGCCTCTACACCGGTTACGGCGTGAAGACCATTCCGGGCGTGCGCGAAGCCGTCGACGCCGGCAACTACACGCGCGCGGCCGAGCAGGCGGCGATCGTCATTCGGGCGCTGCAGCGCGCGACCCGCACGCTCGAAGGCAGTTAGCAGGCTGAGACATGGCGATCGATCGACAGGGCACCGGCCTCACCATCGTCCGCATCTGCATCGGCATCTTCTTCGTCTTCGAAGGGATTGGGAAGGTTCGCTGGTTCGCCGACCCTTCGCAGCTTGCGAGCCAGCTTGCCGGCTGGGCGCAGGCGGTTCCGTCAGCATCGTGGAGCCACGCGTATCTGACGCGGGTCGCGATCCCTTACGTGTCCGTCTTTGCGCGGCTCGTCCCGCTCGGCGAAATCGTGTCGGGCGCCGCGCTGATTGCCGGATGCTGGACGCCGCTGTTTGCCTTCGTCGCCTTCTTCATGGCGTTCAATTTCCAGTTCGCGAGCGGCGCGCTCTTCAAGTACAGCTTCCTGACGAGCGGATACGGTCTGCCGGTGCTCGGGTCTACGCTCGCACTGGTTGTGGGAGGAGTACGGCTGCCGTGGAGCATTGGCGTTTCAACACCGCCGCGTGCCATGAAAGCAAGAAGCAGTTGACGATCGCCAGGATCACCGTGAGGTCGATGACGGTGATGCCGCGTGGCACCGCGTAACCGATGCCGTCGCCAAATCCATAAAACAGGTTCAGGTTCAGCGCGACCACCGCGCTGACGCCGACCGCAATCGGCGCGAAGGCTCGGCGCCCCGCAGACGCCAGGACGAGCAAAGGCACCGCGGCGAACAGGTGGTTTTCGTGGACCTGCGCCGAAAGCGTCGCGTACGCGTGGACGATGAACGCGGCCACGCCGGCGATCAGCCACAAATCAATTGAAAATTGCCAATTGCTGATTGCAAATTGATAGGCCCTCCAGACTGCCCACGCGGCCGCGGCGACAGTCAGCACGATGCCGATCGTTCGCGGATCCGGATAGCCGATCTCGATGACGCGCTGGATGCCGAGAATGCGCGCCGGCGCGGTGAACGCGGCCCACGCGCCCATGTCGTGGATCGAGTACCGCACGCGAAACAGATAGCCGATCACCCACCACAGGTTCGCCGCGTTGGCGGACAGCATGTCGTGCTGCGCCAACCGTCCGAGCGCCTGCAGCATGTTGCGCCATCCGCCGGCGGCGATGACAGGGGCCAGGATCAGGACCGCGGCTGCGCTCGCTCCGCCCGCGGCAGACAGGAAGCGCCTGATGCGCGTGTCTCGCGCGCCGCTCGTCCATAGCGCAAGCGCCACAGCCGGCGCGACGAACACACCCTGCGCCTTGGTGAGGATCGACGCGGCGATCAGCGCACCGGCGATTGCGGGCCAGCCCGCGACGGCAGCGGCCAGGGCAGCCATCGCCGGCAGCACGTACGGCGCGTCCAGATAGCCGAGGATGCTCGCGTCGAACAAGGCCGCCGGGTTCAGCCAGAACGCGGCAGCCGCGAGCCGCGCGGCGCCGACTCCTAGGTTCCTTCGCACCAGGGCGAACAGGAGGACGACAAGTCCGACTTCCGCGGCGACTGCCGGCAGCTTGACGAAGGCGTTCAGCGGCGTGGCGTTGGGAAACCTGTGATGCGACCACAGCCAGTACGCGTTGCCCGCGACGCCGAGCTCGAGCAGCGCGAGCGGCGGATAGTCGACCGTGGCGCTGGCTCCGGCGTACATCAGTTCACGCCGTTCGAGCGGCACGCCGCCGACGCCGTACATGTCGCCGACGCCGTGTCTCGCGGCGTTATAGCTCCAGACTTTCCAGACCGTGAGATCGCCGGTGCCGGGCCCCGGCAGCGCAACGGCGCGGATCAGCGCGCCAGCAATGATGAGCGCAGCAAATTGGGAACGTGACACGCGTGTGCGCCGCGTTCAATGCACGCGGCGATCGTAATCGTTGGCCCGGCCGCCCGAGTAAACGTCGAACTTCTTGCGGACGCGGTTGATCTTCCACTTCAGGTAGCGGTACTTCAGTTCCGAAATCGGGTGAATCCGGGCGCCCTTCAGTAGCAGATACCCGACGACGAGACCGCCGAGATGCGTGGCGTTCGCGGTGCCGCCCGACTCGGAGAGCGAGGTGAGCAGCGCGATGCCGGCGAGAATCGCGACGCACACCTTGGCCGGAACCCAGAAGACGATCATCAGGATGGGACGGTCGGGGAAATACAGCGCGTACGCGAGCAGGAGTCCGTAAATCGCACCGGACGCGCCGATGATGACGGAGTGCTGCACCTGCTGCGCGAAGCCGAACGGCAGCAGCGAGAACACGACCGTGAGTGCGCCGGCGCCGATGCCCGTGAGGAAATAAAACTTCAGGAAATAGCGCGTGCCCCAGATCCGTTCCAGCTCCGTTCCGAACATCCAGAGCGCGAGCATGTTGAACAGGATGTGAAACAGCCCGCCGTGCAGAAACATGTACGTCGCGATCTGCCACAGCCAGAACTGGTGCAGGACGAGCGCGGGCACAAGGCCCAGGTAGTCCTGCAGCGTTGGCATGAACGACGTGAGGACGAACATCGCAACGTTCGCCCCGATGAGCGCCTTGAGCGATGTCGAGAGCGGGCCGGGACCGAATGAGAAAGAAGAGCCGTAGTACGAGGCAGGACGTCGCATGTTCAGCTTCTCGAGAATCGTATCACTTGCCGAGCAACAACCGTACCCCGCGAACATCTCACAGCCAGCGACAACGACGTGGCCCACCAGGTCGGCCTCGTCGAAAAAACTTACGCGCGAGCAAGGCGGGCGCAGTGCGGAACGGCAAAAAAAAGGCCCTTGCCGGGTGAAGGGCAAGGGCCAAAGGAGGATGGATGAGAGGCTATGTTTGCCGTCTCGAAACCTTAGACGGACGCCCCTCGAAGAAAGTTTAAGGACCAGCCAGCTTTCGGCGTACGAGTTCGTTGATCGCTTTTCCGTCGATGGTCTGGCCGGAAAGTCGAGCCAGAACGGCCTTCATCACGCGGCCCATGTCCTTCGGCGACGTCGCGCCGGTCTCTTGAATAGCATCCGCGACGGCTTGCTCGACTACGGCTGGCTCAGCAGCAGCGGGCAGGTATGTTTCAAGGACCTGAATCTCGGCGCGCTCTTTATCGGCCAGTTCGAGCCGACCACCCTGCGTGAACTGCTCGATGGAATCTTTACGCTGTTTTACGAGAGATGCGACGACCTGGAGCGACTCGCCGTCGTCAAGCGTATGGCCGCGTTCGATTTCGCGATTCATCAACGCGGCTTTGAGCATGCGGAGCGTGCTCAGACGGACGGCGTCGTGCTTCTTCATCGCGTCCGCGATGCCGGCGCTGACTTGTTCGACGAAGGCCAACGGCTACTGACCGCCGGGTCCACCGGGCCGGCGGACAGGCGGCACTTGCCCGGGTACTTGTCCCTGTGTCGGCGGCGGCGGCGCCACCATTCCAGGAACGGCCACGCCGCCGTACGGTGCGACGGGCGTCGGCGACGTCGCCGGCGCGGGGTTGCCGTTGGGCACCGGGACGGCGTTCGGGACATTCGGCATCTGCCCTGGCATATTGGGCATCGGCTGCGGCTGCGGCTGCTGTGGGTTCCCAACCTGCGGCTGCGGGAACTGGTTGAAAACGGGTCCCCGCGCTGGGACAGGCACGTTCGGCATCGGCCGCTGATCGTCGTCGTCGTCGGCCGGCTGCGGCGGCTGGAACTGCGGGTTCTGCTGCTGGAACACCGGCGACGGTGACGATTGCGTCGGCGGCCGCGCGGCCGCGAGCGTCGGCATCAGGATGATGCGATCGAATCGCGAGAGGTTTGACGCTTCGACCGGGCGCGGCGCCGCAATGTAGCCGCTCAGCGAACGCAGCACGACGTCGAGCGCCTGCGCCTCCGGCACGTTGGTCAGTTCGAGCGTCACCGGTCCACCCGGCACGCGTTCGATGTTCACGATTTTCGTGTCGCCGACGCGCGCCCACTCGGTCAGGATCTGGCGGACGGTCGCGTCTTTCGCGACGAGCGAGACGCGCCCGTTCTGCATCGTGAGCTGCACCTCGGCCGACGCGGTGGTGACCGCAAAGAGCCAGGCGACGACGCCGATGGTTGCTGTCTTCATGGTGAGATTTCAGTATACGCCCAGGCTATTTCTTGCGGAAATAATCGATCACCTGCGTCAGAATTTCGTCAAGCTGGAGCGTCGCCTTGTACCCGATGAGCCCTTCGACGCGGGTCAGGTCGGGAACCCGCCGCGGCATATCCTCGAATCCCGATTCATACGCGTCGTCGTAGGGCACGAGCTTGATCGGGGAATCCGAACCGCTGAGTTCCCGCACCCGCTCGGCGAGCGCCAGGATCGTAATTTCCTGCTTGTTCCCGATGTTGATGACCTGCCCGACGGCCTTCGGCTCTGCGATCAGCTTCAGCAGCGCACCGACGACGTCGGTCACGTGTGTAAAAGCGCGCTGCTGCGTGCCGTCGCCGAAGACGGTGATCGGCTCGCCGGCGAGCGCCTGACGGACGAAATTCGGAATGACCATCCCGTACTGCCCCGACTGCCTCGGGCCGACCGTGTTGAAGAAGCGCACGATGATCACCGGCAGCTTGCGCTCTTTCCAGTAGGCGAGCGCGAGGAACTCGTCGATCGCCTTGCTGCACGCGTACGCCCAGCGGTGCTTCGGCGTCGGTCCCATCACCAGGTCCGAATCTTCGCGGAACGGCACATCTTCGCTCTTGCCGTAGACCTCGGACGTCGACGCGATGACGACGAGCTTCTTCTTCTTGTTCGCGTGCTTCAGCACGACTTCCGTGCCGTGCACGTTCGTCTCGATGGTGTAGACCGGCTGCTCGACAATCAGCTTCACGCCGACTGCGGCGGCAAAATGAAAGACGACGTCGCTGCGATCGATCAGTTCGGCGAGCAGCGGTTCGTTGGTCACCGTGTCGACGAAGTACTCGAACCCGCGGCGTCCCTTGAGGTGCGCGATGTTGTCGATGGAACCGGTCGACAGGTTGTCGAGGATGAGCACGTCGTGCCCGTTGTCGAGCAGCGCCTCGGAGAGATGGGACCCGATGAACCCGGCCCCGCCAGTTATCAACGCTCGCACTCGGCTGTCCTTTCCGTCAGGAGACCACGGCCCGCGGCTTGAAGGCGTGCACGGCCGCGGCAATCTCGTCTACTTCATCGTCGCGCAAGGCGGGGTGAAGGGGTAACGAGAGTATCTCGCGGCACGTGCGTGCCGCAACCGGACAATCGTCCGGGTGCTGTCCCGCCAATGCAGGCTGCCGCGGGATGGCCACAGGGTAGTGAATCAGCGTCTCGACGCCGTTCGCCGCGAGATGCGCCTGCAGCGCGTCGCGCTCGCTCGATCTTACGACGAACAGATGATAGACGTGGCCGTCGTCGCGCTGCGGCAGCACATCGACTGGCGCGCCTGCGAGGCGGCTGCGGTAGCGCGCGGCCAGCGCGCGCCGGCGTTCGGTCCAGCCTCGCAGCCGCGGCAGCCTCGCGCGCAGGACGGCCGCCTGCATGTCGTCGAGACGCGAGTTGATGCCGGGTTCCTCGTGGTGGTAGCGGTCGATCTGCCCGCCGTTGCGGATGCGCTTCACGCGGTCTGCCAGGGCACGATCGTTGGTAACCACCGCACCGCCGTCGCCAAGCGCGCCGAGATTCTTCGTCGGGTAGAAGCTGAACGCGCCGGCGACGCCGATCGTGCCGACGGGTCGTCCCTGACAGGTCGCCAGATGGGCCTGGCAGCAGTCCTCGACGATAGCGAGAGCGTGGCGCGCGGCGACGCGCTCAATCGCGGCCATGTCGGCCGCCTGGCCGTAGAGATGCACCGGCAGGATCGCGCGCGTGCGAGGACCCACGCGCTCCGTGATCCGCTCGGGGTCGAGTGTCGCGCGTTCGGCGTCGATGTCGGCGAAGACAGGTCTTGCACCCACCATCATGATCGCGAGCGCGCTGTACGCCGCCGACAGCGGCGACGTGATCACCTCGTCGCCGGCGCCGATCCCGAGCGCTCGCAGGATGAGTGCGATGGCGTCCGTTCCTGTACCGACGCCAACCGCGCGGGCCGCGCCGGAAGCGGCGGCGAATTCCTCTTCGAAGCCGACGACTTCCGGCCCGAGGATGAACCATCCGCGATCGATCACGCGATCGATCGCGCGACGCACGTCGTCGGCGTCCTCGCGGGGCACCAGCGACATGAACGGGATTCGATGCGCGCTCACGTGCGCGACGGCTCCTGTTCGCCGCCGATGTACCGGCCCAGATGCTCGCGGTAGTACGCGACCGTGCGCCGCAGACCTTCGGCGAGCGGCACGGCAGGCGACCAGCCCGTCGTCTTCTTGAATTTCGAGGAGTCGGCGTAGAAGCTGCCGATGTCGATCGCCTTCTTGTCCGCAGGCCACTCGACGTACTCTACACGGCCGGTTCCCGCCACTTTAAGAAGCAGGCTCGTCAGGTCACGGTGGCTGACGGCTTCCTCGCCTCCGACGTTGAAGACTTCGCCGTTGCACGCGTCGCTCGCGCCAGCCCGGAGAAATGCGTCGGCGGCGTCGTCGACGTACACGAAATCGCGAAGCTGTGAACCGTCGCCGTAGATCTGAATCGTCCGATCTTCGATGGCGAGACGGATGAACCAGCCGATGAAGCCTTGCCGGTTGTGGCTGATCAACTGCCGCGGACCGTACACGTTCGTGAGGCGCAGCGAGCAGCCGCGCACACCGAACACATTGTTGTAGACCAGGTGGTAGTACTCGCCGGCGGCCTTGTTGATGCCGTTGACGTCGGTCGGCCGCACGAGATGCCGTTCGGTCACCGGCAGCGAGTCGGGTTTGCCGTACACCTGGCGCGTGCCCGCGAACACGACCTTGACGTTCGGGTTGTGGTTCCGGCACGCCTCGAGCACCGTCAGCTGACTGCGGCAGTTGATCTCGAGATCGGTGTACGGATCGCGCATGCTGTCGATGTGGCTGACCTGTCCGGCGAGGCTGAAAATCACATCAAGCCCGCGGACGAGATAGTTCATCGTCGACTGCTGCCGGATGTCCGCGACGTTGACCTGTACTCGGCCGCTGAGACCGTCGATGTTGAACAGATTGCCGCCGTAATCGGGAATGAGCGAGTCGACGAGCAGCACGTGCGCGCCGAGATCCGCCAGCGCGCGCGCAAGGTTGCTGCCGATGAAGCCAAGGCCGCCGGTGATCATGACCGCGCGGCCGCGGTAGAACTCGCGGTAGTCGCCGGTCACCCCTAGACCAGGCTCGGGGTGACTCTGAGACTGTCGAAGAGTCACGACCGCGGAGAGCTCCGGTAAGCGTGTTCGGCGTCGGAGTGCGAGGTGAGCGGCCGGACACCCGGCCGCAGATGCTGCTTCCGGATCACCAGTTCGTACCACAAGCGGAGCACGTCGACGCCGGTCTTGGCGATGCGGCGGAAGTTGAAGAACTGCGATTTGCCGAAGGCGCGGTGATAGTGGTGCACCGGAACTTCCACGATCCGGAAGCCCGCGTCCTCGATCTTCTTCATCAGTTCCAGGCAGATCACGCCGCTGGTCTTCTCGACATCGATCTTTTCGAAAATCGCGCGGCGCATCAGCCGGAAATCGCAGTCGACGTCGCGCACGGTCAATCCGAACATCACCTTGACGATGTGATGGTAGACGCGGCCGATGACGATGCGATGGAACGGATCGGACCGGCTGATCTTGTAGCCGTTGACCATGTCCGCGGTGGGCGACATCTTCGCCCAGAGCGCCGAGAGCTCCGCCGGGTCGTACTGAGCGTCGCCGTCGGTGTAGAAGATGAATTCCTTCGATGCGGATCGAAACCCCGTCTGAAGCGCTCCACCGTAGCCGCGATTCTTCGGGTGGTGGACGACGCGCACGTGCGGGTACGTGCGCGCGAGCTCGTCGAGGATCTCGGGCGTCGAGTCGGCGCTGCCGTCATTGACGACGATGACTTCGTAGTCCGACGTCAACTCCGACGCGGCCTGCACGGCGCGAATCACCATGCTCGCGATGGTGCCGCTGTCGTTGTACGCCGGGAAAAAGACGCTCAGACCCGCAGGTTTTTCAGCGGGAGCGGCTGACATGTGAAAAGTCTCTAAACCATAGCACGAAAAGGGCTCAGCGGGCCGTGGGCCGCGCCGACTTTCGCGAGGCGATCAGGCGCCACGGCGTGATGGCCGATTCGAGGAGGACGGCGTTCGACAGCTTCGATTCGCCGAGTCTCCGTTCGACGAACGTGATTGGCACCTCGGCGAACGTGAGCCCCGCGGCGGACGCCGCAAACAGCATCTCGACCAGGAAGGAATAGCCCTCGGAGCCGGTCTGATCGAGCGGCACCGACGCCAGCGCTTCGCGCCGCCAGCAGCGATAGCCGCTGGTGCAGTCGCGCGCGCTCAGGCGCGTGACCAGCCGGATGTAGCTGTTGGCGAACCGGCTGAGCAACCGCCGGCGCAAGGGCCAGTTCACGACCGCACCGCCGGGAATGTATCGGGATCCGATGACCACGTCGGCGCGCTCGCTGGCCGCGATCAGATCGCGCAGGTGACGCGGGTCGTGCGACAGGTCGCAGTCCATCTGGCAGATCACATCGACCGGGCGATTGAGCACGGAGCGGATGCCGTCGACGTAGGAACGGCCAAGGCCCGGGCGCTCGGTACGGTGCATCACGTCGACGCGTCCCGGGTATTTCCGCGCGAGGTCGTCCGCCAGCGCGCCGGTTCCGTCGGGCGACGCGTCGTCGACGACGAGCACGCTGACTTCGGGGTACGCCATGAGTGCGGTGACCAGCACCGGCAGGTTCTCACGCTCGTTGAACGTCGGCACGACCACGAGCGCCGTTCGCGCCGGCTTGTGCGCGTCCGCGGTCATTGCCGGCGCCCTTCGACGCGAAGCGAGGAGATTTGCTCGGAGACGAGACCCACGAGCAGGATGACGACGCTCAGGAGAATCAGCAGCACCGACGAGTTCGTGACATGCGATTGCGTGGCGATCGTCCAGCCGGCGTAGGCCGCGCCCAGCAGGAACGCGGCGGCGCTGACCGGCGCAAAAATCCGCAGCGGGCTGAAGATCGTGATCACCTTCAGCAGGATCAGAAAGAAATTGAAGCCATCCGCACCGAGGCGGATCTTCGACACGCCTTCGCGCTGACCTGCGTCGATGGGCTCGAAGCGCACGCTGTATCCGGCACGCATGAACGCAAGCGTCGTCGTCGTCGGTGTGGAGAAACCGTTCGGCAGCAGATGGATGAACTCGAGAAGGTACTCACGCCGCGCCGCGCGGAAGCCGGAGGTTAAGTCTGGAATCGGCTGCTCGGTGAGATAGCTGGCGATGCCGTTCAGCGTAGCGTTGCCGAGCCTGCGCGCGAGCGTCGCCTGCGACTGGCCGGAGCGCGCGCCGACGACGAGATCGTAGGCGCCAAGATGCGCAACCAGACGCGCGGCGTCGGCTGGACGATGCTGACCGTCGGCGTCGGTGATCAGGATGAACACGCCGGCCGCATTCCGGATACCTGTCTTGACGGCCGCGCCGTTGCCTTTGTTGTACGGATGCCGGATGACGCGGGCGCCGGCCGCGGCCGCACGCGCTCCGGTCTCGTCCGTCGAACCATCGTCGACGACGAGAATCTCCTGCCAGCGTGCCGCGGACGAGAGATCGTTGACGACGCCAGCGATCGACACGGCTTCGTTGAAGGCGGGAATCACGACCGAGGTCTGCGCGGCGATTGGAGCCTCAGCCATGCGATCAACCTTCAGCCATCAGGCGATCGACCACGCCATCCCAGGTGATTGCCGAGGCCCGCTCGTAGCCAGCTTCACCGAGTGAGGCCGCCACACGCGGATTGGCGGAGAGTCGAGCGATCGCTGATCCGAGCGCCTCGGGCGTCGGATCGCACACCAGTCCGGTCACCCCTTCCTCGACGAACTCGAGAGGGCCGCCGGCATCGGTCGTCGTGATCACCGCCTTGCGGGCCAGGAATGCCTCCAGGGTGACGTAGCCGTAGTCCTCGTCGAACGGTGGAAACACGACAGCGAGCGCTCCTGCGTAAAGGTCGATCAGCTGCTGCTCCGACACGCTGCCGGTGAATGCCACTCGATCGGCGACCCGCAGCTCCTCCGCCGTTTGCTCGAGCTGTCCGCGCAGCGGCCCTTCTCCCGCGACCACCAGACGCGTGCGAGGACCGGCGTGGACGAGCGCGCGCACGATCAGGTCCACTCGTTTGTTCGCCTCGAGCCGTCCCACCGACAGCACGTAGTCGCCCGTCGCGCCGGCCTTCAACTTTCCGGCAAGCGGTGGAGGATGGTACAGCGGTTCGGCTGTGAGTCCGTTGTAGCGCGAAAGCCGCTCGGCGGTATTGCGCGCATTCGAGAACAGGCGCCTCGATTCGCCGAGTACCTCGTTGTCGAGCTCCATCAACCGTGCGCGCAGACGCACGTCAGCCTCGGTGTGCGCGAACTCGCTGTACGGCGTCCCGAACAGGTCGTAGATGGCCCGGTACTGATGGAACAACCACGTGACCTTGCGCGGATGGCGCACGAAGTAGGTCGGAAACTTCGTCGCGATGACGGTGTCGATCCGTTCGCCGTTCGATTCCGACAGATCGACCAGCCGCCAGGCCGCGGCCTGCGCGAGCAGCTCGGTCTTGGGATACCACTTGAACGGAACGGACACCTTTTCCGCCCGGTACCCGCGTCGCGTGAGCTCGGCGACGAGACCTCGTACGTGCAACTCAGCGCCGCCATGGACGAACGGCACGTGCGCCTCGCACACGAGCACCGACTTCATGCGTAAGTGGTCGGCTGGAACCGGGCGGGTGCGGCGAAGGCCGCGATGCCGAAGCGGGCTGATCCCAGCATTGTGAAGCCCTCATCGTATACCGCCTACGCGGAACGGACCCGAATCGCGAGCTGTGGCCTTGCGTCTGGGGTGGGATCGATGGCGTACCCAACCGGTTGTAGGACTGGGCGATTAAAAGGCGAAAATTTGGCGTAACTTACTGAGTGGCTGGATTTTGCGGTTGACAGGCACGTGGCCGTCCCTTAGTATCTCCGTGGAAATTTGTGGAGAAAAGTGGGTCGATTCTGAGGGTTCGGTGTGTTTAGAGGGCACGAACAGGCACGCATAGATGATAAGGGCAGACTCAAGGTTCCGAACGTTTTTCGTTCGCTCCTCGAGAGCAAGTACGGCCGCGAGCTGTTCCTCACCAGCCTCACGGGCGAATACGTGCGCCTGTACCCGATGCCGGTCTGGCTCGACATCGAAGAGAAGCTCGGAAAAATGCCGTCGACCCATCCCTCCCGACTCCGGTTTCTCGATCGCGTGAACTTCTACGGGCAGGCCGTGGAGCTGGACACGCAGGGACGCGTGCTGATCCCCGCGCGCTTGCGCGAAACGGCCGCGATCGCCGGCGACGTCGACGTGCTCGGCCAGTACAACTACCTCGACACCTGGAACCACGATCGCCTGCAGGCCAGGCTCCAGCGCGATCCTTTCACCGACGACGACGCGAAGGCGCTGTCGGAGTTCGGGATCTGATGACGCACGTTCCTGTCATGACCGCCGAGGTCCTCCAGCATCTTCGGCCCGAACAGGGCGGGCTCTTCGTCGATTGTACCGTCGGCCTCGGCGGGCACACGCGCGCGCTGCTCGAAGCTGGCGCCTCTCGCGTCATTGGTTTCGACCGCGACCCGGATGCGCTCGCACGCGCCCGCGAAACCCTCGCGCCGTGGAACGACCGCGTCGAGCTCGTGCACGCCGACTACCGCGACATCGACGAAGTGCTCGACAGCCGCCGGATCGCCCGTGTCGACGGCGCGCTCGCCGATCTTGGCGTCTCGTCGATGCAATTCGACGCGCCGGGCCGCGGCTTCAGCTTTCAGCGCGACGAGCCCCTCGACATGCGGATGGACCGCACGACTCACGAGACCGCCGCGGATCTCGTCTCACAGTCGAGCGAGGAGGACTTGGCCAACGCGATCTTTCAGTACGGCGAGGAGCGTTTCTCGCGCCGCATCGCGCGCGCCCTCGTGGAGGCGCGCCGCGAGGCGCCCGTCGACACGACGGGGCGTCTCGCGACGATCGTGCGGCGAGCCATTCCGCACCGGGGCAGACACGTACGCATCGATCCCGCGACCAGGACGTTCCAGGCGCTGCGCATCTGGGTCAACCGTGAGCTCGACGGCCTCGATCGCTTCGTCGAAGCGGCGGCTCGCCGTCTGCGCGCCGGCGCACGACTCGTCGTGATCACGTTTCACTCGCTCGAAGACCGTATCGTCAAACACACATTGCGCGCCCTGCAGCAGCGCGACCAGCTGGTGCAGGTGCTGACGAAGAAGCCGCTGGTGCCGACCGGCGGCGAGGTGGACCGCAATCCCAGAGCCCGGAGCGCCAAGCTCCGCGCGGCGGAAAGGTTGGCCTGATGGAAGCATTCGAGTACGCCATCAAAAAAGACGTCCGCAACAACCCGATCGTCCGCGAGGTGGACGACCAGCGTCAGCGCGAGCTCTGGCAATCGATCGGCGTCGCCGGGTTCCTCGTCCTCGTCCTGCTCGTCTCGGCCTGGCAGCACTTCGAGCTACTCCGTCACGGCTACCAGGTCGAGGAACTGCAGCGGCAGCGCGCGGCCGAGGAAGACGTCGCACGCCGGCTGCGCCTCGAGATCGACACGCTGAAATCGCCGAAGCGCATCGAATCGCTCGCCACCGGCCAGCTGCACCTCGTCGTCCCATCGCGCGACGAGGCCATCGTCATCGAACGCGTCGTTCCGTCGGAGCCGCCGGCGACGTCTGTGGTCGCGCGCCGGTAAGAGAGACATGACGTCGCCCGTGACCGCCGCAACACACGACTGGCGTCCGATCCTGAAGCGCCGCGTCGCGTTCGTGTCGGTGCTGATCGGCCTCTGGGTCGCGGGGATCGAAGCCAGGCTGGTCTACCTGCAGGTGTACGATCGCGCCGACCTTGCCGCCCGCGCGGAACGGCAGCAGGAACGGACGCCCCCCTCCCCGGCACGGAGGGGCGACATCCTCGATCGACGCGGGCGCGTGCTGGCGACGAGCGTCGACGCGGACACCATCTACGCCGTTCCAACAGAAATCAGCAACCCGGCAGACGTCTCGAAAAAGATCTGCGACGCGCTGGGTGATTGCGACGCGAAGGATCGTCAATCAATCACGGAGAAGCTGGGCCAGAAGCGCGCGTTCGCGTACGTCAGACGCCAGGTCGCGCCCGACCAGGCGGAGCGCGTCGCGGCACTGAATCTCGACGGCATCGGCTTCATCAAGGAAAGCAAGCGCTTCTATCCGAACAAGGAACTCGCGTCGCACCTCCTTGGCTGGGTCGGCGTCGACAACACCGGCCTCAGCGGCCTCGAGCACACCTACGATCCGCAGATCCGCGGCAAGGCCGGCACGATCCTGGTGCACACCGACGCGCGCCACAAGGCGTTCAGCCGGTCCGAGCGGCCGCCGACGACCGGCTCGAGCATCGAATTGACGATCGACGAGAACCTGCAGCACATCGCCGAGCGCGAGCTCCACGCGGGCGTGCTCGAGAATCGCGCCGCCGGCGGCACGGCCATCATCATGAATCCGCACACCGGCGAGATTCTCGCGATGGCGAACGAGCCGACGTTCAACCCAAATGCGTTCCGCGATTTCGGCGATGACGACCGCCGCAACCGCGCGGTGCAGGATCTGTACGAACCCGGATCGACGTTCAAGGTCGTGACCGCGTCGGCGGCCATCGAAGAGAAGCTGATGCCGATCGATACGATCATCGACGTCAGCGGCGGGCAGATTCGTGTGGACAAGGGCCGGATCGTCCACGACACGCACAACTACGGCGCGCTGTCCTTCACCGACGTCATCGTCAAATCGAGCAACGTCGGCGCGATCAAAATCGGATTTAAGCTGGGCAAGGAGCGCCTGAGCGAGTACGTCGCGCGGTACGGCTTCGGCCACACGGTGTCGCCCGACTTTCCCAGCGAGAGTCCGGGCATCGTCTGGCGCCAGGACAAATGGACCGACAGCGCGCTGGCCTCCGTGTCGATGGGCTATCAGGTCGGCGTGACGCCGCTCCAGATGCTTGCCGCCGTCAGCTCCGTCGCCAACGGCGGACAGTACGTCGAGCCGCGGGTGATCCGCGCGGTCTACAAGGACAACCGGCGCTATGCGGTCCAGCCGAAGATCGTGCGGCGGACGATCAGCGCCGACACTGCGGCCACCATGACGGGGATCATGGAAGGCGTCGTCGAGCGCGGCACCGCGAAGGCGGCGCAGATTCCCGGCTACACGATCGCCGGCAAGACGGGCACCGCCGCAAAGCTGGTGAACGGCCACTACTCCACGACGAACTGGAACGCGTCGTTTGTCGGGTTCCTGCCGTCGCGCGATCCAGCCGTCGCCATCATCGTCGTTACCGATTCGCCGCACACGAAGGGACATACCGGCGGCGTTGTGTCGGCACCCGTCTTCAAGAAGATTGCCGAGGAGACGCTGCGTTACCTCGGCATCGGCCCGACGATCAATCCCTCGTCGCCGGTGCTCGTAGCGCGCAGAGACGACTCGGGCGAACACGCGACCGCGGAGAGCGAGCGCGAGGCCTCGCCCGTGGTCAGCCTCGTTGCTGACGGACCGCCCGGCACAGTGCCGGATCTGACCGGCCTGAGCGCGCGCGACGCGGTTCGACGGCTCGTAAAGCTCGGCATGAGCGCACGCGTGACCGGCGACGGATTCGTCGTGTCGCAGACACCCTCGGCCGGTTCACCGATCGACGGTGATGCCGTCTGCAAACTGGTCCTGGAACGCTGGCCCACACGGCACGCCGCCGCTGCGAACCATCCATGACCTGGGCCGAGCTTCACGGTGTGCTCCGCGAATGCGGACTCGTCCCCGCGGGGGACGCGCCGCGAGGCGAGGCCGGTGCCCGCGCCGTGACCGGCGTCGCCTACGATTCGCGCGCGGTTGCTCCCGGGTATGTCTTCGTCGCGCTCAAGGGACAGCACGCCGATGGCACGGCGTTCGTCAGGCAGGCGATCGATCTTGGCGCCGCAGCGATCGTGTCTGAACAGGCGCCGTCAGGCGACGTCGAGGCGCCGTGGGCGATCGTGAAAGACGCGCGTCTTGCGCTCGCGCAACTCGCCGTCGCGTTCTACGGCAACCCGAGCCGCGAGATGCGGGTGATCGGGATCACCGGCACGAACGGCAAGACGACGACGGCATATCTGGTCGCTGCGATTTTCGATGCCGCAGGCATCCGGTGCGGAATCCTCGGCACGGTCGGTTATCGGATCGGCGACGAAGTGCGCGAATCGACGAGGACGACGCCTGAAGCGCCGGACGTGCAGGCGCTGCTGCGCGAGATGGTCGATCGACGCTGCGGTGCGTGCGCGATGGAAGTGTCGTCGCACGCCCTGTCGCTGCACCGCGTCAGCGGCATCACCTTCGCGGCGGGCGTCTTCACGAACCTCACGCGCGATCACCTCGACTTCCATGCCGACATGGACGACTACTTCCGCGCGAAGCGCCGGCTGTTCGAGATGCTGCCGCGCGACGCACCGAGCCTGATCAACCTCGACGATCCGCGCGGCGCCAGCCTGCTCGAAGCTGGCGGCCGGCCGACGACGTACGCGATTCACCGGGCCGCGGACGTCATGCCGGGACCGCTCTCGTTCTCACTCGGGGGCTTGTCGTTCGATGTTCGAACGCCGCGCGGGCCGCTGCGGGTTGTGTCGAAGCTCGTGGGTCGACCCAACGTCTACAACATTCTCGCGGCTGTCTCGGTGGCCAACGCGCTCGACATTCCGCTGGACGCGATTGAGCGGGGACTCCGATCGCTCGAGGGCGTCCCGGGCCGGTTTCAGGTCGTCTCCGACACCAAGGACGAAGTCACCGTCGTCGTCGACTACGCGCATACCGATGACGCCCTTCGCAATCTGCTCGAGACCGCACGGCCACTGGCGCACGGGCGGCTCATTACGGTGTTCGGGTGCGGCGGCGATCGCGACCGGACGAAGCGTCCGTTGATGGGCGCCGTCGCAGGGCGCCTGAGCGACCTCATCGTGATCACGTCGGACAACCCCCGCAGCGAGGATCCGAACCGGATCATCGAGGAAATCCGCCGCGGGATCACGCCGGACACCCGGAGGGACAGCTCGCAGGGCGTGCTGACGATCGTCGACCGGCGCGCGGCGATTGCCAAAGCGATCGAGGTCGCCGGTTCCGGCGACGTCGTGCTCGTCGCCGGCAAGGGACACGAGAAGTACCAGGTGATCGGCGATCGCACGCTGCCATTCGACGACGTTGCGGTCGCGCGTGAGGCGTTGGCGCGGCGGCGGACCAAGCCGAGCGTCGCGAAATGACGATGGCTTCGGCGGTGCTGCACCTGATGGCGGGCTGGGTCGCGACGCAGATGGACGGGTCGATCGTGGCCGGCGAGCGCGCGCGGGAGTTTACCGATGTTTCGATCGACAGCCGCACGGTGAAGGCGGGCGAGTTGTACGTCGGCATCCGCGGCGAACGCTTCGACGGCGCTGAGTTCGCGTCGGCCGCGATCGAGGCCGGTGCCGCCGGCGTCGTCGTGCCGCGTGGATGGAGCGCGAACGCTTCAGCCGAGCGAGATGCCGTGACAGGTAGCGCGAAGGCTTTAGCCGAGCGGGGCGTCGTCGTGATCGAGGTCGACGATACGACCGCGGCGCTGCAGGCGCTGGCGCACGGAGTCCGGCGCGAGGCGGGCACGAAGGTCGTGGCGATCACCGGGAGCGCCGGCAAGACCACGACCAAGGAAGTGACGAGCGAGTTTCTCGAGACGCGGTACCGCGTGGTCCGCAACCGGGGGAATTTCAACAATCACATCGGCTTGCCGCTGTCGCTGATTGAACTGAGGCTGCGGCCGGAGGTCGCCGTCGTCGAGCTGGGAATGAATCACGCGGGCGAAATCAGCACGCTGGTGCGAGTTGCCGAGCCGGACGTCCGTGTGTGGACGAACGTCGGCGAAGCGCACCTGGGCTTCTTTGCGTCGATCGATGCCATCGCCGATGCCAAGGCGGAGATTCTCGAGAGAGCCGACGCTTCGACGCTGCTCGTCGCGAATGCCGACGATCCCAGGATCAGCGCGCGGATCGGTGCGTTTCCCGGCCGCGTCGTCACGTTCGGAATCGACTCCGACGCCGACGTGCGTGCCCGCGACGTCGTGGACCGCGGCATCGAGGGGACCAGCGCGCGGGTGAGCGCGCGGAGCGGAGTCGTGGAGATCTCCACGCCGCTCGTCGGAAAAGCCAATCTCGCGAACATCCTCGCGGCCACGGCCGTCGCCGAGGAGTTCGGTGTTCCACTGGCGGAGATCTCGGCGAAGGCAGCCGGCCTTCGGCCGGCCGCGCACCGCGGCGAAATCGTCCGCCTTGCCAGCGGCGTGACCGTCGTCGACGACAGCTACAACGCGAACCCGACGGCGACCAGGAAGGCCCTCGAGGTGCTGGCATCGGGACGAGCATCACGCCGGATCGCGGTCATCGGCGAGATGCTCGAGCTCGGAGACGGCTCGGCGGAACTCCATGCCGGCGTTGGACGAGCGGCGGCGAAAGCCGGCGTGAACCTGCTCTTCGCGGTCGGGGGCGCTCCAGCGAAGGCGCTGGCTGATGCCGCCGTTCAATCAGGCATGACGGCAGCGAGCGTGCAGTACTTTGCGACGAGCGACGACGCTGCGCTCGCCGTCGTGGCGTCGGTGAAGGCCGGCGATCTCGTGCTGGTGAAGGGATCGCGTGGCGTGAAGACGGATCGTGTCGTCGAGCGCCTGAAGGCGGAGCGTGGCTGATGCTGTATCACCTGCTCTACCCGTTCCACACTCAGCTGTCGGTGCTGAACGTGACGCGCTACATCACGTTCCGCACGGCCGCGTCGACGTTGTCCGCACTCGCCATCAGTCTCGTGTTCGGACCCTGGCTGATCCGGAAGCTGCGCGAGTTCCAGATCGGGCAGGTCATCCGCACCGAAGGTCCGCAGTCTCATCGTCCGAAAGCCGGAACGCCGACGATGGGAGGTCTGCTGATCCTGACGGCGGCGCTCGTTCCGACACTGTTATGGGCCGACCTGACGAACGCGTACGTCTGGATCGCGGTGCTGACGACGGCGGGATACGGCGGCATCGGGTTTGCCGACGACTATTTGAAGATCGTGCGCCGCTCTCACCATGGCCTGCTGCCGCGCTACAAGATGGGCTGTCAACTCGCCATCGGCATCGCCGTTGGGATCGCGTTGATCATCCTGCAGCGCGAGGGCCTGTACAACACGCGCCTGGTTTTTCCATTTTTCAAGCGCCTGATTCCCGATCTCGGCTACGGCTACCTCGCGTTCGCGGTGTTCGTGCTTGTCGCGGAGTCGAACGCGGTGAACCTCACCGATGGCCTGGACGGACTCGCGATCAGCGTGTTCGCGATTGCCGCGAGCGCGTACACGGCGCTCGCGTACGTCACCGGTCACCGCGTGTTCGCCGAGTATCTGCTGCTCGTTCGCTTTCCGCAGGCCGCCGAGCTGACGGTGTTCTGCGGATCGCTGGTCGGCGCCTCGCTGGGTTTCCTTTGGTACAACTCGTACCCGGCAGAAATATTCATGGGCGACGTCGGATCGCTGGCCCTTGGCGCCGCGCTCGGCATCGTCGCCATCCTGATCAAGCAGGAACTGCTGCTGTTGATTGTCGGCGGTGTCTTCCTGCTCGAAGCCGCGTCGGTTGTTCTCCAGGTCGGCTACTTCAAGGCGACTGGAGGTCAACGCATCTTTCGCATGGCGCCGCTGCACCACCATTTCGAACTGATCGGTTGGAGCGAGCCGAAGGTGATCACGCGCTTCGTGATCGTCGGAATCATCTTCGCGCTGTTCAGCCTTGCGACGTTGAAGCTTCGCTAGGGGCTGGGGACTTAGGGGCTAGGGACTAGGGATTTAGGGGCTAGGGCTAAGGGCTGGGGGCTAGGGCTAGAAACGTGGGATTCGACGTGACCAACAAACGCGTGACCGTTGTCGGCGCAGCGAGGAGCGGCCTTGCCGCCGCCGAGTTGCTGGCGCGCCGTGGTGCGCGCGTCACGCTGTCGGATGCGCGGGCTGATGTGCCTGAAGCCGACTATCTGCGCGGACTGGGCATCGCGCTGGAGCTTGGCGGACATGTGCCGGACACGTTCACCTCGGCGGACCTCGTCGTCCTCAGCCCCGGCGTGCCGCCGGAGCAGGACGTCGTGCAGGCGGCGCGCGATCGCGGCGTTCCGGTGATCGCGGAGATCGAGCTCGCGTCGCGATGGCTCCAGGGCCGCCTCATCGCGATCACCGGCACCAAGGGGAAGTCGACGACGACGGCGCTGACTGGCCGGATTCTGGAGGCGGCGGGATTCAAAGTGACCGTGGGCGGCAACATCGGATCACCACTGAGCGCGCAGGTGTCGGAGTCGACGCCCGAGACGTTCCATGTCGTCGAGACGAGCAGCTTTCAGCTCGAGCAGATCGACACCTTCCATCCGTGGATCGCGGTGATGCTCAATTTCTCGCCGGATCACCTCGATCGTCATCCAGACGTCGCGGCGTACGGAGCCGCGAAGGCGCGGGTCTTCGAGAATCAGGCCGTCGGCGATTTCGCTGTGATCAATGCCGACGATCCCGCGGTCCTGGCGCTCGCGAAGAAGGGAAGGGCGGCGGCGCGGAGATTCTCGGCCAGCGGACAAATCGACTTCGGCACGGTCGTGGACGAGGGATGGATTGTCGATCGGCAGCCGGCGCGGTCGCAGCGGCTCGTGCCACTCGACGCGATTCATCTGCTCGGTCCGCACCTGGTCAACGACGTCATGGCCGCGGCTACCGTCGGCGCGATCGCCGGTGCCGCGCCGGAAGCGATGACATCAGCCGTCGACGCGTTCCACGGTCTCGAGCACGCGATGGAGCTCGTTGCCGACGTGGACGGCGTGCGGTTCGTCAACGACTCGAAGGCGACCAACGTCGAATCGGCGCTCCGCTCGATTGAGAGCTTCGATCGGGATCTGGTGCCGATCATGGGTGGACGGTTCAAAGGCGGCGATCTCCGGCTGCTGCGCGATCCGCTGAAGGCGCGCGGGAAGGCGGTCGTGGCGATCGGAGAAGCGAGAGCGCTCCTGCGCGATGCGTTGAGCGATGTCGTACCGGTCGAAGAGGCCGACAGCTTCCCGGCGGCCATCGATCGCGCGTACGAGCTTGCGAAGCCGTCGGGCGTGGTGCTGCTCGCCCCTGCATGCGCGAGCTTCGACATGTTCCGTGACTACGCGGAGAGGGGGCGGCGCTTCAAAGAAGAAGTGAAGCGACTCTCGAGGAGGGCTGAGAGCTAAGGGCTCAGGGCAGAGTCGAGGGCCACTGAGCGCTCTGCGCCAATGAGCCCTCAGCGCTAAGCCCTAAGCCCTGACAGGTTCTATACGTCTTGAGCGGTGAACAGTCGTCAGTCGGTTCTCGCGGTGGAGGACTGACTGCTGGGAACCCAGGCTGCCCCGGTCTGGGAAGTTGGTGCCTCGGCCCGAGCCCGACTGATGACTGTTGACCGCTCACGGCGATCGTATATCCGTTGCCGGGGATAGTTTCGGGACGACGAGCCAGGATCTTTAGGAAGTATGGCGAGAAAGCTGAAGTCGGACAAAGTGATGTTCATCGCGACCCTGCTGCTGGTCGCGTTGAGCGTGGTCATGGTCTACAGCGCCTCGGCGCCGATGGCCCTGGATCGCTTCGGCCGCGCGACCAGGTTTCTGACGACGCAGGCGATGTGGGCCGTGCTCGGCATCGCCATGCTCACGCTCGTGATGCGCATCGACTATCGCCACTACCGCGAGCCGACGTTCATCTGGTGCGGCCTGGCGTTCGTTGCCTTCGCGCTCGTCTGCGTCTATTTCCGCGCGCCCGTGAACGGCGCGCGGCGGTGGTTCGGCGTCGGCGGCATTGGCGTGCAGCCATCCGAGCTCGCGAAGCTGGTCGTCATCTTCTTCATCGCCGCGCTGCTCGAACGGCGGATGCACCGCATCGACGAGGTCACCTATTCGGTGCTGCCGATCGCGATCGTCGTGCTCGGCCTGGTTGCGTTGATTCTCCCCGAACCTGATTTCGGGACGTCGATGGCGATCCTCCTGATTGCGGCCGTCATGATTTTTGCCGCCGGGCTCAACTGGCGCTACCTCGTGGGGGTCACGCTCGCTGCGCTTCCAGTCCTCTACTTCGTGGTCATGGGCTCCGCCTATCGCCGGCGGAGGACGCTGGCGTTCCTCAACCCGTGGGACGACCCGCTTGGCGACGGTTTTCAGATCATCCAGTCGTTGATCGCGATCGGTACGGGCGGCGTGTGGGGCAAGGGGCTGATGAACGGCGTGCAGAAGCTGTTCTACCTCCCCGAACCGCACACGGACTTCATCTACTCGGTCATCTCCGAGGAGCTCGGGCTCGTCGGCGCCACCGCCGTCGTGATCTGCTTCTGCGTCGTCACGTGGCGCGGCATGCGCGTCGCGATGCGTGCGCCCGACACCTTCGGGTCGTTTCTCGCGCTGGGCCTGACGACGATGGTCGCGGTGCAGGCGTTCGTGAACATCAGCGTGGTGCTCGGGTTGATGCCGACGAAAGGCATTCCGCTGCCGTTCGTCAGCTCCGGCGGATCGTCACTGCTCATCAATCTGGTCGGCATGGGGATTCTGCTCAACGTCTCGCAGCACGCGTCGACAGAAGCATGAAAGGGATCTGGGGCTGTTCTCGTGATGACCGATTCGGGCGCTTCCCGCGCGACGCAAAGTCCCACCGGCGACTTGCGTGTGGTGATTGCCGGCGGCGGCACCGGCGGTCATCTCTATCCGGGGATCGCGGTGGCGCGCGAGCTGCTGGCAAGACGGCCTGCAGCGACGGTGACGTTTGCCGGGACGGCGCGTGGAATCGAGTCGCGCGTCGTGCCGCGCGAGGGGTTCGTGCTCGACGTGATCCGCAGCAGCGGCGTGAAGGGCAAATCCGTGTTCGATCGTGCGCGCGGTGCGGCCCTGGTGCCGATCAGCCTGATGGATGGCTGGCGGATCGTGTCGGCGCGGCGTCCGTCGCTCGTGATCGGCGTCGGCGGCTACAGCTCGGGACCGGTCGTCATGGTCGCCGCGCTGCGCGGCGTGCCGACGATGCTGCTCGAGCAGAACGCGGTGCCCGGATTGACCAATCGATTGCTCATCCGGGTCGTGCAGGCGGCGGCGGTGACGTTCGACTCGACGCAGGCGTTGTTTGGAGAGAAAGCGTTCGTCAGCGGTAACCCGGTCCGGCCGGAGTTTTTCGCGACGTCCGGATCTCACAAGGAGTCGGCGCTCGATGACCAGACTTCCGTCACGCGGGTTTTAGTTTTTGGCGGCTCTCAGGGCGCGCACGCAATCAACGTGGCCATGGTGGAGGCAGCACCGCAGCTGGCGGCCGGCGGCTCGCATCTTCGTCTCGTTCACCAGACCGGCGAACGAGACGTGGAGATGGTGCGCGCCGCCTACCGGCAGGCGGGGCTTCAGGCCGACGTCGAGCCGTTCCTCTTCGACATGGGACGGCAGCTCGGAGAAGCGGACGTAGTCGTCTGTCGTGCCGGCGCGACGACGCTGGCCGAGATTACCGCGGCGGGAAAGGCTTCGGTGCTGATTCCGCTGCCGACGGCGACCGACGATCACCAGCGCAGGAATGCCGAAGCGCTGGTGGCCGCGGGCGCCGCGGATTTGCTGCTGCAGCGCGAGCTGACGGGCGCAGCGCTGGCGGCGCGCGTCCTCGCGCTGGCGGGCGATCGCGGCAAGCGAGAGCGCATGTCGGCGAACGCGCGCACGCTCGCAAGGCCCGACGCGGCGCGAGTGATCGTCGATCGAGCGTTGCAGCTCGCGGGGCAGGGATCGTGACGGGTGCTGGGTTCAGCGTGCCGAGTTCAGGGTTCGTTCGCAGTTCGGGGTTCGGGGTTCGGGATTCGAAAGAACGCTGCACCCTGCACTCGGAACCCGGAACCCTGGACGAATGCTGCACTTTGAACCCTGAACCAGGAACCCGACTGGTGACAGCGTGCTAGGGAAAACTAGGCACGTTCATTTTGTCGGGATCGGCGGGATCGGGATGAGCGGCATCGCCGAGCTGCTCGCGAACCTTGGGTACGTCGTGAGCGGATCGGATGCGAAGGGATCCGCGGTCACCGATCGGCTGAAGACGCTCGGCATCCGGGTTGACGTCGGACACGACGCGGCAAATGTCGGCGATGCCGACGTCGTGGTCATCTCGTCGGCGGTGCGGCCGACGAACCCGGAAGTCATCGAAGCGGGGCGCCGGCAGGTACCCGTGATTCCCCGGGCCGAGATGCTCGCCGAGCTCATGCGGCTGCGCTTTTCGATTGCGGTGGCCGGGGCACACGGCAAAACGACGACGACCTCGATGATCGCGCTGGTGCTGGAGCGGGCGGGGCTGGATCCGACAGCGGTGATTGGCGGACGTCTGAGAGCGTTCGGCAGCAACGCGCGGCTGGGGCAGGGCGAGTTCATGGTCGCCGAGGCGGACGAGAGCGACCGATCGTTTTTGAAACTGTTTCCGACGATTGCGGTGATTACGAACATCGACCACGAACACCTCGAGAACTACGGCGGCTTCGAGGACCTGCAGCAGGCCTTCGTCGACTTCGCCAACAAGACGCCGTTCTACGGCGGCGTGGTCGCGTGTCTGGACGACCGGAACCTGGCGTCCGTGCTGCCGCGGATGACTCGTCGCGTCACGACATACGGTCTCGACTCGCCGACGGCCGACGTCCTCGGTACCGGCGTGACCCTGGCGCCGATGAGCGTGTCGGCGACGGTCATGCGGCGGGATCGCGTGGCTCGTGGTTCCACCTATTCGACAGGCTCAGGGCAGGCAAGCTCACCGCGAGCGGAGTCCGCTGCTGCTGAGCGGCCCCTTGTGCCGCTTGGGACGCTGACTCTCGCGGTTCCGGGGCGTCACAACCTGCTGAACGCCCTCGCGGCGATCGCGGTCGGCCTGGAACTGGGCCTGTCGTTCGAACGGATCGCATCCGGGTTGAAGGATTTCCGCGGCGCCGAACGGCGCTTCGACGTTCGCGGTGAACCGCGCGGGATTCTCGTGGTCGACGATTACGGACATCACCCAACCGAGATCGCTGCGGTGCTCGCCGCCGCGCGAACGCTGGGCCGCCGCATCGTGGTCGCGTTCCAGCCGCACCGGTATTCGCGGACAGCGTCGCTGATGGACTCCTTCGGTCCAGCGCTCTCCGACGCCGATCACGTCGTCTTGACCGACATCTATTCCGCCGGCGAGGAACCGATCGCCGGCGTGACTCTCGACACGCTGGGCGCGGCGATCCGGAAGAGCGTCGCGGCTCCCGTCGATCTGGTGCCGCGCCTCGACGATGTCGTGGCCGCGATTGTGCGCATCGTGAAACCGGGCGATCTCGTCATCACGCTCGGCGCCGGGTCGATCGGGAACGTGCCCGATCGGCTGATTGCGGCGCTGGAGAGCGGAGCCCCGGCAGGAGTCGAATCGTGAGCGCCGTCGCCGCTCAGACCGATCGCCGATTCCGGAGGGCGCACGTGAAACCAGCGCGCCGGAAGAAGAGCTGGCGCGGCTTGCTCGTGCCGTTGCTGATCTGGGTCACCCTGACGCCGGCGTTGATCTTCGGCGCCTACCGCAGCGTGGCGATGGCCGCGCACGCGCACGTCCTGCAGGTCGACAAGATCGCGGTGCACGGCAACGAGCGGCTGTCGAAGGAAGACGTGATCGCGGTGCTCAGCGGGCTGCGCGGCGAGAACATCATCTGGACCGACCTCGAGCACTGGCGCACCCGGCTGAAAGCGTCCCCCTGGGTGCGGGACGCCGTGATGCGCCGTTCGCTGCCGTCGACGGTCGACGTCTTCGTCTCCGAGCGCGAGCCGATCGGCATCGGCCGCATCCACTCGGACATGTACCTCGTCGACGAGCGGGGCGTCATCATCGATCAGTACGGTCCCCAGTACGCGGATCTGGACCTGCCGATCATCGACGGCCTCTCGGCGGCGCCCGGCGAGAACGGCGCGCTGACCGATGAAGGCCGCGCGGATCTCGCCGCACGGGTGATCGCCGCCGTGAAATCGAAGCCGGCCATCGCCAAGCGCCTGTCGCAGGTCGACGTGTCCGATGCGCACAACGCCTCGGTGATCCTCAACAGCGATCCCGCGATGATTCAGCTCGGCGAGGACCAGTTCCTCGCACGGCTGCAGTCGTACCTCGATCTGGCGCCCGCGTTGCGCGAGCGCGTGACCGACATCGACTACGTCGATCTGCGGTTCGACGATCGCATCTACGTAAGACCGACCAAAGGAAGTCAGAAGTTACAAGGTAGAAGGCAGAAGTAAGAAGGCAGAAGTTAGAACGCAGCGCAGGCCTGCGGGTCTGCCGTGAGGGGAGTGGAGTTGGCGCGAAAAGAGCGATACCTGGTCGGCCTGGACGTCGGTACTTCCAAAGTGTCGGCCGTCGTCGGTGAGATCCTCGAGGGGAACAGCCTCGACATCGTCGGGATCGGCGTCGCCGAGTCGCGCGGGATCCGGCGCGGCGTCGTCGTGAACCTCGAAGCCGCCGTCGACTCGATCAAGAAGGCGATCGAGGAAGCCGAACTGATGGCGGGCGTCGAGATCGACTCGGTGCACCTGGCGCTGTCGGGCCCGCACATCAAGGGCTTCAACAGCCGGGGCGTGATCGCGGTGGCCGGCAAGAACCGGGAGATCACCCGCGAGGACGTGCGCCGTGCGATCGACGCGGCCAAGGCCGTCTCGCTGCCGACCGGCCGAGAGATTCTCCACGTGCTGCCCCAGGATTTCGTGGTCGACGAGCAGGACGGGATCGGAGCACCGGTGGGGATGACCGGCGCGCGTCTCGAGGTCAACGTCCACATCGTCACCGGCAGCCAGAGCTCGACGCAGAACATCGTCGCGTGCGTGAACCGGGCCGGCGTGACGGTGGCCGAGACGCTCGTCGAGCAGTTGGCTGCGAGCGAGTCTGTGCTGACGGAGGACGAGAAGGAACTGGGCGTCGCGCTCGTCGACATCGGCGGCGGCACGACGGACATCGCGATCTACGAGCGTGGCAGCCTCTGGCACACGGCCGTGATCGGCGTCGGCGGTGATCACTTCACGAACGACATCGCCGTCGGCCTTCGAACGCCGGTACCGGATGCTGAAAAAATCAAGCGCAAGTGCGGCTGTGCGCTCTCGGGGATGGTCGACGAAGAAGAGACGATGGAAGTCGCGAGCGTCGGCGGGCGCAAGCCGCGCGTGATGGCGCGCCGGATCCTGTCCGAAATCCTCCAGCCGCGTGCGGAGGAGATCTTCCATCTCGTCTGGGACGAAATCCGGCGCGCCGGGTACGAGAAGAGCCTGAATTCAGGAATCGTCCTGACCGGCGGCGGCGCGATTCTCGACGGCATGCCTGAAATCGCCGAGCAGATTTTCGATCTGCCGATCCGTCGCGGCTGCCCCGTCGGCGTCGGCGGGCTCGCCGATCACGTGAACAGCCCCACGTTCGCCACGGGCGTCGGGCTGGTGCTGTACGGCTGTCGGAATTCGACGGGTGAATCTTCGCGTGCTCCGCTCGGTGCGGGCGCGCTGGTGCGGGCCGCGGGGCGACTTCGCGGCTTGTTCAGGGAATTTTTCTAAAGCGGGCTTCCAGCACCGCTGCATAGGAGCGATGAATGGACGATTACACCAGCACCAGTGACGAGGCTCGACGACTGAGACTGCGCCTCGACGAGGAGGCGTGCGCGGGCGCCCGCATCAAAGTGGTCGGCGTGGGCGGCGGCGGCAGCAACGCCGTCAACCGGATGGTGCAGGCCGGATTCGACGGCGTGGAGTTCGTGGTCGCGAACACCGACCTCCAGGCGCTGCGCGCCAACGCCGCGACCGTCAAGCTGCAGATCGGGAGCAAGCTGACGAAGGGGCTCGGCGCCGGCGCGGATCCGAACGTCGGGCGCCAGGCGGCGCTCGAGGACACGGAAAAAATCATCCAGGCGCTCGACGGCGCCGACATGATCTTCGTCACGACCGGGCTCGGCGGCGGCACCGGCACCGGCGCGGCGCCGGTAATTGCGAGTCTCGCCAGCGAGCTCGGCGCGCTGACGGTGGCCGTGGTCACCAAGCCGTTCAAGTTCGAAGGCCGCAAGCGCCAGATTCAGGCGGAGCAGGGACTCGAGGCGTTGCGCGACTGCGTCGACACGATCATCACGATTCCGAACGAGCGGCTGCTGACGATCATCGACCGCACGACCTCGATGACAGATGCCTTCATGACGGCCGACGATGTGCTGCGTCAGGCGATTCAGGGCATCTCCGACCTCATCCTGGTGCCAGGCCTCATCAACCTCGACTTCGCGGACGTGAAAACGATCATGTCCGGCATGGGGTTGGCGATGATGGGCACCGGCATCGCCGAAGGTTCCGATCGCGCGATGGAGGCGGCGCGCCGGGCGATTTCGAGCCCGCTGCTCGAAGGCGCATCGGTCAACGGCGCCCGCGGCGTGATCATCAATGTCACCGGCGGGCCGGACCTCTCGCTCGTCGAGGTCAGCGAAGCCTCGTGCATCGTCCAGGAAGCCGCCGACGAGGACGCCAACATCATCTTCGGCGCGGTGATCGATCCTTCCTTGAAGGGCAAGGTCAAGATCACCGTGATCGCCACCGGGTTCGCGGCATCCGCAATCTCGCAGCCCGTTGCGCCGTCGGCGCAGACCACGCCGGTGGACATGACGCAGTACACCGACTACGCGAAACAGCGCGGCGACATCGCTCCGGCGCCGGCGCCGGCGATGCCGGCGGCACGGATGACCATCGCGCGGCGTCCGCTGCTCGATCTGCCGATGGCCGCCAGCGGCGGCTCCTCGATGCCTTCCAGCTCGTCAGCGCCGCCCGCGAGTCAGCAGACATCGTCGGCTGCACTGCCCGGAGCTGATTCCCTGCGAATCAGGGCTGGAGTCGATCCCGAACCGGCGGATCCCGACTACGAGCTCAGCACGACGTTCGATGTCCCGGCGTTCCTCCGGAGGCAGGAAGGCTGAGCGATCGGCGCCTTTCCCTACGATCGGCGTTCTCGGTGGTAGAGTAGATAGATCCACGGCACACGAGAACGCCGACGTCCGAGCGTGAGCGCGCGGACGCCCCGACCCGGTGCAGGACAGGCCGGATCACCGCATGAATTCCTGGGAACAGCGCGAACGCGCACAGCTCACCCTTTCGAAAGAAGTCGGCTACGTCAAGAAGCCGCACGGCAGCCGCCTGCGCGTCGCCCTGGCGTTTCCAAACACGTACTGGGTCGGGATGTCGAATCTCGGCTTCCAGACCATCTACCGGCTCTTCAACGCCGAAGACGACATCGTCTGCGAGCGGTTCTTTCTGCCGCCGAAGCAGGAGCTTGCCGCGATGTCTTCGGCGAAATCGCCGCTCCTGACGCTGGAATCACAAACGCCGGTCGGCGACTTCGACGTGGTGGCGTTCTCCGTCTCCTTCGAGTGGGACTACGTGAACGTGCTCACGCTGCTGCGCCTCGCCGGCATTCCTGCCTACGCCGCCGAGCGCTCGTCGCGTCATCCGCTGATTGTCGTCGGCGGCGCGGTGACGTTCGTCAACCCTGAACCGCTCGCGCTGTTCGCCGACGTGATTGCCGCCGGCGAAGGCGAAGTGCTCGTGCCCGGCCTTCGCCGCTCGGTTGCGGCCGCCGCCGACCGAGATCACCTGCTGCAACTCCTCGCCGCGGAGCGCGGCTTCTACATTCCCGCCTTCTACGAGCCGCGCTACGCCGCCGACGGGACGCTGGCGGGATACGCCGTGCGCGAAGGCATCGACGCTCCGGCGATCGTGAAGAAGGCGGCGCTGAAGGTGACCGACGCGGTCGATCCACCGGCGACCGGCATCTTCACTCCCGACACGGAATTCGGATCGCGCTTTCTGGTCGAAGTCGTTCGCGGCTGCGCGAACCTCTGCCGCTTCTGCTGGGCGGGCTACAACTATCTACCCGTCCGTGCGTTCCCCGCCGATCGGATCCTGCAGCTCGCGCGAGAGGCGCGGGTACATTCGAACCGGGTCGGCCTTGTCTCGATTGCACTCTGCGATCATCCCGAGATCGATCGCATTCTCGCGAACCTTCTCGAGATGGGGTACGCCATCAGCCCCGCGTCTTTACGGCTGGACGATCTCACGCAGTCGATCGTCCAGGTGCTGACGGCGAGCGGCGAGCGAACGATCACCATCGCGCCGGAGACCGGTTCCGATCGCCTGCGCCGCGTGATCAACAAGACGGTGACCAACGACGAAATCCTCGATCGCGCCGATTTGATCTTCGCGAACGGCATCGAGAACCTGAAGCTCTACTACATGATCGGCCTCCCCACCGAGACGGACGAAGACCTGGTGGCGATTCGGGATCTCACCCTCCAGATCCGCGATCGCATGTTGAAGTACGCGCGCTCCAAGGGACAGGTCGGCCGGATTGTCGGCAGCGTGAACCCGCTGATTCCCAAACCCGGCACCGCGTACCAGTGGATCCCGATGGAGGACCCGGCCGTGATCGATCGCAAGATCAAACGGCTGCGGTCGCTCACCGCCGACATCGACAACGTCTACTTCAACATCAAGTCGGAGCGGCACTCCTACTTCCAGGCGCTGCTGTCGCTCGGCGACCGTCGCGTGGCGCCGGCGATTGCCATCGCCGAACAGAACGGACAGAACTGGCGCGCCGCCGTCGCCGACGCGGGCATCGACGGCGACTTTTACATCTTCCGCGACCGCAGCAAGGACGCCGCGCTGCCGTGGGACATCATCGACGGCGGCATGAAGCGCTCGTTCTTCGAGGCCGAGTACGGCAAGAGCCTTCGAGAGGAGTGGACGCTCCCACCCAAGCGCGCGCAGGAGAACGCCAAGCTACTGCCGGTAATTCAGTAGGGCATTGAGTAATTGGGTAATCTGGTAATTGGGTAATGGTTGGGTGATTGCCAATCAACTACCCGACGATCCGATTACCCGATTACCCGATTATCCAATTCCCCAATTACCAGCTGCTAACTGGCGATTGCGGCTCGCTCCTCGTATTCCTGAAACGCTTCCAGAATCAGATCCCGCAGCTTCGCCTGCGCCGTACTGTCGACGATGGGCCGCAACAGCGCGAAGCTGCGGCGGTCACCGTTGACCACGTACGATCGCGCCGGGAACGTGACGTTGCGGCCGTTGCCGCCGCGGCGTTCCCAGACGGAGAAGCCAATCAGCTTCAGGCCTTCCATCGGACCATCGCTGAAGTGGAGCTCGGCGTCGGCGAGCTTTCCGGGCGGATTCCCTTTGTCGTTCGGCATAATCTTGATCGTCATGCCGCCGGAATCATCAAGGCGCATGCCGGTTGCATGATTCGAACGGCGATGCCGCAAGGGGAAGCGAACGTTGATGTTGATGGATCGGGACAGGCGGACTGCTCGTGGGGGGCGCGAAGAGACGGCGGAGAATGCCAACCGGCGTTGCGTCAGTCGCCCAGAATCATCACCTGCGCCATCGCCAGCGCGTCGGTGTGAGTAATAGTCAACAACGAGGATCGTCCGCCCATCGTCGCGAATCGGCGGGCGGCGCCGCCATGCAACCGTAGTTGCGGAGGACCGCCGCGGCGGACCACTTCGACGTCACGCCAGAGGACGCCCTGCGAGTGGCCGGTCCCGAGCGCCTTCATTGCCGCTTCCTTCGAGGCGAAGCGACCCGCGAAATGAATCGCCGCCTCCTTCCGGCGCATGCAGTAGGCGATCTCGCCTTCCGTGAAGATGCGCTGCAGGAACCGTGTCCCGTACCGATCGATCGTGCTGACGATGCGGGGGATCTCGGTGAGGTCGATACCCAGGCCGATGATGTTTGGCATGATCAGGAATCAGAACCGATGAATTCACAGCCTAACGACGGTTTCGAGTGGGTGCAAGCGGCCGGCGGCCCGGCGCTGGTGTGTGTGCCACTCCGGCCGTTTGCCGATCATCTCTTTACGACGCGCGATTGGGCGCTCGGGTCCCCCGCCGGCGGCGCGGACGCGGATTGGCAGCCGGTGGCGGCCTCGCTCGGCGTCGATGCGGCTCACCTCGTCCGATTGCACCAGGTCCACGGCGCCGCGGTCGTCGTCAGGCGCGCGGGAGACGGCCGGCCAGTCCAGCCGCGTCCCAATGCCGACATCGTTGTCTCAGACGACGCGTCGGTGGCGCTGGCCATCCAGACGGCGGACTGCGTGCCTTTGCTGATCGCGGACCGCGCGACCGGTGTGGTAGCGGCAGCGCACGCGGGGTGGCGCGGCCTTGCCGCCGGGGTTCCAGGAGTGACGGTCGTCGCCCTCACGCACGAGTTCGGAAGCGCGCCCGCGAACTTGATCGCCGCGGTCGGCCCTTCGATCAGCGCCGAGCGCTACGAGGTCGGGGAGGACGTGCGAGCGCATTTTCTCGCGTCGGGATGGCCCGCCGCCCGGCTCGAACGATGGTTTCCGTCCGCCACGCGTCAGGGTCACTGGCTGTTCGATGGATGGGAATCGGTGCGCGATCAGTTGCTGTCGGCGGGCGTTCCTGGTTCCAGCATCTATTCGGCGGCGCTCTGCACGTCCGCCAATCCCGATCTGTTCTGCTCGTACCGCCGCGATGGCAAAGGCGCCGGGCGGATCGCGGCTGCTATTCGACGATCGTCGCTCGGCTAAAGCCTTCGCGCTACGGCCTGCATCGGATGAAAACGTTTTCGGCGTTCGATGAGTTAGCGCGACGCGGCGTCGTCCATCGCCGTGTTGGCCAGACGATCGGCGTGCGCGTTCAGCGAACGTCCCACGTGCTCGAAGGTGACGCGGCCGATCTCGTGCGCGAGCATGCGCGCCTTGGCGTGCAGCGGCTGCAACCCTGCGTTCTTCACCTTGTAGTTGCCGAGCATCTGCTGGACGAGCAGGAGCGAATCGGACCGCACGTGCAATCGCTCCGCGCCATGACGTTTGGCCCAGTCGAGCGCGGCCAGCAGCGCGCGGTATTCGGCCACGTTGTTCGTAGCGACGCCGATGGATTCCGCGAATTCTTCGACGAGCGTGCCGTCAGGCTGCTCGATGCGGACGCCGAAGCCCGCCGGTCCCGGGTTACCACGCGCGCCGCCGTCGATGTAGGCCACGATGTGGCCCGTTGACGGGCCGTCCGAGAAAGGCAGCGTCTGCCCTGAGCCCTTTTGAGGGGCCTGCCCTGAGCTTCGTCGAAGGGTCACGATGCCGGCTGGGGCGACGCGTCTGCCGCGGGAGTCGCCGCCTTCACGGGAACGAAGAACAGGATCCGGTTGCAGCTGTCGCACTGAACGATCTCTTCGTTGCGGCGCACCGTGTTGAAGACCTGCGGGCGGAGCCGCACGTGGCAGATCGTGCAGATGCCATCGCGCGCCTCGGCCACCGCCACACCGTTGCGCTTGCGCGACACGGCCTCGAACGTCGTGAGCACCTGTTTGTCGAGGCTGCCGACCAGCGAGGAACGTTCCGCGACGATGCGCTCGAGCGCGGCTTCCATTTCACCGTGGGCGGCCTTCATCGTCTTGCGATCGGCATCCACGGCCTTCGTTTCGGCGGCAAGCTTGCCCTCGGCGGCTTTCAGGCTGGCGGTGAGGTCGTCGCTCTCCACCATCCGCTCGAGGATCGAATCTTCGATTTTCTTGACTTCGGTTTGCGCGAAGGTGATTTCGTGCTGAATCGCGTGGTATTCCTGGTTGGTCTTGACCGCCATCGCCTGCTCGCGGAACTTCGACAGGCGTCCCTGCTGCACCGCGACATCCTTCTCGAGCGCGGCGCGGGCGCTCTTGTTGGCCGCGACCCGGTCTTTCGCGGCGGCCACCTCCTGCCGCGCCGCTTCGAGCCGCGCTTCGAGCGCGCGCTCGTGCTCCGGCTCCGACGCGAGCTGCTTGCGCGCGGCGTCCGCCGTGTTGTCGAGTTTCTGCAGTGCGATGAGTCGTTCCAGGTCGGCGTTCATGAGTCCTTTGGGGCAAAAAAAAGGCCCCGCCGAAGCGGAGCCTGAATTCTACACGTTGTGATGACCGTGTCCGCCTTCGCCGCCTTGCGGCTTCGGCGCGACACCTTCGCGTGGGCTTGCCACGCCGAAGCTCGCGCGGCAAGCGCGAGCGAAGGTGGGCCCACCAGGATTCGAACCTGGAACAGGCCGGTTATGAGCCGGCGGCTCTAACCGTTGAGCTATGGGCCCTTGGGAAGTATGAAGGAAGAAGTTAGAAGTGAGAAGGAAGAACTTTCCCGCTTCCACTTCTAACTTCTTCCTTCTCCCTTCTACCTTCATGAAGTGCGTCCTTCGAGGAACGCCCGAAGTTTGCGCGACCGCGACGGATGCCGCAGCTTGCGCAGCGCCTTGGCTTCGATCTGACGGATGCGCTCGCGCGTGACCGCGAAGCTCTGGCCGACTTCTTCGAGCGTGTGCTCGCTGCCGTCGCCGACGCCGAACCGCATCTTGATGACTTTTTCCTCGCGCGGCGTGAGCGTCTTCAGCACCGATTCGGTCTGTTCCTTGAGATTCAGGTTGATGACCGCTTCGGCCGGCGACACCACCTGCCGATCCTCGATGAAGTCGCCAAGATGCGAATCTTCCTCCTCGCCGATCGGTGTTTCGAGCGAGATGGGCTCCTGCGCGATCTTCAGCACCTTGCGGACCTTCGAGACCGGGATGTCCATCCGCTTGGCGATCTCTTCAGAGGTCGGTTCGCGTCCAAGCTCCTGCACCAGCGCGCGAGAGGTTCGAATCAACTTGTTGATCGTCTCGATCATGTGGACCGGGATGCGGATCGTCCGCGCCTGGTCGGCGATCGCGCGCGTGATGGCCTGGCGGATCCACCAGGTTGCGTACGTCGAGAACTTGTAGCCGCGGCGGTACTCGAACTTGTCGACCGCCTTCATCAGGCCGATGTTGCCTTCCTGAATCAGGTCGAGGAACTGCAGTCCGCGGTTGGTGTACTTCTTTGCGATCGACACGACGAGGCGCAGGTTGGCTTCGACGAGCTCTTTCTTCGCCTGCTCGGCCTGGTACTCGCCGCGCAGAATCACGTCGAGCGTCTGCTTCAACTCGTCCGGCGACTGCTCGAGACTGTCGGTGATGCCCTTGATCTTGAGCTTCAGCTCCTTGATCTGGCGCTGGATGTTCTTCTTTTCCTCGTCCTTCAGCTTCGACTTCTTGTTCTTCGGGTTCAGCAGCCGCTCGTTCGCGTCGACCTCGCGCTGCACCGCGCGCACGCTCTCGACGGCATCTTTCATGTCCTCGATCAGGCGCCGCTTGACCGATTCGGTGAACTCGATCTTCCGGATGTAGTTCGACAGCTCCACCTGCGCGCGCATCGTCTGCCACTTGCACTTGCGGTACTTGCGCTTGTCGCGGCTGGTCGTGCCTTTCGGCGTCTCCTGGAGCTTCTCGTCGAGTTTCTCGTAGACGGCGCGGGCGCGGCGGACTGCGTCGATCTGCTTCTGCACCTGCTTCGAGCGCTCGACGATGCGCTCGTCGGTGATTTCCTCGTCGTTGAAGATCACCAGTTCGCGGATCGTGCGGTCGCCGGTGTGCAGCTGGTCGCCCAGGTGGATGACCTTCTTCGAAATCAGCGGCGTGCGCGAGATCGACTTGATGACCGCCAGCTTGCCTCGCTCGATGCGGCGGGCGATTTCGACTTCGCCCTCGCGCGTCAGCAGCGGCACGGTGCCCATCTCGCGGAGGTACATCCGGACGGGGTCGTTGGTCTTGTCGAGCGCTCCTGGTGTGAGATCGAGCTCGAGCTCTTCCGCGCCTTCCGCGGTGCGGTCGATCGGCTTGACGTCGTCGCGCAGATATTTCTGATCGGAGTCGATGACTTCGATGCCCGCGCTGCCGAACGTGTTGAACAGATCGTCCAGCTCGTCGGGCGACGTGATGTCGGCCGGCAGGAGCTCGTTCACCTCGTCGTAGAGGAGATAGCCCTTCTCCTTGCCGATATTGATGAGCTGCCGAACCTCGTCGTATTTCTCCTCGATCGAGAGGTGCGGGGCGCCGGGCGCTACGTCAGTTCCTCGATGCGATGGAGTAGGTCTTTTTTCCGCTGCCATAAAGTATCAATCTCTCGTCCGTGTTGAGTGGCGCCCAGCTCCTGTAGCCGGTCGATTTCCCGTTGAATGGCCGCCCGTTCGCGTTCCCACCTGAGCCGCTTGAGCGCGCGTGCGCAAGCGGCCGGCGGGGCCTGGGCAATGTCGGTGGCTGCGATGCTCGTGACCAGCTGGGCGTTCACTGTACTTAGACGCTGCAATAGCGTCGACGGTAAGAGGTCCAGCGGCTCGTCGTGCAGGCTCCGCGCCATTTCCAGGATGTGGCGGCCGGCCAATTCTTCGAGATCTTCGTCGTCCAGCCCGGCGAGCGCCTCCAGCGCCGCGCTGGTATTGTGGATCAGTCCCCAGATGAGTGCTTTTTCAGCGTGTTTGAGCTGTCCAAACGAGGGCAGCTCGCGGGTGGTGACGACCGTCTGGCGATTGACGGCCGCCTTCCGGATTTCCGCCCGAACGACGTCCTCTGTAATCCTCGCTTTGTGAGCGATCCGGTCCGCGAATTGGTCTCGTGCGGCAGCGTCCGGGATCCGCGCCGCGACCGTGAGCATCTTGCCGAGAAACTGGCGCCGGTTGTCGTCGTGGTTGAGGTCAAGTCCTTCCGCGGCCTGGTCCAGCAGATATTCCAGGTACGGCCGCGACGCCTTCAATCGATCTCTGTACTGATCGCCGCCCTTGCGCCTGATGAACGTATCGGGGTCTTCGCCCTTGTCCAGCACCACGACATTGACGTCAAACCCTTCCGCAACCAGAAGTTCACACGATCGAACCGCCGCCCCGAGTCCTGCCGCGTCGGGATCGAAGCTCAGAACGACCCTCGAGGTGAATCGCCTGAGCAACTGCGCCTGCTGCGGCGTCAACGCGGTGCCGCACGAGGCGACCGCCGGGGCCGCCTGTGACTGAAACACCTGCGCAAAATCGAAATACCCTTCGACCAGGACCGCGAACCCGACTTTTCGAATCTGTCCCTTCGTAAGATGTAGGCCGTACAGCAGCCGACCTTTCGAGTAGATCGGTGTTTCCGGCGAATTCAAATATTTGGGGCCGCCCTGATCCTGGTCCATTTGACGGCCACCGAACGCGATGACCGAACCTGTATCGCGATAGATCGGGACCATCAGCCGATTACGAAATCGATCGATCACCTCGCCGCTGTCGCGCTGCACGAGCAGACCGCCCTGTAGTAATACGCCTTGCGCGAAGCCCTGTTTCAGCAGCCGCTGCTTCAATCCGTCACGCGAACCGGGAGCGAAACCGAGGCCGAGCTGGTCGATCGTCTCCTGCGTCACGCCTCGATCGGCGAGCTGCTTGCGCGCGCGTCCACCGGCTGGTGACGCCAACTGCTCCTTGAAATAGGCGGCGGCAATCTCGTGCGCTTTCAGCAGTCCCTCGCGCAGCGCCGAATCGCGGCGGGCGTCGTCGCCGCTGCCTTCGACCGGCTCCGGCAGCGCGACGCCGAATTTCTGCGCCAGCATCCGGACGGCGTCCTGGAATCCCACCTTCTCGTGCAGTTCCAGGAACTTGAACACGTCGCCGCCCGCGTTGCACCCGAAGCAGTGAAAGAAACCTTTTTCAGGGTTCACGCCGAAGGACGGCGTCTTCTCGTTGTGAAACGGGCAGAGTCCGGTGTACCGCGTCCCGGAGCGCTTCAGCGGTACGTATTCCTGCACGACCTGCAGGATGTTGGCCTGCAGCCGGAGATCGTCGATGAACGCTTGGGGAAACAGCGCCATCAGTCGATCATTCCTTGAGCTCCACGACCGTGACGCCGCCGCCGCCCTGTTCCGGGGGCGCTGTTGCAAATCTCGCGACCAACGGGTGCTGCTGCAGAAAGCCGGTAAGCGCGCGCTTCAACTGACCGGTGCCGTACCCGTGAATCAAACGGATGACGCGTTGATCCGTGAGCAGCGACTCGTCGAGAAAACGCTCGGCGCGCGTCAACGCTTCATCGACGGTGCAGCCGATCACGTTCAGATCCAGCGCGGTCGTCTCGCGCGGCTGAAGTTCGACGTTGACGTTGACGCGAGGCGCAGCCGGCTGGCCTCCGATAATTCGGAGGTCGCGGATGCTCGCGCGCATGCGCTTGCCTCGGACGTCGAGTTCGGCGGTGCCGTCGTGGACGGCAGTCACCGTTGCTTCGAGGCCGAGGCCGCCGACTATTACGCGACAACCGACGACGACATGGCTCAAGGCGGAGGGCTGAGGGCTCAGGGCTGAGGGCTCAGGAATCGCCTCACCGGCGTTCGCGCGCGCCGCGATCGCATCGACGGCGTTGCGCGCGTCGCTGCGTGCCGTGCCGGCGTCGCCGGTCGACACCAGCCGCGGCGCCTTAGCCATCGCGTCTGCTTTTGCCTTCAGCGCGGCGATGACTTCGTCGATCTCCTTGCGGGCTTGACGCACCTGTGTGTTCAACTCGTCGTTCAGCCGGCGCTTGAACGTTTCCTCACGCTGGTGCAGCGCGTTCTCGCGGTGCTGCATCCGCGATTCGGCGTCCTTCAAGGTCTCGCGCTCGCGTGCCGCGAGGCGCTGCTCGTGCTCGAGCGCGCGCATGTCGCGATCGATCTTCGCCAGATGCTCGGCGAGTTGAGCCTCGCGCGCGCTCAGGTTGTCGCGCGCGGCGGCGACAACGGCGGGGTTCAGGCCAAGCCGCCCGGCGATCTCGAGCGCCAGGCTCCGTCCGGGGCTGCCGTAGATCAACTGGTAGGTCGGCTCGAATGTCGTCAGCTCGAAACCGAACGCCGCGCTCGCGACGCCCTCCGTCGTTGACGCGTACGTCTTCAGCTGGTCGTAGTGGCTCGTTGCGATCACGGTCGCGCCGCGGCGCCGGAAGTGATCCACGATGGCCACGCCGAGCGCGCCGCCTTCGATCGGATCGGTTCCCGACCCGACTTCGTCGAGCAGCACGAGCGCAGGCGTGACCAGCCCACGGTCCATCGACGCAATGTTCGTGATGTGCGCCGAGAAGGTGCTCAGGCTGGCTTCGATCGATTGCTCGTCGCCGATGTCGGCGAACAGCGACCGGAACACCGGCAGCTGCGACCCATGCGCGGCAGGAATGCGAAGACCGGCCTGCATCATGATGGCGAGTAACCCTGCCGTCTTCAATGCAACGGTTTTGCCGCCCGTGTTGGGGCCGGTGACGAGCAGGATGGTCGCCGGCGGGATCACCTTGATCGTGACCGGGACAGGGTTTTTCAGCAGCGGGTGTCGGGCCGCCTGCAGTTCGAAGGCGCCATCGGTTGAAATCCGCGGCTCGGCGCCGTCGATCGACTGGGAGAACCGGGCGCGTCCCTGCCTGATGTCGAGCTCGGTCGCCGCCTCGATCGTCCGCTCCATCTCGCCGGCGCGGCGTCGGAACGCATCGGTCAGGGCGAGCAGAATTCTCCGGACCTCTTCGGCCTCCTGCTCTTCGAGTGCGACGATGTCGTTGTTGATCTCGACGGTGCTCAACGGCTCGAGAAACAGGCTGGCGCCGCTGGTCGACGTGCCGTGAACGATGCCGGGGATGCCGCTGCGATGCTCGGCCTTCACGAGCAGGACGTACCGGCCATTCCGTTCCGAGACGACCTGATCCTGGAGGTATTTCGCGGTCTCCTTGCCTCGCAGGTACGACTCGAGCGTGCTCCGCAGGCGCGTCTTCTGCTTGCGGACCCGTTCGCGAATCAGCCGCAACTCCGGGCTGGCGTGATCGACGACCTCACCCGACGGGTCGATCTTCTCGCGCACTTGAGCCGACTCGCCCTTGAACGACGCGGCGCCCGCAGCGACGGCCTCGAGCAGCGGAAAGGCTTCGGGAGCGCGGCGGATGCTGGCGCGCGATTCGTCAATCGAATCGAGAAACGTCGCGAGCCCCAGCAGCCGAAGCGATTCGAGCGCCCGTCCCTGGACCCCGAGCGCCTCGAGAATCGCCGGCAAATCGCTCGAGGCGCGCAGCGGAAACAGGCCGTGAGCCGTTACGAACCGCACGGTCTCGCTCGTCGCGGCCTGCCAGTCGGCGACCTGCTGCGGATCGGTGGACGGCGCCAGCCGCGACAGCCGCTCGGCGCCCATGGGCGTTACGGCGAAGCCGGCGACGGCTTCCACAATGCGGTCGAATTCGAGAGCCCGAAGGGCGCCTTGTTGCATTTGAGGGGGAACCCTCAATACTACCGTACAGACAGGGGCTAGGGACTGGGGACTAGGGGCTAGAAAAAAAGAAAAAGCGCCTGGCCTCAAGCTAGCCCCGAGTCCCGAGCGCCCAGCCCCTACAAGTGATTGATCAGCGAGGCAATTGAAGCGGCCCCGAACCCGTTGTCGATGTTGACCACCGACACGCCGGACGCGCAGCTGTTCAACATGCCCAACAGCGCGGCAATGCCGCCGAAGCTGGCGCCGTAGCCGATGCTGGTGGGGACCCCGATCACCGGCACGCTGACCAGGCCCGCGACCACGCTGGGCAGCGCGCCTTCCATCCCGGCGACGACGATGATGACGCGCGCGGCCGCGAGGCGTTCGCGCTCTCCCAGCAGCCTGTGAATACCAGCCACGCCGACGTCGTACAGGCGGCCGACCTCGTTTCCCATCAATTCGGCGGTGAGCGCCGCCTCTTCGGCAACCGGCAAATCCGACGTCCCGGCGGCGGCGACGAGGATGGTGCCCCGGCCCGGGCTCACGTCTTGCTGGCGAAGCGTGATGAGAGCGGCATCGGCATGGTAAACGGCACTCGGGACAGCGGCTCGGACGGCCTCGTAGGAGGCGCTGCTCGCGCGTGTGACCAGCAGCGTCGAGCCGCGGGCTACGATTTCCTGCGCGATCGCCGCGATCTGGGCCGGCGTCTTCCCAAGGCCAAGGACGACTTCCGGAAAACCCTGGCGGAGCGATCGGTGGTGATCGACGCGCGCAAATCCCAGATCCTTGAAGGGTTGCGCACGCATCGCCTCCAGCAGCCGCTCCTTGGCGATCGCCGGATCGAGTGCGCCGGACGCGACCTGATCGATCAGATCCTGGAGCTGTTTGTTTGACGTCATCGAATACCCAACAGTACAATAACTGCTTGTGCCGGTGGGGGTTCCACCTTAAACCATGACGCCAGCTGAAACCCTCACCCTCGCCGCATATTTCTTCGTCGTCATCGTGCTCGCCATCTACGGATGGCACCGGTACTACCTCGTGTACCTCTACATGAGTAACCGGGACAAAGAGCCGCAACTCGGCCGCCCGCTCGATCCGCTGCCGATCGTGACCATCCAGCTTCCGCTCTACAACGAGATGTACGTCGCGGAGCGCCTGATCGACGCGGTGTGCGCGATCGACTATCCGCGGCACCTGCTCGAGATTCAGGTACTGGACGACTCGACCGACGAGACGCGCAATATCGCCGAGCTGGCCGCCCGCCGCTACGCCGACGAAGGCATCGATATCAAATACATTCACCGTATCGATCGCGTCGGATTCAAGGCCGGCGCGCTCGAGGCCGGGCTGAAGATCGCCCGCGGGGAATTCGTCGGCATTTTCGACGCTGACTTCATCCCGACCACCGATTTCCTGACAAGGCTGCTGCCGCATTTCGCCGATCCGAAGGTCGGGATGGTGCAGGCGCGCTGGGGGCACATCAACCAGGACTACTCGCTGCTCACGAAGATCCAGGCGATCCTGCTCGACGGCCATTTCATTCTCGAACACGGCGGCCGCAACCGCGGCGGGCGTTTCTTCAATTTCAACGGCACCGCCGGCGTGTGGCGGCGAACCGCAATCGACGAGGCTGGCGGGTGGCAGCACGACACCCTCACCGAAGATCTCGATCTGAGCTACCGCGCGCAGCTCGCGGGCTGGCAGTTCGTGTTCGTCCCGGGCCTGATTGCGCCCGCGGAAGTGCCCGTCGAAATGAACGCCTTCAAGTCGCAGCAGCACCGCTGGGCCAAGGGTTCCATCCAGACCTGCCGGAAGCTGCTGCCGCGGATCCTGAAATCGAACCTGCCGATCGGCGTGAAGGCCGAGGCGTTCTTTCACCTGACGGCGAACTTTAACTACATCCTGATGTGCATCCTGTCCATCCTGATGTTCCCGTCGATGGTGATCCGCTACAACATGGGCTGGTACGAGATGATCCTCATCGACGTCCCCCTGTTCTTCGCCGCGACCTTTTCGTTCTGCAATTTCTACATGGTGTGTCAGCGTGAACTGCACAAGGACTGGGTGTCGCGCCTGAAGTACGTGCCGTTCCTGATGTCGGTCGGAATCGGGCTGTCGGTCAACAACACCCGCGCCGTGTTCGAAGCGCTGTTCAACAAGAAAAGCGAATTTACGCGGACGCCCAAGTACCACATCGAAGGCGACGGCGACGAGTGGGTCGGCAAGAAGTACCGGCAGTCGGTTGCCGTGCAGCCGCTGGTCGAGCTGGCGCTGGGCCTGTACTTCACGTGGACGGTCTTCTACGCGCTCGCCAACGGCATCTATGCGACCATCCCGTTCCTGGTCCTCTTCCAGGTGGGTTTCCTCTACACGGGCCTGCTCTCGATCGTGCAGCAGTACGCGAGCTCGGTCGGTCTTGAAAGTCAGAAGTTAGAGGTTAGAAGTTAGAAGTGAAGGCGTCGAAGTCGAAAGTTGCGGTCATCCGCGTTACTCCCGACACCATCCTTTCAGACATCGATCGGCTGATCGACCTGGCCGGCGTCTCCACGGCGCTCGCGCCGGGAAAGACGACGATCCTGAAAGACAACATCTCCTGGCACTTTCCGTTTCCCGCCGCCAACACGACGCCGTGGCAGCTCGAGGGCACCATCCAGGCGCTGGCCAGACGGGGCTACCGCGATCAGGTCTGCGTTCAGAACAAGACCGTCGTCACTAACGCGTTCAAGGGCGAAGATCTCAACCACTACGTCCCGATCTTCAAGAAGTACGAGATTCCCGTTCTCTACAACTTCAAGGACGAGGACATGACGTGGGTGCGGTTTCAGCCGAAAGCGCGGATGCGCGTGCTGGATCGCATTTTTCCCGAGGGCATCCAGATCCCCGACTACTTCTTCGGCAAGAACATCGTCCACCTGCCGACGACCAAGTGCCACATCTACACGACGACCACGGGGGCGATGAAGAACGCGTTCGGCGGCCTGCTGAACACGCGGCGGCACTACACGCACTCGTGGATACACGAGACGCTCGTCGATCTTCTCGCGATTCAGAAGGAAATCCACGCCGGGCTGTTCGCGATCATGGACGGGACGACCGCCGGCAACGGCCCGGGACCGCGCACGATGTATCCCGTCGTGAAGAACGTCATGCTGGCATCGGCCGACCAGGTCGCGATCGATGCGGTGTCGGCCAAGATGATGGGTTTCGATCCGATGTCGCTGGACTACATCCGTCTCGCGCACGAAGACGGACTCGGCGTCGGCGATCCCAGGGACATCGAGATTGCCGGAGATGTTGACGCCGCGCGCGAGAACTGGAAGTTTCACGTCGGCAAGAACCTGGTGCGGGTCGGCGGCGGCGATCTGATCTGGTTCGGTCCTCTGAAGCGCTTTCAAAAGCTGTTCTTCCACACGCCCCTGGTCAACGGTTTCATCCTGGCGAGCGACGTCTACCACGACTTCTATCGATGGCCGCTGGTCGACCGCAAGGTGTTCGAGCGCTGGTGCGAGACGACCCCCTGGGGGCAGATGTTCCTGCGCTACGCCCAATCCGGACCCCAGGGCGTGCCGATCGACGCGCTCGTTCCGCCCCTCGACACGACGGTTTCCCCCTCCACGCGAATCCACTGAATCGTTCAACCCCATGTAATGCAGGTCTTCAAGCCTGCCACGACGGCGGACCTGAACTACGCCACGCTCAACATCGGCCGCAAGCTGGCGGTTACCGACGCTCCTGCCGCGTTTGTCGAGTGGCTGGCTATTGGAACGATCATCGGCCTGGTTTACAAGCCTGCGCAGAAGTCGGTGCGCCAGCTGCCGGCGCGGTATGATTGAGCGTTATGAGCACGGCCGAAAAGCCCAAGGCGGGCCTTGAAGATACCGTCGCGACCTCCTCCGCGATCTGCTACCTCGATGGCGATCGCGGCGTGCTGGCGTACTGCGGATACGACATCCACGATCTGGCGCGAAACGCGACCTTCGAAGAAGTCTGTTATCTGCTGTGGCACCGCCGCCTGCCGACGCGCGCCGAACTGGGCGACCTGCAGTCGCAGCTGATTGCCGCCCGCCCGCTGCCTGACGGTGTTCAGCGCCTGATGCGCGCGCTGCCCGCCGCGTCGGGTGGCGGCGGTATGGATCTGCTCCGCACGCTCACCTCGGCCCTCAGCCACTACGATCCCGACGCCAGCGACAACTCTCCCAAGGCGAACTACCGGAAGGCCGTGCGGCTGACGTCGCAGCTTAGTTCGCTGGTCGCGACGATCGGACGGATGGCGAAGGGACAGGGTCCGATCGAACCCGATCCGGTGCTTGGTCACGCGGCGAATTTCCTGTACATGCTCACCGGCGAGCGGCCCAGCGGCCTGGCCACGCATGCATTCGATGTCGCCCTCACGCTGCACGCCGACCACGAACTGAACGCGTCCACGTTCGCGGCGCGCGTCGCCGCGGCGACGCTCACCGACATCCACTCCACGATCGTCGGCGCGATTGGCGCGCTGAAGGGGCCGCTGCACGGCGGCGCCAATGCGGACGTGATGCGGCTGCTGCTCGAGATCGGCAAGGACGCGCCGATCGAGAAGGCCGAGGAAATCGTGCGGGCGAAGCTGGCGCGGAAGGAGAAGATTCCGGGCTTCGGCCACCGCGTGTACCACACCGAGGATCCGAGGGCGACCCACCTGCGGCAGATGTCGCGCGATCTCGGCCAGCGCGCCGGCGAGCCGATGTGGTTCGAGATGTCGCAGCGGATCGAGGCGCTCGTGAAGACCGAGAAGAAGCTGAACCCGAACGTCGATTTCTATTCGGCGACGACGTACCACGCGCTCGGCATCGATGTCGATCTGTTCACGCCGATCTTTGCCGTCAGCCGCGTGTCGGGCTGGACGGCGCACGTGCTCGAGCAGTACGCCAACAACCGGCTGATTCGTCCGCGCGCCGAGTACATCGGACCCGAATATCCGCAGCGGTACGTTGCGCTGGATGCGCGCTGAGGCCGGCCGATTTCCTAGGCGAGGATCGGTTTTGGAAGGATCGGCCAGATCGGCCCGGTCCCCGGTTTCACGTGCGGACGGCTCGTTGATTCGCCGCCCCCGTCGGTGCGGTCCAGAAACTCCGACAGATCTTCGGCCGTCATACCTCTGACCTGTTCGGTCCTGGTCTGGTTGGACGGCGGAGTGCCGTCGGACCATTCGGATTCGAAGAGGTCGCCCAACATCGCCACCGACAGCGAGTCATCGTCGGCCTCGGCGGCTAAAGTCGCGCCGTTCGTTGCCGGGTGAACGACCGGCGCGCCGTTCCCGGTGGCTGCCGCGTCAGCCTGGAACCGGTCTGCAATCCAGTGCAACACGCGGGCGCGAGTGGGCTGATCGAGGTGATGGAGAATTGTCGCGATATCCTGCATCGCACGCAGTTCGGCGTCGAGGCTGACATCCGCCATGTCGAAACATTGTTTCACCGCGTAGACTAAAATGCTACCTGTCAATAACTGACGAGACAGAAACGTTCCTGCGTTCGAACTGACCGTGGATCCTCAACACATCCGAAACTTTTCCGTCATCGCGCACATCGACCATGGGAAATCGACCCTGGCCGATCGCTTTCTCGAAATCACGGGCGCGCTTCAGGCTCGCGAGATGGAAGCGCAGGTCCTCGACGCGATGGATCTCGAGCGCGAGCGCGGGATCACGATCAAAGCTCATCCGGTCTGTCTCCACTACACGTCCAACGACGGGCAGAAGTACGCACTGAATCTGATCGATACGCCCGGGCACGTCGATTTCTCGTACGAGGTGACGCGGTCGCTGGCCGCGTGCGAAGGAGCGCTGCTGATCGTGGACGCCTCGCAGGGCGTCGAGGCGCAGACGCTGGCCAACGCCTACCTCGCCGTCGACAACAATCTCGAGATCATCCCGGTCATCAACAAGATCGATCTACCGAGCGCTCAGCCCGACGAAGCGCGGCGCCAGATCTCCGACATCATCGGCCTCGACGGCGACCACGCGCTGCTCGCGAGCGCGAAGGCAGGTACCGGCGTTCCGGAAATCCTGGAGGCCATCGTCGCGCGCCTTCCGCCGCCGGCCGGCGCTCCCGATCAGCCGCTGAAGGCGCTGATCTTCGATTCCTGGTACGACCCGTATCGCGGCGTTGTCATCGTCGTGCGGGTGATCGACGGCGTGCTGCGGCCCGGGATGAAGATCCGGCTGATGGCCGAAGGGCAGGACTACGAGTCGCTGCAGGTGGGCATCTTCACGCCGAAGGCGACTCCAGTCGACGAGCTCGGCGTTGGCGAGGTCGGGTTCCTCGTCGCCAACATCAAGAAGATCAGCGACGCGAAGATCGGCGACACGATTACGGAGGCGGCCAGACCCGCGCTCGAGCCGTTTCCGGGATTCAAGCCGCTGAAGCCCATGGTGTTCGCCGGCTTCTACCCGGTGGAGGGACATGAGTATCCCGAGCTGCGCGATGCGCTCGAGAAGCTGCGGCTGAACGACGCGTCGTTCTTCTACGAACCCGAAACGTCGGTCGCGCTCGGCTTCGGGTTCCGCTGCGGCTTCCTCGGACTGCTCCACATGGAGATCGTGCAGGAACGCCTCGAGCGCGAGTTCGACATGGACCTGGTGACCACCGCACCGGGCGTGCTCTACCGGGTGACGACGACGGACGGGGCCGTGCGTGAGATCGACAGCCCGGCCAAGCTGCCCGACACCGGTCTCATCGAGACGATCGAAGAGCCGGTGATCACCGCCATGATCCTGACGCCGGCGGAGCACGTGGGCGGAATCCTGCAGCTCTGTCAGGACAAGCGCGGCGTCCAGAAAACGCTGGAGTATCTCGCGTCGGACCGGGTGCTGATCACGTACGAGCTGCCGTTCAACGAGGTCGTCCTGGACTTCTACGACAAGCTGAAGACCATCTCGCGCGGCTACGCATCGCTCGACTATCATGTGACCGGCTACTGGCCTTCGCCGCTCGTGAAACTCGATATCCTGGTGAACGGCGATCCGGTGGACGCGCTTTCGATCATCGTGCACAAGGACATGGCGTACGATCGCGGACGGCTGCTGGCGTCCAAGATGCGCGAGCTGATCCCGCGGCAGATGTTCGAGATTGCGATCCAGGCAGCGATCGGCGGCCGCGTGATCGCGCGCGAATCGGTGAAGCCGCTGCGCAAGAACGTGCTCGCCAAGTGCTACGGCGGTGATATCTCGCGCAAGCGCAAGCTGCTCGAGAAGCAGAAGGAAGGCAAGAAGCGGATGAAGCAGGTCGGGCGCGTGCAGATCCCGCAGGAAGCGTTTCTCGCCGTCCTGAAGATGGGCACGGAAGGCGAGTGATGGCTGACTTCAAGAAATCGACGCTGCGGGAGTACTTCGAGTCGATCGTCATCGCGGTGATCCTCGCGCTCTTCATCCGCACGTTCGTCGTGCAGGCCTTCAAGATCCCGACCGGATCGATGGAGGAGAACCTGCTCATCGGCGATCACCTGCTCGTCAACAAGATGGTCTTCGGTCCGACCGAGACCGGACTCGAACGGGCAGTGCTTCCCATCGGGACCATCAAGCGCCGCGACATCATCGTGTTCAAGTATCCCGAGGAGCCGGAGCGCGACTTCATCAAGCGTGTGATCGGCCTCCCTGGCGAGACGGTGGAAGTGCGCGAGAAGAAGGTCTACATCAACGGCACCATGCTGGATGAGCCCTACGTGCACTTCCTCGCGCCGCCGAGCGGCCCGTCCGAGTTTCGCGAGGTGACATCGTTCGACGTCCGCGAGCGCTACGGTCCGGTCACCGTGCCGCCCAATCATTACTTCGTGATGGGCGACAACCGTGACAACTCGCAGGACAGCCGCTACTGGGGCTTCCTGTCGCGGGACCTCATCAAAGGCAAGTCGCTGGTCATCTACTGGTCGTACCAGGCCGAACGCGAAGACTATCAGGACGAGAGCGCAAGCGCGACGGCGAAGGGGCTCGTGTCGGTGTTCGCGCACTTCTTCACGCGCACACGCTGGGATCGGATGTTTCACCAGACGCGCTGATGCTCCGCACGCTCCTGAAACTGGCGGTCGTGGCGTTGGTGGCCAATGCGGCCTGGCACCTCTTCGGTGCCTACTCGCCGAACTACCGGTTTCAGGACAGCGTTCAGTACGTCGCGCAGAATCGCGGGCAAATGAGCGACGAGACCTTGAGGGACAAGGTCGTCGAGCTCGCGGGCCAATTCGACGTGCCTGTCACCGCCAATGATGTGACGGTCAGCCAGCAGGGCACGCACACTCTCGTCGACGTCTCGTACGTGCGGCGAATCGAGCTGGCGCCCGGCTTCACGTATCCGTGGAATTTCTCCGTCCACGTCGACGTCATCAGTCTCTCGTCGCTAAAGTAGCGCGTCAGCCTCGTCGGCAGAGCGCGCGGCCTCCGCGCCCAGCCGGTTGATTTCCGCGGTCACAGAGCTGGTGTATTCGGCGTCGGTCAGGCTGCCGACGTTGATCTCGACGTTCAAGCGAGCTCCACGCAGTCCCGCGCGGAGCAAGGCGATCGCGACTCCCACATCGCTCCCAGCGGCTTTGTGCCCGTGCGCGGCGACGAGTGCGGCCTGCACGAGCGCCGCGGCCGAGAGGCGAACGACGCCGAGCGGAACGTCGGTCGCCTCGCGCAGCGCGCGCTGAATGGCGGCCTTTCGCGCCCTCTGCTCGTCAGCGGACATCTTCGGCATCTTGTAGGCGGCGACGACGTGGTCGTAAGCCGCGGTGTCGGCGTCGACCGCTTCGGTCAAGCGGTCTCTGAGATCGGCGAGCACGGCACCCGCCGCTGTCAGCCGCGCACGGTCATCGTCGGATCCCGTGCGTGTCTTCGGCAGGCCGGCGACCATCATCAGGAGTGAAGCGCCGATCGCCGACGAGAGGGCCGCGGCCGACCCGCCGCCGGGTGTCGGATCGGAGGAGCTGAATGCGGTCAGCAAATCCCGAACGGAGCGATCGATGAGCGACATATGCGTTTCCAGGGAGCGGAGGGTACGGAGGAAACGGAATCACACAGAGGAACGGAGGAGCAGAGGACGAACGGAGCAGGATGTGCGCGACCGGCGGCCGGCGAAGCCGGCCTCGCACCGGGACAGAACGAACGACGCAAAGCAAAACACACGGACTCAAGTTTTTGCTTTGCGTCGTTCGTTCTATCCCGGTGGCCCGCGTTGCGGGCCGGTCGCGCACGCATCTCTTCTCTGCTCGTCTCTGCTGCTCCGCTGCTCTGTGTGATCCCGTTCCCTCCGTCTCCTCAGTTACCAATGACGACCTTGCCGCGTTTGATCACGGCACGTATCGTGTCGGCGCCGACGCGGATCAAGTTGATGGCGGGGCCGTGGACGACGACGGCGTCCATCTGCTTGCCCAGTTCCAGGCTGCCGATGCGATCCTGGCGGCCCAGCGAACACGCCGCGTTGATGGTCGCCGCGACCAGTGCCTCTTCGAAGGTGAGGTGCATGCCGAAGCAGGCCAGCGTCATCGCAAACGGGATCGACGGCGAGTAGCCGGCGCCAGGGTTGACGTCGGTGGCCAGCGCCACGGCGACGCCGCTCGCCATCAGCATGCGCGCCGGCGCAAAGCGTCCCAGCTTGAGATAGAACGACGCGATTGGCAACAGCGTGGCGACCACGCCGGAGGCCGCCAGGCCAGCCGCATTCACCTCCTCGATGAAGATCAAGTGATCCGCTGATCGCGCACCGACTTCAGCCGCGACGACCGATCCGCCGCTGGACGCGAACTCGTCGGCGTGAATTCGCGGCGCGAGACCCGCGGCGCGGCCGGCTTGCAGGATCTCGCGCGATTCATCCGGCGTGAATACGCCTGTCTCGCAGAACACGTCGCACGATTCCGCCGAGCCTTCGCGGGCGACGGCCGGAATCATTTCGTGCACGACGAGATCCACGTAATCGCGACGCCGATGGCGATACTCGACCGGCACTTCGTGTGCGCCCATGAATGTCGGCGATATCTCAATCGGATGCGTCGCGGCGAGCATCCGAATCGTTCGCAGCATCTTCAGCTCGCCGACGGTCGTGAGCGCGTAGCCGCTCTTGGCTTCGCACGTCGTCGTGCCGCAGCGCAGCATCTCGTCCAGTCGCTGTCTTGTGACAGCCGCGAGATCCTCGCCAGACGCAGCACGCGTCGCCTTCACGCTGCCGACGATCCCACCTCCCTCGGCGGCGATTTCAGCATAGGTGGCGCCGGCGAGGCGACGACGGAGTTCGTTGCGCCGATCGCCGGCGAAGACGACATGCGTGTGGGGATCCACGAAGCCGGGGACGACGGCACCGCCTTCCGCGTCGACGACAAGAGCAGCGTCAGCCAGAGTGCCGTTGCGGCGCCAGTCCGCCTCGTCGCCCACGAAGACGATCGTTCCGCGATGAGCGGCGATGACGGCCTTCGGCCTGGAGACCGCGTCTGCCTGGCGCGGTCCGATTCGCGGCGCAGGACCGGCGCAGGTGAGGACCTCCGATGTGTTGTGGATCAGGAAATCGGCGACCACGACGCCCTATTGTAGGGCGAGCGCGTGAATCTGTTCCGCGGTGACGCCGTCGATCGCCACGCGCTTCTGGCGGCTGCGATCGCCGCTGACGATGCGCACGGCCCGTCTGGGGACACGAAGCGCGGCGGAGAGAAACCGGACGAGGGCGATGTTGGCGGCGTCGTCGACCGGCGGCGCGGCGATGCGCACGACGAGGACGTCATCCCTGAACCCCGCGCATTCCGTTTTGCGGGCTCGCGGGATGACGCGGACGTCGAGCGTGATCACCCGACGATTTTGCGGGCCTGGTGTGCCTCGGGGTCGAGCGGTTCGGCGAGCCGCGGCCAATGGAACCGGATCCGTTCGTCGCGTTCGCGCGCTTCCTGTTCGCGAACGAACTCCAGCGTATTGCGCAATGTGGCGATGTTTGCTTCGATGGACGTCTCGACGTCCTTGCGTTTCAGCTTGAGCCCGTCGATCTCCCGCTGAATGTCCTCGAGACGGGCCTGGGTCCGTTCGAGCAGCAGCTCCGAATGGCCTTCGGCCTCGCGAACGATCCGCTGCGCGTCCAGCTCGGCGGTGGCCCTGATGTCGTCGGACACCTTTTGAGCGGTCAGCAGCGTGTTCTGAAGGTTCTTTTCGTGCTCGCGGTGCTCGTTGAGGACCGCCTCCATGCGCATGAGATCCTGCCTCAGCCGGTCGGTCTCGCGGAGGGCCTGCTCGTAGTCGTCGGCGACAGCGGCCAGGAACGAGGTCACCTCGACCGGGTCGAAACCGCGGAAAGCCTTGCGAAAGCGCTGCTGGCGAAGGTCGAGCGGGCTGACATTCATGCGAGTCGTTCTCCCCGGTGTGGGTTATCGGACGGAACGCGTCCCTGGGACAGGGGTCGGGTCAGGGGTAGGAGCGCTCTCCGAAGATCGCCGAGCCCACTCGTACCATCGTTGCGCCTTCTTCGACGGCCACCTCGAAATCGTGGCTCATGCCCATGGACAACTCCTGGAGCATCGACGCGTCCACGCCTCGAGCCAGCAGCCGGTCCCGCACGTCGCGGAGCTCGCGGAAGTAGGGTCGTGCGGCGTTGGGATCGTCGACGGCCGGCGGCAGGATCATCAGCCCGATGCAGCGGCACGAGCGCGCGGATCGCGCCTGCTCGAAAATCGCTGTCAGCTGGTCTTCGCGAGCGCCGTGCTTGGTGGCTTCGCCCGCGAGATCGGTTTGAACGAGCAGATCCAGCCGGCGTCCCGCGGCGTTGGCCGCTTCGTCGAGTTTTTCCAGGAGGGGAGCGGTGTCGACCGAGTGGACCAGATCGAAGCGTGCGGCCTTCCTGGCCTTGTTCGATTGGAGGTGTCCGATCAAATGCCAGCGCAGGTGCAGATCCGAGGTCTGGTCCATCTTGCCCAGCGCCTCTTGAACCTTGTTCTCGCCGAAGTCGATTTGACCCGCGTCGGCGGCCGCGCGCACGTGCTCCGCAGAAAATGTTTTCGAGACGGCGATGAGCCTGATGGAGGAAGGATCGCGTCCGGCCCGGCCGGCCGCGCGCGCGATGCGCGCGCGAACGTCAGCCAACCGGGCCTGGAGCGCGGAAGGGTCGATCACTATTTCTTCAGCGTGCCGAGAATGCCCTTCGCAGTGGCCGCGTTCGGGCCCGAGGGGGCCAGCTTCAGATAGGTTTCGAATTCCGTCGCGGCGCCTGCGAGGTTGCCTTCGTTCACGAGCGCCATGCCGAGTTGATAGTGCGATTCCGCGTGGTTCGGGTTCGCGGCGATCGCGCCCTCGAACTGCTTCTTCGCCTCAGGAATCTTCCCGGCGTTCCAGAGAATCACGCCCTGGTTGAACATGGCGTCCGCGTTGCCGCCGCCGCCCGCCGCACCTGCGGCGCCGCCGCCGCTCAATTCCATCGCCTTCGCGCTGGCCGTCGCGGCCTCGTCGAACTTGCGCTGCGCGTTGTACACGTTGGCGAGCCCGCTGTACGCCTCGGCGTAATCCGCCTTGAGCTCGATCGCCTTCTTGTACGCAGCCTCGGCCTTGTCGTAGTCCTTCTTCTGCGTCTGCGAGTAAGCGATGTTGTAGTAGCAGTCGAAGCAGTTCGGGTTCATCTCCGCGGCCGACTGAAAACTCGTGATCGCCGCGTCGTGGTTTCCCGCGCGGCTCGCGGCGACGCCTTCCTCGAAGGCCTTCTTCATCGCGGTCGCCTTGGCCGCGGCTTCAGGCGACACGCCGCCGCCAGCGCCCAAGACGAGTGTGATCGGATTTCCCGCCGCGATTCGCACGGTCACGTTGCTCGGTGCCGAGACGACCTTGTCTTTCTCGGCGGTCACCTTGTAGGCGCCGGGCGCCAGGCCGATTTGCAGGAACTCGCCCTTCTTGTCCGACTTGGTCTCGAAATGGCGGTTGTTGGCGTCGGCGTCGATCGTGATCTTGGCGCCTTCGACAGGCTTGCCGGAAGCGTCTTTCACGACGCCGCGGACCATGCCGGTGGACTGGGCCAGGGCCGGTGCACCGAGCGCCAGTGTGATGACGGCGGCGCAGGCTACCAGCCACGGAAGCCGGCCGTTCAATCGGCTGACCATGAAAATCCTCCTGAAAAAAGAGAGCAACTCTCGCGTGGCGACTAGTTTACATTGATCCGCGGCAGCACAGAACAGGTGCCGTCCCCGAATACCTCAGAGGTAAAACCTCTGAGACGGGACCTCTGAGACGGAACCTCTGAGACGGAACCTCTGAGACGGGACGGTCCTACAGGCCGGCGCGGACGGCTAGGTTGCGCGCCGCTGCGCGCGCCTCGGCCGTAATCTCGGTCCGGTCCACGCGGACCGGAGCAAATTCATCGACGAGCAGCTCGCCGTCCACGATCGTGGTTCGGACATCGCTGCCGCGGACCGCGTAGACCAGCGTCGAATAGGGATCCGGGCCCGGCGCGAGGTGCGGACGATCACGATCGACGACGATCACATCGGCCCTCTTGCCGGGTTCGAGCGATCCGATCTCGTGTTCCAAGCCGAGCGTCCGCGCCCCCGCGCGTGTGGCCATCCAGAGAACATCCCGCGCCGGCAGGATCCCCGGCTCCCGTCGTGTCGCCTGCAGCACCGCGGCGAGCCGCATCTCCTCGAACATGTCGAGACGGTTGTTGCACGCGGCGCCGTCGGCGCCAAGCGACACGGTGATGCCGCGCGCGCGCATCTCCGCAACCGGCGCGATCCCGGATCCGAGCTTGAGATTGGACCCCGGGCAGTGCATCACCTTGATGTCGTGATCGGCCAGCAGCTGCTGATCGCGATCGTCCACCCACACGCAGTGCGCCGCGCACAGATGCGGTGATGCGAGATGGACGTTCGCGAGGTACTCGATGTTCGTGCGCGCGCCGGTGGCCTTCTGCACGATCGCAATCTCCTCGCGGGATTCCGACGCGTGCGTGTGCACGAGCGCTTTGTGCGAGTCCGACAAGCTCGCGACGGCCTCCAGGAGCTCGCGTGAGCACGAGACGGCGAACCGCGGCGCGAACGCCGCGCGGAGACGCCCATTCGACGCGCCGTGCCACCGCGCGCGGATGGCGAGGCTCTCGTCGATCGACTGGCGCGTGCCTTCGTGGAGCCGTTTCGGCGCCTCCGCGTCGAAGTCCATCATGCACTTGCCGATCGTCGCTCGCAGTCCGCTCTCGGCCACCGCGTCGAACACGACGTCAGTGTCGTGCACCGTCTCCATCGTCAGGACCGCCGTCGTGCCGCTGCACAACAACTCGGTGGCGGCCAGCCGCGCTGCAGCGCGCAGCGACTCGGCGTTGTGCGCGGCTTCCATCGGCCACACGCGCGTCCGGAGCCAATCCATCAGCGCGAGATCGTCGGCGTAGCCCCGGAACAAGGTCTGACACAGATGGACGTGTGTCTGAATGAGTCCCGGCAGCACGTAGCCGCCGCGTGCCTCCACGGTCCGATCGTGACGGCCGTCCAGGGTCGGCCCGATCGCGGCGATCCGGCCGTCAACAATCGAGACATCGCCCTCGACGACGTCCAGGCGATCGTTCAGCGTCAGGATCGTTCCGCCACGGATCAGGAGAGATGACATCAAAGTTAGAAGTTAGAAGTTAGAAGTTAGAACTTGGAAGGTAGAAGTCCAGAGACTTTGGCGTTCAGCTTTTTACTTCTAACTTCTCAGGTTTCGCAGCCGAGCGGAGCGCGGGAGGAGTCCACCGAAGCGATGTCGGGTGTTCCTTGCCGTGCTTGACGGCGATCAATTCGGCGAGAATGCTGACGGCGATTTCCTGCGGCGTCACCGCGCCGATGTCGAGGCCGATCGGCGCGTGCACGCGCGCGAGCAGTTCGGCCGGCATCTGATCGGCCGACAGCGCTTCGTAGATTCGTGCGACCTTCGCGCGGCTGCCAATCAACCCGAGATACCGCAGGTCGCGAGGCGCGAGCGCGCGGAGCGCTTCGAGATCGTTGGTGTGCCCGCGCGTGACGATGACGACGTACGCGTGCGGCGGGATTGGCGCCCGCTCGATCCACGCGGGAATATCGTCGACGACAATTTCGGCGGCCGTGGGGAACCGCTCGACGTTGGCGAATTTCTCGCGGTCGTCCGCCACATGCACGCGGAACCCGACTTCCTGCGCGATGCGCGCGAGGTGGAAGCCCACGTGGCCGGCACCGACAATGTAGAGCTCAGGCGACGGCTCGATCGGTTCGATATACACGTCCATCTGTCCGCCGCACACCAGGCCGGTCTCCTGCGCGAAGTCGTCGTCGAGCTCGTAGTGGACGAGCTGCGGCGCACGGCTGCGGATCGCTTCCCGCGCCTTGCCGAACGCGTCGTTCTCGTAGCAGCCGCCGCCGATGGTCCCGACGATCCGGCCATCGCCGAACACCAGCATCTTCGCCCCGACGCGCTGCGGCGTGGAGCCCGTGGTCGAGACGATCGTCACCAGGGCCGCGGGCTCGCCACGTTCCAGGGCGTCAGCGACTGCGGCGAAGACTTCGCGATTCATCTTTGGGAATTATAGTGCTCCACATTGCAGGATTGCAGAATTGGAGGATTGCAGGAAGGGAGGGGCGAAGATCTTCATCTTTCCCTTTCTGCAATCCTGCAATTCCACCATCCTGCAATATCAGCGATGAACGTCGCAGACCTCGTGCGGCTCGGTGCCGGCGATGAACGACTCCCGAATCACCTTGGGGCACAACGACGTCGCGAGCTTGCCGGTTTCCGCGTCGATCTCGGCAAACGCGATCCCGTCGGGCACGGTGAACGGCACGCTCGTGCGGCCGGCGAGGGCGTTCCTCATGAACTGCGTCCAGATCGGCAGCGCCGCACGCGCGCCGCTGAGGCCCACCGGCTGATTGTCGTCGAAACCCACCCAGACGACGGTGAGCAGCTCCGGAGTGAAGCCGGCGAACCAGGCGTCACGCAGGTCGTTGGTGGTGCCGGTCTTGCCGGCCGCGTCGAGTGTGAACCCCATCGACCGCGCGGCGGCCGCGGTGCCCTCGTTCAGCACGCTTCGCATCATGTTGGTCACCAGGAACGTCGTGTCGGGTTGTGACACCTGACGGGCGACCACGGGGTTCTTCTTCAACACGTCCTTGCCGCCGGTGATGATTCGCGAGATGTGCTGGAGCGAACGCATCATGCCGCCGTTGGGAAACAGGGTGTACGCGGTGGCGATCTCGTAAGGCGTCGCCTCGAAAACTCCGAGCGCAATCGAGGGGTACGGCTTGGGCGGCGCACCGAGACCGAGCGTCTTCCAGAACGCGGCCACGCGGTCGTAACCGGCCTGCTGCGCGACGTGAATCGTACCGAGGTTGCGCGAGTGCGCGAGCGCGCGACGGAACGTAATCGGACCGTCGTATTCGTGCTCGTAGTTCTCCGGCGTCCACACTTGATCGTCGAACTCGAACGTCTCCTGCTCGTCGAGGGTGATTGACGCCGGCGTGACGTCGGTGCGGCCCTCGTCGCGTGCGTGCTCGAAGGCCGTCAGGAACACGAACGGCTTGAAGACTGACCCGGGCTGACGGCGTGCGACGATCGCCCGGTTGTACTGCGACTGGTTGTAGGAGCGTCCGCCGACGAAGGCGAGGATTTCACCCGTCCGCGGATCGACGGCAATCAGCGCCGCTTCGGCCTTGCCGCGTTTTCGCTTGGCGAGCAGACTGTCGACCTGCGTCAGCCCATCGCGAACCGCATCCTGCGCCAGGCGCTGCAGATGCAGATCGAGCGTCGTGTAAACGTCGACGGCCTGTGTCGTCGTCGTGGTGAGCCCTGGATATTGCTCGGCGAGCGTCTGGCCGACGAAATCGACGAAATACGGCGCCTCCGCTTCGAGGGCGCGCTGGACGATGACGAGCGGCTCGTGAATCGCGCGGTCGGCAGCCTCCTGGTTGACGTACCCGGCGTCGACCATCGATTGCAGAACGATGTTGCGCCGATCTTTGCACCGCGCCGGGTTGTTGAACGGGGACAGCGCTGATGGCGACTGGAACACCCCTGCGATGGTGGCTGCCTCGGCCAGCGTAATGTTGCTGACGTCCTTTCCAAAGAACAGCCTCGCGGCCTCCGGCACGCCGACGATGCCGAACGATCCGCGCTGACCGAGGGTCATGTCGTTCAGGTACATCTCGAGGATCGCGTCCTTCGACGCGCGCGTCGTGATGATGAACGACACCCAGATTTCGAGCGCCTTGCGCCGCAACGACTTCTGCCGCGCTTCCTGCAGCGTCATGCCCGGAAACATCTTCGGCAGGAAGACGTTGCGCGCGACCTGCTGCGTGATGGTGCTGGCGCCGGCCGTGTACGCGCGCTTGCCTCGAATGTTCGAGAGCACCGCGCCGACCATGCCGATCGGATCGAATCCAGGATGCTCGTAGAACCGGCGATCTTCGATCGCAAGCACGGCCTGCTGCATGCGCTCGGGAATGGCCGCCAGGGCCACCGGTCGCCGCTTCTCGCGCTCGCCGCCGAGCGCGGTCAATACCGGAGCATCCAGAACAAGACGTTCGCTGGGCTTCGTCCCGATCTCCAGGCGCTGGACGCGGTCGGGGACGCGCGGTGGCGGCGGCTTTTTCCCTCGCGCCGCGGCTTTCGGATCGGGTGCGGGCGGCCGTTGAAAGATGACGCGGACCGCCTGGCCGTTCAGCTCGGAGACGCGCGGCATGATGGCCACCGCGCCGGCACCGATCGCGAATTCCCCGGCCTTCTCCAGCTGATCGCGGTGCGCGTAGCCGAGCTCGTTGAGCCGATCGACCAGCTGCTGCTCGGTCATCGACTGACCGCGTCGAAGCTCCAGCGGGCGGGCCAGCACGCGCGGGAACACGGTCGAGCGTTCGCCGTGCAGCCGGGCGTCGATCAGTCGGGAGAAGCGGACGTAATAGTAGGCGGCGGCGACGACGAGAAGGATCGCCGGAACCGCGAGCACCGCTGTGGCGATGCGCGCCCAGCGCTTCCGCCAGAGTCCGACGATCCGTATTCGGTACCGTGCGGTCCGTGTACGCGGTTTGGCCAGCCCAGACCCCTCAGCCCCAGTTTATCGGTCTCTAGATGGTCACAATCCAATGCCGCCCGAGGTCGAGCGGGAGTTCCTCATCCAGGCGATCGACGAGCGCTGGACCGTATTGATTCAGGAAGGACAGGAAACCGACGGTGCGCTCCTGGGCATGGCCGCCGGGGAAGGCGAGCGCCCGGGCGTGGATGAACTGCCGGCGCAGGGTTTCGTCGCGGCGCTTGGCCGCCTGGATCATCTTGCCGTGCAGCGTCTGGAGATCGCGCTGCATCCGCTCCAGCGTCGACCGCGCGGCGCCTTCGAGCGTGGGATCGAGCGCGGGCATCGCCGCGATCAGGCGCGTCATCTGCGCCTCGATGGTTTTCTCCGCCTCGGCAAACGATTCCTCGACGACGGGCGGGATTTGCGTTTTCAGCAGCTCGTTGAGCGCGGCTTCGTCCTGCGCCTGGAGCGCCTCGAGCGGCAATTTGTATTTCGTAAGGAACCGCAGGGCCGCCGAATCCAGAACGGTCGCCGACGCGCGAGGATAGAAGAGCGGCATCGGCACGCCGAAATGCGCGTACACGCCTCGCAGCTGGCCGAGGTAGGCGAGCTCGTTGGGTCCCGCCACATAACAGATGGTGGGGAAGATCGTGTCCTGTACGATCGGCCGGAGCAGGACGTTCGGACTGAAGCCGGCCGGCTGCGACGTCGCCTGCGCGACCAGCGCCGGCGCGGCGAATTGCTGATCGCCGACGAGGAAGCGCCCGTCCTGCTGACGGATGGCCCGCCGGCCCCCTTCGAGATAGAACAGCGCGAGGCTGTCGTCCTGTGCGTGGACCTGCGCGTGGTAGCCGCGCGCCGTCAGGTCCGATCCCGCGAGCGCCGCGAGTTTCACCGTGTGACCCGGATTGGACAGCTCGCGCGCGAAGACGTCCCCGACAATCGGCTTCGACGCGGCATCGGACGAGTCGTACACGATGAGTCCGCGGTTTCCGAGCACTTCTTCCATCCAGCGACCGAACGCGTCGGCCATGCCGATGCCGGGCGCGTACGCGCGGCGCAAGCCGTCGATGATCGATCCGCGGAATTCGGTAGGGGGCAACAGGCGCTCGAGCTCGTCGAGCACTTCGACGATGGACTCGTCGAGGGTGATGGTGGCGACGGGGGCTGGTTCGACGTTGGGCCGTGCCGGCAGCGCCACGCTGCGCGGCGTCAGCGCATCATCGAACACCGTACACGAACGGACTTCCTCCCAATCGTGATCTTCGGCGTCGATCCAGAACACGGCGACGGCGGGCACTTTGTGATCGCGCGATACCTGTTCGGCGAGCTTGATCGCCGTGAGCGCCTTGTACAGCGTGAAGAGCGGTCCGCCAAAGAGCCCGGCCTGCTGGCCGGTGACGATCGCCACCGTCTGCCGATCGGCGAGCAAGCGGCCGGCCTCACGCGCCGCCGGCGGTGCGCCGCGACGCTCCTGCTGCTGCGCGATGACGCCGGCGATCTCGCTTCGGCGACGATCGTGCGCCTGCGTTCGCGCGATCGCGTCGGCCCACGCGCTGCGATCGGCCGGATCGCCAGAAAAAAACGGCGCGACCGATCGGAAGTCGTACGCGTAGTCGGCGGCGAGCCGCCGAATCCACGGGAATCTCCGGACGTCGACCGGAATTCGGACGGAGGCCCCGTCCGGGGATGAAGTTGAAGGCTCGGCTGAGTTGACCTGCACCGGAACGCCTACTCTGTCAAAGCGCCGCGCGGACTGTCAAGCCGCGGGGACGCGCTATTCGATTGATGCAACAGCACTAAGACGCCGATCGGACGGGCTCGGTTGCGTGCAGTTTCGTGTTACCATGAACGCGCCTTCCCGAGGAGTTCTTCACTGCACACTGACGCTGCTGGCGACGCACCCCCCGACGCCTTCGGACCGTTTCGCGTGCTTCACCAGATCGGCGCGGGGACACTGGGCCCCGTTTTTCGAGCGTACGATTCGACGCGCGAGCGTCTGGTCGCCGTCAAGCTCGTCAAACTCGACCTGCCGCCAGAGAGAACACACCAGCTCGTGGCCGAGTTCGAGCGGATTATCGCCTCGGACCTGACACATCCGGCGCTGGCGGCCCCGCTCGCGACCGGGATCAGCGGAGCATCGGCGTTTCTCGTCCAGGACTATGTCGCCGCCGACTCGCTCGACCTTGCCGTGCGTGAATACGGACCCGCGCCAGCGGGAAACGTGCTTCGAGTGACGACCCAGTTGGCCGGCGCGCTCGACTACGCGGCGGCCGTGCATGTCACGCATGGAGCGCTGCATCCTCGCGATCTGCTGCTGTCATCCGACGACACGCGACTCACCGGCATCGGCGTCGCCCAAGCGCTTGAACGCATCGGTGTGGTCGCTCCCGTGCGGCGCCCGTACACCGCGCCGGAACGGATTGCCGGCGCCGAGTGGGACCGGCGTGCCGACGTGTTCAGTCTCGCGGCTTTGATGCACGAGCTGATGTGGGGCAAACGGGTCAGCGGCGTGGGCGCACGCGCGGCTGAACGCCTCGGCGACATCGCCGGAACCGATCCGCGCGCGCTCCGCGATGTGTTTGCGCGCGCGCTCGCCGAGAATCCCGAGGAGCGATTCGAGACGGCGCTCGCATTTGCTGAAGCGCTCAAGAACGCGTGTCCCGACGTGGCCGTCGAGGCCGAACCGGCCGCGCCCGCGAAACGGCGCCCCGTACGAAAGAAGGCGCCTCGGCTTCCGCTCGACGAAACATCCGAGAGCGCGGCGGCAGACGCTTCCATCGACGATACTTTGCCGCTGGAGACGACGGTGGTGCCGGCCACCGCGCTTCTCAACGACATGGAGCCTCCGGAGCCTGATGCCGCAGAGGACCTGCCGCTCGCGGACGTCGATGTCCCGCCGTCCAGTTTTTCCGAGCCGGGACTCTCGCACCAACCCGCAGTCGACATGCCGATTGAGCCTGCGTTTTCTCCATCAGCGACATCAGGTCCGGCCGGTTTCATCACCGGACACGCCTCAGAGCCGTTGTCCGCACTGGAACGAACCCGCTCGGCTGTCTGGCCTCTGGTGTTGGCGCTCGGGGTCGGCATCGCCATCGGATTCGCGGCCGGATTCTTCTCGGGATCACGACAGGAGGCCGCGCCGAACGTGGCCGTCGCACCTGCAGCCGCCAAGCCGGACGCCGGCGTTCAGAAGGCAGCCGCTGACACTCAGAAGGCGGACGCGACGAGTCCGGCGCCTGCCGCCGATGCGAAGAAACCGGACACCTCTGCTGAAAAATCCGAACCAGCACCTCCAAAACCCGACACCGTCAACGCGAAGGCCGGTTCGGCTCCTCAGAAATCCGACGCGAGCGACCAGAAGTCGCAAACGGCAGCCGTCGAAGGGCGACTGCTCATTCGCACACGGCCGGCTGGCGCCCATGTGTCCGTTGACGGCAAGGACTACGGTCCGACGCCCGCGACGATTCGCAATCTGGCCCGGGGCACCCATCATCTGAAAGTCACGCACGAGGGGTACGTGATGGAAGAGCGGCGCGTGGTCGTGAGCGCGTCACGCCCCGCGCAGTCGCTAACCCTGGAACTCGCGCCCGTTCGAACGGCCGCGTCGTCGCGACCGCAGGCGCCGTCGGCGCCCGAGCGGTTTGTCGGGGCGCTCGCCGTCGACTCGAGGCCGACCGGCGCGAAAGTGTTCATGGACGGCAACCTTGTCGGCACGACGCCGATGGCGCTGCCATCCGTCCCGGTCGGTTCGCATGCGATCCGTCTCGAACACGATGGCTATCGCCACTGGTCCTCGTCAGTCCGCGTCGTCGCGAGCGAACAG
>DASSGK010000568.1:0-8652 GCA_035693505.1 Vicinamibacterales bacterium
ATTCCTGCTGCAGCTCGGGACGACCAACGAGAAGGGGAACGACGCGACGCACCTGAATCTGCCGTCGGGCATCGCGATCCTGCACAACGGCAACATGATCGTGACCGACGGCTACGGCAACAACCGCGTCATCCTCTTCGACAAGACCGGCAAGTTCATCAAGCAGGTCGCCAAAGGCGCGGGCGGTCCGCCCGACAAGGGGACCGGACCCGGCGAGTGGAATCTCCCTCACAAGCTCGCCGTGGACGCGCAGGAGAATCTCTACATCATCGATCGTGAGGGCCACCGCGTGGAGGTGTTCGACAAGAACCTGAACTACATCCGCGAAATCCGCAACGACTGGAATCCGTGGGACATCAACATCTCGCGCAAAGGCACCGACGGCATTGGCTGGATCGCGGACCACAAGGACGAGCGCGTGCTCCGCTTCGATCTGAAGACCGGCAAGATCACCGCGGTGTGGGGCAAGCAGGGATGGGGGCCCGGCGAATTCGACTGGGTGCACGGCATCGTCGTCGACTCGAAGGGTGCGGTGTACGCGGCCGACACGTACGGGCAGCGGATTCAGAAGTTCGTGAAGGCACCGGCGACCAGCACATCGCAACCGTAGGAAGGCTGGCAACCCTCACCGCGAAAACCACGAAAACACGAAAAACACGAACACAATATTTCGTGCGTTTCGTGGTTTCGTGCGTTTCGTGGCTAGTCGGAGTGCGAGTGGGATGAGCAGCAGTCCGGCCAGAAGAATCCCGACGCTGCGCTGGCTCAGCACCGGCTCATGGAATTGTCCCGACAGATCGATCGTGCCGCTCCAGGCATTGGCCTGGATCTCCTCGACGATCGCCCGGCCGTCGGCGCGGCGGATCGTCAGCGGATAGGGATCGATGACCAGTCCGTAGAACCACCGGAGCGTGCGGGCGTTGGTCGGCACGCGGCCCCGCAAGCGGTTGACGGCGGGCTCGCCGTTCCTAAACTCGACTGATTCCAGATGAATCTCGTGACCGTCCACCCAGAACACGACGCGATCGGCGAACGGTCCCGGAATCGACTCGAGCCGCAGCTTCAACCAGGCGGGATCGTTAGCGACGTCGGCGACAAACGATCCGTCGGCGGCGAACGTGATGACGACCTGCGTCTTCTCGAGATCGTGGGCCGTGGCCGACGCCGCCGTGATGCCGATGACCGCCACCACCAGACGCGCCAGCCGGAAGCATTGGTCGCGCACCGGCGGTATCATACGGCCCATGACGACCCTGATTCTGCTGCTCGGCCTGGCGCAGGCCGCGCCGGCGTCCAATAAAGTGGAAATCGTCAGCGTCACGGGTTGCCTGAAGGAAGCGACGCCGAACAACTGGACGCTGACGAGCGCCACCGACCCGACTCCGAGCAGCGCGAACGCTCCGGCGGCCAAGGACATCCCCACGACCGCGCCCATCGGCAAAAACGCCTTCAAGCTGATCGGCGTGTCGGAGTTCAACCTCCCCGCGCATCGCGATCACACCGTCGTGATCAAGGGGCTGCTCATCAAGGCGGAGCCCATGAGCCGGCTCAATATGACGTCTGTCACGATGGTGTCTCCCTCATGTGCCCCGGCGCCCAAATGAGCTAAACTACGCGGCGCACGGCGCAGGATCTGTGCCCTGCATGGAGGCTGCATGAGACGCGTGGCTTGTCTGCTTGTCGGGTCGCTCGCGGTTGTGGCCAGCGCGTACGCCGCCCCGGCGAACGTGCCCACGTTCTCCAAAGACGTCGCGCCCATCATGTTCAACAACTGCGCGACCTGCCATCGCGCGGGTGAAGTCGCGCCGATGACGCTCACGTCGTACGAGGACGCGCGGCCATGGGCCAAGGTGATCAAGAACAAGGTCGTCGCGCGCGAGATGCCGCCGTGGGGCGCCGACCCCGCGCACTCGCTGAAGATGCGCAACGATCGCAGCCTCACGCAAGCGCAGATCGACACCATCGTCGCGTGGGTGGACGGCGGTGCGCCGAAGGGCAACGATGCGGACCTTCCGCCGCTGCCGAAGTTCGCCGAGGGCTGGACGTACGGCCGCGAGCCGGACGCGATCCTGGAAATGCCCGTCGACTTCACGATCCCCGCGGAAGGGGAGCTCGGCGTGCAGATGTTCTATTCGAAGGTGCCGTGGACCGAGGATCGCTTCGCCGAGACGCTCGAGATTCGTCCAGGCAATCGCGCCGTCGTGCACCACGCCGGCGTCTTCGTCGTCGACATTCCTGAAGGCGCGAAGATCGTCAACGGCCGTCTGGTGATGGCGGACGGGAAAGCCTCGACCGATCGCGGCGCCGGCGCCGCGGGACGCGCGGACGACACGGCCCTGCCAGGCGCGAACAAGCTGCTCTCATGGGTGCCGGGACGCGGAGTCGACTCGCACCGCACCGACATCGGCAAACGTATTCCTGCCGGCAAGTACATCAACTGGCAGATTCACTACAACCCGATCGGCAAGGAAACCGTCGATCGCACGCGCCTCGGCATCTGGTTCAACAAGGCACAGGTGACGCACGAGCTGTTGATTCGCCAGGCGGGAGACGCGCTCGCGACCACCAAGGGCGGTCTCTCGCTGTATCGCGCCGAGGGCAAGGAAGTCGAGTACACGGCCGACGAGGGCAGCACGCGGCGCCGCAGCAAGACGCCGAACATCCCGCCGTATGCGGAAGACTGGTCGCTGACCGGCATCACGCCGGTGACCGAGGACATCACGTTGTACGCGATGTCGCCGCACATGCACCTGCGCGGCAAGAGCCTGCGCTGGGTCGTCGTGTACCCGGACGGCCGCGAGCAGACGATCCTCGACGTGCCGAAGTTCGACTTCAACTGGCAGATCGAATACGAGCTCGAGACCCCGCTCAAGATTCCCGCCGGCAGCAAGATTCTCGGGATCGGCAAGTACGACAACTCGCCGAAGAACCGGTGGAACCCGGCGCCGAATCTCGAAGTGTACTGGTCCGAACAGAGCTGGGACGAGATGTATCAGCCGTTCACCTTGTATTCCGTCGACAGCCAGGTGCTGAGCGACATGACCGTGAGCAAGACCGGACAGCAGAAGCAGTAGCACAACGACCGATCGACAAGGAGACGCTATGCCGACGACCACCGGCACGATCAAACGGCTCGTCCACGACAAAGGCTTCGGCTTCATCGCGGCGGGCGACGGCAACGAGTACTTCTTCCACCAGTCCAGCTGTCAGACGCCGTTCAACGAGCTGCGCGAAGGGCAGTCGGTGACGTTCGACACAGGTCAAGGTCCGAAGGGCCCGCGCGGCGAGAACGTCCGGCTGGCGTAGGGTCGCCATTTCACGTCTCGCGGCGCCGGCCGCTTTCACGACGCTCCTCCTGGCCGGCCTCCTGGTGAGGCCAGTCTCGACGCAACCACCCGATGCTTCCGCGTCCTCAACGGGTGCCGCGTTGTTTACCGCCAGCTGCGCCGGCTGTCACAGCGGAGACGATGCGCGTGCGCCCTCGCCGGAGGTGCTTCACGGACGATCGCCGCAGGCCATCATCGACGCGCTGACTGCGGGGTCCATGAAGTATCAGGGGCTCGCGCTCAGCGGTGAAGAGCGGCGCGCGATCGCCGAATTCCTCACCGGGCGCAAGCTTCGCGCACCGCTCACCGTCAACACGATAGGAAATTGTGTTCCCTCGACGCGGCTCGGGACAGGCCGGCGTGCTTCGCCCGGCGATCCGCGCGCGGGTCCTCAGTGGAACGGTTGGGGACCGGGCATCGACAACACGCACTTCCAATCTGCGGCGCAGGCCCGACTGACCGCCGAGCAGGTTCCGCATCTGCACCTCAAATGGGCATTTGGATTTCCCGACGCGACCTCGTCGTGGGGGCAGCCGACGATCGCCGGCGGACGCCTCTACGTCGGCAGTCAGAACGGAACGGTCTACGCGCTCGACGCAGTGAGCGGCTGCGTCGTGTGGACGTTCGCGGCGCAAGGCGGTGTGCGCGCGTCCATCTCGATCGGTCCCCGCCTTCACGCCCGCCTTCGCTCGTCAGACAGTCAACCGAGCTACGGCGAGGCGGGCGCGCGTTCGCGTTCAGGCGAGGCAGGATATGCTGCGTACTTCTCCGATCAGAAAGGGTTCGTCTACGCGATCGATGCGACGACCGGCCGCCAGCTGTGGATCCGGAAGGTCGACGATCATCCGCTGGTGCGGCTGACCGGATCTCCAACGCTGTATGGCGATCGATTGTACGTGCCGACCTCCTCGTACGAAGAAGGCGGCAAGCCGCCCGGCTACGCCTGCTGCACCTTTCGCGGCAGCATCGTCGCGCTCAATGCTCGGGATGGCGAGATCGTCTGGAAGAGTTACACCATTCCCGAGGAGCCGCATCTGCTGCGCGCGTACGCCGACGGCACCGAACTTCGTGGCCCATCGGGCGGCGCCATCTGGTCGGCGCCGACGATCGACGTCAAGCGCGGCGCGATTTACGTCGGCGTCGGGAACACGTACAGCGGCCACGCGCAGCCGACGACCGACGCGGTGATCGCGCTCGATCTCAAGACCGGTGCGATGCGCTGGGCGCGTCAGATGGCGCCGTCGACGCCGGACGTGTTCGGCTGCACGCCGGGCGACGTGAACTGCGGCGAGCGCGCGGGGCCCGACTTCGACTTCGGTGCGTCACCCGTGCTCGCGGCGCTACCCGGCGGTCGCAGTCTCGTGGTGGCCGGACAGAAGTCCGGGGTGGTCTATGCGCTCGATCCCGACAGGAAAGGTGAAATCGTCTGGCACTATCGTGCGGGCGGCGGCAGCGGCCTGGGCGGGATTCAGTGGGGTATCGCGGCCGACGCCGAACGCGTCTACGTGCCGGTGGCCGAGATCTACGCGCCCATGCCGGGCGGCCTCCACGCCGTCGAGCTCGCCACAGGCGCCCGCGCCTGGTATGCCGCGCCGGAGACTCCCGCCTGCGGGAAGCCGAGCCGGGCGTGCAGCAGCGCGCAATTCTCGGCCGTCACGGCGATTCCCGGGATCGTGTTCTCGCCTTCGAACGACGGCGAGGTCCGGGCCTACTCGTCGACCGACGGCCGCATCGTCTGGAAGTTCGACACCAACCGCGAGTTCCCGACTATCAACGGGTTGCGGGCGAAAGGCGGGTCGATGAACGGCCCGGCCCCGGTGGTCGCCGGCGGGATGCTGTATGTCGGCTCCGGCTACGGCGTCTTCGGCTTGCGGCCGGGCAACGTCCTCCTGGCTTTTGGAGCTGACTGACTTTTCGACGCGGATAGGGTATGCTTGATTTGCTCTAGATCTAGGCCAGCCAGCTTTCACAAGCGCTACCGGCCTTCAAGCGTGGGCCGGACTTCCTGGAAACACCCCGTCCTGCGCAGATCAATTCAAGAGCACACGTCTCAAGGAGAGATTCGCAATGGCACCTACGAACGGCACGATCAAGCGACTCGTCAGCGATAAGGGTTTCGGCTTTATCCTCGCGAGCGACGGCAACGAGTACTTCTTCCACAACTCGGCCTGCGCCGGCACCCGGTTCGACGACCTGCGTGAGGGGCAAGCTGTGACGTTCGAAAAGGGCCAGGGACCGAAGGGACCGCGCGCCGAGAACGTTCGCGTTTCCTAGTTCGATCCGCCGCGTCTTCCGTGCTTCCGCCGGGAGACGCGGCGGCCTATCAGGGCCTCCTTCTGCGCGCGGCTCCGCCGCTTCAGCGCGCGCTCCCTCCGCAGCGCATCTCCAATCGACGCGAACGATTCGGAATAGATCAGCCGCACGGGCCGGCGTCCGGATGTGTACTTCGCGCCGCGGCCGGCGTTGTGCATCTTCACGCGAGCGTGCGGATCGCGAGCGTACCCGGTATACAGCGTCCCGTCCGCGCAGCGGACGATGTAGACGAAGTGCACGGGAGGGATTGTAGCGGGAGGCGGACGTGCAGCCCAACAACTCCAACAGGCAGAATCGTTTGACCGCGTACGTCTGGGACCGTACAATTACGGTACGCACGGGGGCGACTAGTTTCGACGGAGGTTGATGGTCGAAGGATGCGTTGCCGAGCTCCACTGACTCGTAAATCCGGTGGAAAACCACAACTGCGAATACGCAGCTCGCTCTCGCAGCTTAATAACCTGTGAGCGTTCGCCCCGGCCAACCTACGGGCTGGGGGTCGAACGTCATTCAGTAGGCTGGTCGCCGTCGGCTGTCTCGGACGGCGGCGACGAGATTTTTCGGGGCTAGTCCCTGGCGGTTTCCGTCGCTCCTTCACGCCAGGGGCGAAATAACAGGAGCGGCTACGCAACGTAGTACGCCTTCGGTCTTACATCTTCGGACGGGGGTGCGAATCCCCCCGCCTCCAGACTTCGCTCGCCTTCGGCGAGCTACGTCTTGGCAAGCGAGTCTTTGACAACGCGAAGTCTGTCACGCCGAAGCGGCGAAGCCGCGAAGGCGGAAGGCGGACCTGGAAAGCGAGATCGACGCGGGTAGACACTACACGGGACTCTCTTCCGATCCTGTTGCACGCCTCGATTGGCACAACGCGGGCGGATCGATTCATACGAGGAAGTTCCGTCCGTGGAAGTTGCTGGTTTCGGTTGAATTTGCCAACACGAGTACGGCTGCTCGTTTTGAGAAGTACCTGAAGAGCGGCTCGGGTCGCGCGTTCGCAAGGCGTCAGTTTTCGGAGCGATCGGCCATGATTCGTGCGTCGAACACATGACCTTTGAAGAGCAGCTCACCAGAGCTTTCGAAACGCTTACCGAGCGCCTCCGCGGCGAGATTCATCAGCACGTGCAGCGCGCCTCCGCAGAACTGGTCGCGGCAGCGCCGTACGATCGCGATCCCTCCGTCATCGAAGCCACCCGTCACGAGCTCGAGCTCGCGGTGGAAGCGGCCCGCCGAGAGACGCGTGATGCCGCGTGGAGGGAGGCGCACGAGCAAGGCCTCGCGGCCGGGCGCGAAGCCGGCCGGCGGGACGCGCAGCTCGAAGCCGCGAACGTTTCAGACACAGGCCAGGATCTCGAGCGGCTCGCCGAGGCGATGCGCGCCATCGACGCAGCGCAGTCGCTGACCGAGATGCTCGACACGCTCGTCACGGTGCCCAGTCAACACGCATCGGGCGTGAGCCTCTGGCTCCTGCGGGGAGGGCTGTTGCACCGCTGGCGGCCGGCCGGGACCGACGAAGCGGACACGCCGGCCGTTCAATCGCCGGAGGACGCGTCCGGGCCCATCGCGGAAGCGGCCGCGCGAAACGCGACCGCCCGTGACGAACAGGTTCTGGCCGTTCCCATCGCGCTCGCCGGGCAGGTCGTGGCGATTTTCGCCGTCGATCGCGACCTATCCACGGCAAATCTTCCTTCCCGGACCGAATATCTCGAGCTGTTGGTGCGTTACACCGCGAAGAGCCTGGAGTCGCTGACGGCCTTCAAGACGGCGCGCGCGCTCACCCAGCAGGCCGAGCCGCCGGCGGCAACGGCCTCGCCGAGCGCCGTGGACGAAGCGGGTGAAGAAGACGCCTCGGCGCGCCGATATGCAAGGTTACTGGTGTCCGAAATCAAGCTGTATCACGAGACGGCAGTCGTCGAGGGACGGCGGGATCGCGACCTGGCGTCGCGGCTCGGCGGTGAGATCGCTCGTGCGCGTGTGATGTACGACCAGCGCGTCCCCGCCCACGTGCGCTCCCGAGGCGATTATTTTCATGACGAGTTGGTACGCACCCTGGCCAACGGGGATGCCAGCCTGCTGGAAGGTAGAAGTGAGAAGGCGGAAGTGAGAAGTGAAGTTTAGAGGGACGAGTGAAGTTTAAAGGGACGAGTGAAGTCTAAAGGGACGTTTTTGTGGTTCGCCGTTGCTGTCGCGGTCCTCGTGCCCGGTGCGGCGCCGCGCGCGCAGCAACAACCGTCCGCCGCAGGCGTCGTCTTGCTGAAACCGACGAATCATCCGCGCGTGCCGACCGAGTTGTCTCAGCTGTGGCTCGTGCCGGTGACGCGGACCACCGTTCGCCCCGCCGCGCTGAACGACTTCGCGATGGCGGTCAAGCTCGAGGTCGACTCGAATTTCGCGAAGGCGCTGCCGATCTTCATGCAGCCGGCGCTCCGGCAGGGACCGCTCGGCCACTATTCCGAGTACTACCAGGGCCTGGCCGAACTGCGGCTGGGTCGACCCGCCGACGCGCGCCAGACGTTTCGAGCGCTCGCCGCCAAGAGCCCGGTCGGCTATCTCGTCGAGGCCGCGGCGCTGAAAGAAGCCGAGTGCGACGAGGCGCTGAACGATCAGGCGGCGGCGATGCAGGTCTACGAAACGCTCTCGAAGACCAGGACGACCGCACCCGACGAAGTGCTCATGCGCTTTGGCCGCGCCGCGAAAGCCGCGGGGCACGCGGACAAAGCCGCCGAGGCGTACTCGCGTCTGGTCTACGAATTTCCGTTCAGCGATCTCGCGCCGCTGGCCGGCGGCGAATTGGAGAGCCTGCCGGTCGCGCCGATCGCGCCTGGCTCGACGCGCTTCAAGCTGGAGCTCGGCCGCGCCGAGCGGCTGTTCGGCGCCAAGCGGTACGCGCAGGCACGTCCGGTGTTCGACGCGCTTCGTGCGTCCGCGCGAGACGACGATCGCGAGGTCGTGCAGCTCCGGATCGCCGAATGCGACTATTTCCTGAAGAAGGCCCGCAACGCGCGCGAGGCGTTGA
>DASSGK010000569.1:0-7822 GCA_035693505.1 Vicinamibacterales bacterium
GCCGGAATGTTCGCGGCGGCGGCGCGCGGATCGACGGCGGGCACCATCGGCCAGTCGAGCGTGAATCGTCCGACGTTGACGTTGAGGAACATGCGGTCGCTCAAGACCGACTGCCACTCGCCTTTGTACATTTTCGACCAGCTGTCCTGGGCGAGGATCGACTGCGGTGGCACCAGCGTCGAGAGATTGCGGAACGGCTTCTGCTTGTGCCCGGCCTGGAAGTAACCGATGAACGTGTTGTTGCTGTTCGCCTTGACCGTGCCCTTGGTCGTGTAGTTGTTGAACTTGCCGAGGTCGGTCGCGACGCTCTGGGCGACGCCGGACACCTGCTTGTCGATCTTGAACTGGTTGTAGGCGCCGTAGAACCAGATCTTGTCCTTCATCACCGGGCCGCCGAGATCGGCATGGCCCTCCCAGAACAGCAGGTTCGGGTTGTTGCACTGTTGTACGCCCTCACCATTCGGCGGACAGGTGTAGCCTCGGGCCGCAACGTCGGGCGTCGCCGCATTGCTGCCGACGAAGCTGCCCGGCTCGTAGCTGAAGTTCTCGAGTCCCTTGAACGTGTTGCCGCCGCTCTTGATCGTGGTCACGATCGCGGCGCCCGGCGAGTTCATCTCGACGTCGCTGCCGAGCGCGCTCACCGAGACTTCTTCGTTGGCGAAGTAGTCCTCGTAGAAGCCCGTGCCGCCGACGCCCTCAGTGTGATCCACGCCGTCGCTGATGACGCGCGCCTGGTTCTGCACGCCGAAGCTCTCGTAGCCGGACTGCTGGCTCTTGTGGCTGCCACCAACGTCGAAGCCCTGCATGCGGACACCCGGCGCTTCCGATAGCGCGCCCCAGGTGTCGGTGGAATTGGGAATCGCGGTCAGCGCCTCGCCTTTGAGACTCGTTCCGACCTTGGTCGTCGACACGTCGATCACCGGCGAGGCGCCGGTCACCGTGACGCTCTCGGTCAACGACGCGAGCGGAAGCTGCGCGTCGACCGAAATCGTCTGGCCCAGCGCGACGTTGACGTTCTCGCGCGTCAGCTTCTGGAATCCAGAGAGCTCGAACACGAGCTTGTACTGACCCGTCGGCAGCGCAGGGAACAGGAACTTGCCGTCCGCTTGCGTGACGGTGTTCTGTCCGCCGATCAAGGACGGCGACGTGGCCGTAACCGTGACACCGGGCAGAATCGCACCCTGTGCGTCAGTGACCAATCCGGTCAACCGGCCGGGCGTATTCTGTGCAGACGCTGAAGCGGCAACGAAGCATAAGAACACGAACACGACGAACCCCGCCGTTCTCGATCTCATGTCAGACCCTCCGCGGATGTGGAAACCAACGGTGAACGGCGCCAATACTAGCGGACCTCCGCGCAGACTAATAGAGACAAATGTGTCGATTTTGAAAAAGATTTCGACTTTTTATAAAGCGGAACGCAGCATTTTGGATCGCCGGCCGAGGTGACCGATTCCGGACAATGCCGGCTTCCGACCGCCGTCTCAGGGTCGAAACAGCAAATACTCCTGAATTTTCCCGTCGAGGCTGCGATACATCAGCGCATCGAGATCCGAACGTCCGAATGAGAGGCGGACCGAGCTCACTTCCATGCCTCCACGCTCGCCGACGGACCGAACCTTGACGTCGCCTGGGGTGCCGAACGGCTTCAACCGGAGCGCCGCGGCGCGCGCTTTGGCCTCGGTGACGTAGACGCTGTACTCGTCGCCCAGGAGCGCTCGATCGAGCTTGCCCGACTGCAGCGCCTTGAAGAGCGCGAGCGCGGCGACCCCTGGCTCCGGGCCCTGGACGCGCGGGATCTCGCCGCGATCCTCTCGGGCAGTGGAGGGCCCGGTGGTGACCGGCACCGCCGCCGACCGCGCCGGCATGATGGCCTTCAGCGCATGGTCGACGATGGCGTTGGCGAGAGGGCCGTCCTCGTTGTTGATCACCACGACCACCGCTGAGTGCGTCTGCGGGATGAAGGTGTTGCGCGCGATGAAGCCGCTGACCGCGCCGCCATGCGTGAAGACGGTCAGCCCGTCGCGTGTCCCGACCGACAGGCCGCAGCCGTAGTTGCTCGACTTGCCGTTCGCCAGCAGACGAGGCTTCGTCATCAGGTCCCACGACGTCGGCGCCAGGACGCGTCCGGCCATCAAGGCGATGTCCCAGCGCGCGATGTCGGCGGCCGTCGAATGGATGGCTCCTGCCGATCCGACCCACCCCTGGCCTTCGCGGGCCGCGGGCGCGAGCTTCGTGAGCGCGAACGACGTGAAGCCGGACGCGACCCGCGAATCGCCGGCGTTCGGCTCGTAAGCCGTATGTGTCATGCCGAGCGGCATGAAGATTCTCTCCCGCAGGAACGTCCCCAGCAGCTGGCCGCTCGCCTTCTCGAGAATCCGCCCGAGCAGGATGTAGCCGGTGTTGGAGTACGACCACCGCGTGCCGGGCTCGAAGTCGAGCGGCGCGCCCGCATAGCGCCGGATGAGATCGTCGGGCGCGATCGGCTTCAGCATGCGACGATCGACGAAGTCGAGCGGGTAGTAGTCGGGATAGCCCGAGACGTGATTCATCAGATCCAGGATGGTGACGTCGTTCGCACGGGTCGCATCCGGGTAGTACTTCGCGACCTTGTCGGTCACCGACAACTTGCCCTGCTCGGCCAACAGCAGCGCCGCAGCCGAGGTGAACTGCTTGGTCACCGAGCCGATGCCGAACAGCGTGCCATCGTCCACGCGCGCCGGCGAATCGACCGCACGGCGCCCGAAGCCCTTTGCCATCAGGACCCGCCCGTCCTGGACAACAGCGACGGTCGCGCCGACACCGCCGCGGCGCGCCAGTTCCTGCCCGATAGCACGCTCGAGCGCCGGAACACCGCCGGCCGCCCGCGTTTGCGCGACCTCGACGCGCGCAGCGTGGACGCTGACACCACAGAAGGCGAGCGCCACGATCCCGAAGGCCGCGAGAATGCGTTTCGACATGGCTGTCCTCGATGGAGCGAAGTCTACCGACGGAAACCCCGTCAATCGTCGGCGCTCGCAGCCCTGATGGGCTGCGCCACATCTGGCTGGGGGCCTTGCCGGGTTTTCCGCACCGGAGTATGCAAGAATCTGCCGGTCACAACAATGCTGCCAGGGATTCGACGCATCGTCATCGCGCTCGCACTGGCCGTGGTGGCCGCGGCGATCGGCGCGTGCGCCAGCCGTCTCTCGGCTGACGCCCGTCTTCGTGTGGCGCTCTCGTTCCCGGCATCAATCTCCTCCACTCCGCTCGACGGCCGCATGCTGCTGCTGCTCTCGACCGACGGCGGCCAGGAGCCGCGATTCCAGATCACCGACAACGACCGCACCCAGCAGGTGTTCGGCGTGGACGTGGACGGACTGCAGCCCGGTCAGGAGTCGTTGATCGACGCGTCCGTGCTTGGCTATCCGGTCGCCAGCCTGTCGAAGGTGCCGGCCGGCGAGTACTGGGTGCAGGGCCTGTTGCACGTCTACGAAACCTTCAAGCGCGCCGACGGTCACGTGGTGAAGTTGCCGCCCGACCGCGGGGAAGGCCAGCAGTGGACATCGGCGCCTGGGAATCTGTACAGCGCGCCGGTCAAAGTGCGGATCGATCCTGGATCTGCGACGACGGTTCGCGTCTCGCTGGACAAGAAGATCCCGCCGCTGGCGGATCTGCCGGATTCCAAGTACGTCAAACACGTCCGCATCCAGAGTGAACGGCTGACGAAATTCTGGGGACGGCCGATGTATCTCGGCGCCATTCTCGTTCTCCCAGAGGGTTGGGACAGTCATCCGGACTCGCGCTTCCCGGTGGCCGTCTTCCACGGTCACTTCCAGCGCGAAGTGTTTCCGTGGCGCGAGTCGCCGCCCGATCCGAAACTGCCCGCGCCGGATCTGGCCGGCATCGCGCGCTACTGCCCCAACGGACACGAAGGCGAGCTCTGCACGAAGTACGGCTACGAGGCCGTGCTGCAGGAATATGGCTACGCGCTGTACAAGCAATGGATCGGCGCCGGTTTTCCGCGCGTGATCATGGTCAACATCCAGCACGCGAACCCGTACTACGACGACTCGTACGCGGTGAATTCGGAGAACCTTGGCCCGTACGGCGACGCCATCACGTACGAGCTGCTGCCCTACATCGAAAAAACGTTCCGCGGTCTCGGACCGTGGGCGCGCGGCTTGTACGGCGGCTCCACCGGCGGCTGGGAAGCGCTGGCCGCCCAGGTGTTCTATCCCGATCAGTTCAACGGCACCTTCGCGAACTGCCCCGACCCGATCGATTTCCGGCGGTTCACGAACATCAACATCTACGAGGACAGGAACGCCTACGCCATCGAGGGACCCTGGCGGCGAACGCCGCGGCCCGGCTACCGCGATTTCCTCGGGCAGACGCTGTCGACAGTCGAGCAGATGAACACGCGCGAGCTCGTGCTCGGGACGAAGTCTCGATCGGGCGGGCAGTGGGACATCTGGGAGGCGGTCTATTCGCCGGTCGGCGCCGACGGCTATCCGCAGCGCATCTGGGACAAGGCGACCGGCGTCATCGACCCGAAAGTCGCCGCCTACTGGCGCGATCACTATGATCTCGTGCACATCATGACGCGCGACTGGCCGACGCTCGGACCGAAGCTGCGCGGCAAGATCACGCTCAACGCCGGGTTGTCGGACAACGTCTTCCTGAACAACGCCGTCTACCTCGCCGAAGAGTTCCTGAAATCGGCGACCAATCCGCCGGCGGAGGCGACCGTCGACTACGGCCTTCGCGACGAGCATTGCTGGAGCGGCGACCACGAGCACGTCAACGCGATCTCGCGTCTCACGTACAGCAACCGGTTCATCCCGAAGCTGGCTGAGCACTGGCAGAAAACGGCACCGAGTGGGGCCGACACGAAGAGCTGGCGCTACTGACATGCGCCTGTTCATCGCGGCCTTCGTGCTCGGTCTGTGTCATCCGGTGGCCGCGCAGTCTGTCGATCCATTCCTCGCGCGCGCCATGGTCCTCCATCGCGCCGTGCCGATGATCGACACGCACAACGATCTCCCGGAGATGCTTCGCGAGCGCGCGTTCAACGATCTGGCGCGGATGGATCCCGATCGACCGCTCCAGAACATCGATACCGACATTCCCCGGCTGAAGCAGGGGTTGATCGGCGGAGAATTCTGGTCGGCCTACGTGCCGGCGTCCTTCATCGACAAGGGCGCCGCCACCGTCGCGCTCGAGCAGATCGACGTCATCAAGCGCATGGTGGCGAAATCGCCGTCGCTCGGCTGGTCCACCACGGCCGCCGACATCGTCCGCGTGCACGACCAGGGCAAGATCGCATCGCTCATCGGAATCGAAGGCGGGTATGCGATCGAGAACTCGCTCGCCAACCTGCGGCTGTTCTACGAGCTCGGCGTCCGCTACATGACGCTGACGCACGGCAGCGATACCGCCTGGGCCGGCGCCGCCAACCCCGACCCTAAGGCTCGCGGCCTGACGCCGTTCGGCAAGGAAGTCGTACGCGAGATGAACCGCCTCGGCATGATGGTGGACCTGTCTCACGTCTCGGACCAGACGATGGTGGACGCCATCAACGTGTCGGAGGCGCCCGTCCTTTTCAGCCACTCGTCGGCGCGCGCGATCGCCGATCATCCGCGGAACGTGCCGGACGAGGTCCTGAAGCTCGTCGCGAAGAACGGCGGCGTGGTGATGGTCAACATCTTCCCCGGCTTCGTCACGCAGACCGCGGCGAAACAGGCGGCCGGCTTTCTCGAAAAAGAGCGCGAGTACTCAGCGAAGTACCCTGACGATCCCAGGCGCGCTTCGGCCGAATATCTCGTGTGGCTCGACAAGGCCATGACCGAGATGGAGCCGGGGACGCTCGCCCAGGTCGCCGATCACATCGATCACATCGTCAAGGTTTCCGGGATCGACCACGTCGGTTACGGCGCCGACTTCGGATCGCTGAGCAACCATCCGAAGGGACTGGAAGACGTCTCGCGTTATCCGTATCTCACGGCGGAGCTGCTGAGACGCGGGTATACAGACGAACAGGTGAAGAAAATCATCGGCGGCAACGTGCTGCGCGTGATGCGCCAGGTCGAAGAGGCGTCGGCAAGAATCAGACGGACACGGGAGCCCAGTGCGGCGCGCATCGAAGACCTGGACAAGAAAATGGAGTGGCACTGATGCGATGGATTCTAGTAGCGGCAGGAGTTGCCGTGTTCGCTGCGGGCTGCACGCAGGGCTCGGCGCAGAAGCAGGCATCGGCGCCGGCACCGGCGGCCAAACCGAAGCTGGGCATCCGGCCGGCCGGCGATGAGACGATCAAGCCGGACTTGAGCAAGGTGTCGGACGAGCTCAAGAAGGTCTACAGCTACATCGACGAGCACATCGACGACCACGTCGAGAACCTTCAGAAGTGGGTGCGCCAGCCAAGCATTTCCAACAGCGGCGAGGGGATCCCCGAGTCCGCGGAAATGGTGAAGGGCTTCTTCGAGCAGCTCGGTTGCCAGACCGCGCGCGTGTACGACGTCGGCATCACCGAGTGGGGCGCACCGGGCAACCCGGTGGTCTACGCGAAATGCGACTACGGCGCGCCGCGGACGGTCGCGATCTACTGGCAGTACGACACGATGCCGATCACGCAGCCGGACGCGTGGACGTCGCCGCCGTTCGAAGCGCGTCTCGTCGAACAGCCTCCCTACAAGAAGGTGATGATCGGCCGGGGCACGTCGAACTCGAAAGGGCCCGAGCTCGCCTACTGGAACGCGCTCATGTCGATCAAGGCGGTCACCGGGTCGCTGCCCGTGAACCTCGTCTTCGTCGCCGAGGGCGACGAAGAGCGCATGGACCTCGGACTCCGCAAGTTCGTCAAGGATCATCCGGACTTCTTCGCGAACATCGACGCCTTGATCGGCGAAGGCGGCGATCAGGCGCCGAGCGGCGGTGCGGGAGTCGGCGGCGGCTCGGAAGGCTGCGTCTACTTCGAGCTGACGACGAGCGGCAAGTCATGGGGACGCGGGCCCGTCCAGTCCGACATCCACGGCTCGAACAAGCGCGGCGTCGACAGCCCGGCCTGGCGGCACATGAAGATGCTCGCGTCGCTGGTGTCCGACGATGGCAACACGCCGCTGGTGAAGGGATTCATGGACGGCATGGAGCCGCTGTCCAGGCAGGAGTCGGATCGCTTGAAGAAGGACGCCGAGAAGGTCGTGATGAAGACCGCGGCCGAGAACATCGGCGTGGCGCGATTCATCTCCGACGATCCGTTCACGATGCTGAAGATGCAGCAGTACGGCACGTCCTTCAATCTCGACGGCATCTGGGGCGGCAACATGTACGCGGGCGGCGCCGGCGCGATTCTGCCCAACAAGATCACGTCGAAGCACAACATCCGCTACGTGCCGAAGATGAACGGCCTGGAGATCGTCAAGCGGATCCGCGAGCAGCTCGATCGCAACGGCTACAAGGACGTCGAGCTCAAGATCGTCGGCGATGTGCCGTGGTCGAAGATGGCCTACAACACCGACATCGGCCGCGCGATGAACACGACGTACGAGATCTTCGACATCCCGCACGGCCAACCGGCCGACTACTCGTCGATCCTCGGCGGCTACTGGCCAGCCTACCTCTTCTCCAACCAGGAGGTCGGACAGAAGGTGGCCCCCGTCTCGATGCCGATCGGCATCGGCGGCGCCGGGCACGGCGGCAACGCCCATGCGGCGAACGAATACTTCGTGATCGAAGGCGCGGGCAAGGTCTACGGCATGGCGGGCGCCGAGAAAGCGGCCGCCACGATCATCTACAACTTCGCGGGAAAGAATCCGCAGCCGGCCGCTGCGCCGGTCAAGAC
>DASSGK010000570.1:0-5848 GCA_035693505.1 Vicinamibacterales bacterium
GGCGATCGGACGCATGCGGTCCCTCTCGCCGTAAGCATACGCCCGCGTCGAGCTTACGGCCGATGCGGATCGCGCAGCTGGACCGGCGCAGCGGGTTTGCGCACGCGGAGATTGATCATTTCGACGAAGACCGAGAAGCCCATCGCGAAATAGATGTACCCCTTCGGGATGTGCAATCCGAGCCCGTCGGCGACGAGCGAGACGCCGATGAGCAGCAGGAACGACAGCGCGAGCACCTTGATCGTCGGATGACGGCTGACGAATTCGCTGACGGGTCCGGCCGACACCATCATGATGGCCACCGACAAAATGACGGCCGCCACCATGATCGAGACATCGTCGGCCATCCCGACGGCGGTGATCACCGAATCGAGAGAGAACACGATGTCGAGCGCCATGATCTGCGCGATCACCGCGCCGAACGACACCGCGGCACGGCCTTCCTGATGATGCTCCTCGCCTTCGAGCCGCTCGTGAATTTCGAGCGTCGCCTTCGCGAGCAGGAACAGTCCGCCGCCGATCAGGATGAAATCCCGCCCCGAGATGTCCCATCCGGCAATCGAGACCAGAGGCGCGGTGAGCCGGACCACCCACGCAATCGAGAACAGCAGCGCGATCCGCATCAGCATCGCGCCGAGCAGACCCACGCGCCGTGCGCGAGGCTGATCGGCTGCGGGCAGCTTGCCGGACAGAATCGAAATGAAGATGACGTTGTCGACGCCGAGAACGATTTCGAGGAACGTGAGCGTCACGAGGGCGAGCAGGCCCTCCGAGGTCAGGAAAGCGTTCACGGGCATCGAGTATAGGCCAGCATGATTTAAATTCACTCGCCAACCAGCGTAGGGTGGCTTCCTTCAGCCTGTCAGAACAGGAGGTTCCGATGCGACGCGTGATCTACGGTGGCGCCATGAGCCTCGACGGGTACATCGCCGGCCCAAATGGGGAATACGACTGGATCGTGATGGACCCGGAGATCGACTTCAAGGCACTCGCGGCGCGCTTCGACACGTACCTCATCGGGCGCAAGACGTTCGACGTGATGCGGCGGACGAACCCGGCGGTGAAGTCTACGCGCGCCATCCGAAATGTCGTGTTCTCGCGCACGCTGAAACAGAGCGATTTCCCTTCGGTCACGATCAGCGCCGATGCCGAGGGTGTGGTCTCGGAGCTGCGCGAGAAACCCGGCAAGGACATCGCGCTCTTCGGAGGCGGCGAGCTGTTTCGAAGCCTGCTGGCCGCCGGCCTGGTCGACGGTGTGGAAGTCTCGTTGATCCCGGTCCTGCTGGGAGGTGGGATTCCGCTCCTTCCGGCGCCGGCGGCGCGCGCGACGCTCAAGCTCAGGAACCAGCGCCTCTACAAAACAACAGGCACCATCGGCCTCGAATACGACATCGTCCGGCGCTAAGGCGCGGCCTGGTCGTTCCTGGCCCAGCGCTCTTTCGTCGCTTGGCGTTCACACGAGAGCCTCCATCGGCCGCAGACGAGTCAATCGCACATGCTCGCAGACGCTCGGCCGCGTCCCCGCCGCGCCGCGCATCGCGGCTCTCGCCTTCTCGACGACGGGTGATTCGATGTGCGCGCTTCGCCATGTCTGCCGGATGTGATCGCCCAACTCTTCGATCGAGTCCGCGTAGGTGAAGAACTGGAAGACGGCGCTGTCCTCGGCGACGAATAGCCCGGCGTCCAGCGCGGTCCTCAACGCGGCATCCGCCGCCGCGTGCCGCGCCGGCGCATCGCCCGCCTCCACTGCGCCGACTCGCTCGGCGCCAATCTCAACCCAGGCGGACTCCGCGGTCGGATGCAGGTCGATCACCTGGCCGTTGGATCGCACCAGCTCTCGCACGCGTCCCAGGGCATGGACCATGCCCTCGATCGCCATTCATCACAAGGACCACGAGAGCAAGACGACGTCGAACGCCTCGGAAGGGGACCTCAATTGATCGATGCCGATGGCGCGGGCATCGACGGACGCGAACTCGCGCGACAGGCGACGAATCGATTCGGCGTTCGGATCGATCGCGGTCACCGCGGCCGCGTATCTCACGTAGCGTCGGGTCAAGCGGCCGTCGCCGCAGCCGATTTCGAGAACACTCCGCGATCCGAACGAGCGCGCCGGATCGAGCGCGGCGATCTCATGGCCTTCGGGATCCTCGTCAATCGCCATCTCACCTCTCTCACGGCAGCGCGGCACGACATCGACTATGGTACTGAACGAGGCTGCATTGTAGCGGCTTCGGAGGGACGCATGAGCCGGAAACACGACGCGATCATCATCGGCACCGGGCAGGCAGGGCCGGGCCTCGCAAGGCGGCTGTCAGCCAGCGGAATGTCGGTCGCGATCGTCGAACGCCACCTGTTCGGCGGCACGTGCGTCAACACCGGCTGCATTCCGACGAAGGCGATGGTCGCCAGCGCCCACGCCGCTCACCTCGCCCGAAGAGCGACGGACTTTGGAGTCGCAATCAATGGAAACGTCGGCGTCGACATGAGCAAGGTCCAATCGAGAAAGGACGCGATCGCCGGGAACTCTCGCACCGGCGTGGAGTCGAGCCTCCGGAAGCTGAAGAACTGCACGGTCTACCAGGGACACGCCAGGTTCACGGGAAAGAACACGGTCGACGTGGGCGACGAGACGCTCACGGCCGATCGGGTCTTCATCAACGTCGGCGGACGCGCGTCGACTCCTCCGATGCCGGGCCTGGATCGCGTGCCCTTTCTGACCAACAGCTCGATCATGTCGCTGGACACGGTTCCACCGCACCTGATCATCGTCGGCGGCAGCTATGTCGGGCTGGAGTTCGGCCAGATGTTCCGCCGCTTCGGATCAGAGGTCACGATCGTCGAGATGGGCTCACGCCTGTTGCCGCGCGAAGACGAAGAAGTGTCCGCGGCCATCCTCGACATCCTGCAGCAGGAGCAGATCGAGGTCCGGCTGAACGCGAAGTGCGTCAGCCTCAACGCCGAGGGCGATGGGATCAGCACGCAGGTGGACCGTGCCGACGGCAGTCCGACCGTGAAAGGCACGCACCTGCTGCTGGCCGTCGGACGCCGGCCGAACACCGACGATCTCGGTCTCGACGCCGCCGGCGTGACCACCGACGATCGCGGCTACATCGTCGTCGACGATGAGCTCCGGACGAGCACGCCGGGGATCTGGGCGCTGGGCGACTGCAACGGCAAAGGTGCCTTCACCCACACCGCCTACAACGACTTCGAGATCGTCGCGGCGAACCTGCTCGACGGCGAAGCGCGCCGCGTGTCCGACCGCATCACCGCCTACGCGCTCTATATCGATCCGCCGCTGGGGCGTGCCGGGCTCACCGAGAGCGAGGCGCGCAGCCGCGGCCACGACGTCCTGATCGGGAAACGGCTGATGAACCGCGTCGGCCGCGCCATCGAGAAGGGCGAAACCAACGGATTGATGAAGATCGTCGTGGACGCGCGGTCCAGGGAGATTCTCGGCGCCGCGATCCTCGGCACCGGCGGCGACGAAGCGATCCATTGCGTGCTCGATGCGATGTACGCGAAGGCGCCCTATCCGGTGCTGCAGCGCGCCATGCACATCCATCCGACCGTCGCCGAGTTCATCCCGACGCTGCTGGGTGAACTGTCGTCGGCGCTCGGCTAAAGCCTTCGCGCTCCTTGAGCGCGGTGTGGCTGTTCGCGGGTCAGGCCCCGCCGGAAACTCATTCGCGATTCGTTCAGTTGGCTTTCGGCGTGTTCACCAGAGCGGCGAACGGCGCGATGGTGCCGTGCAGCGGAACGATGCGATCGACCTTCAGCTTGCGCTTCGTCACGTTCTCGAGCAGGTTCGCGGCGTACGGCTGCACGGCGGATCCCGGACTGAACGCGTCGGCTTCGACGAGGATCCGCTCTTTCGGGAAATACGCCATCAGCAGCGTGTCGGCGTGCGGATTGCCCGCGATGTGATACAGCTCGACGGTCATCGTGCCGTCCTTGAACTCCTGCTCTTCGTCGACGCTCACCATCTTCAGCGGCTTCGGGTTTTTCGACAGTGCGTCGGGAGCGATCGTGTGCGGACGGCGCATCGCGTCCTCGTAGAAGGCGGTGTTGCCTTTGTACGTGATGACGGTGAGACCCTCGCTGACCGCGGCGCGGAGACCGCCGGTGTGATCGGAATGATGATGCGACGTCACGACCTCGGTCAGCGGCTTCCCGTGACCGAGCTCCCTGGCTTTTGCGATGACTGCAAGCGCTCGCACGTCATTCTGCGGCGCCTCGATGAGCATCAGATGATCGGCGAATTCCACCAGCACGCTGTGGTGGCTCTGGCCCGCGAGGAACCAGATTCCCTTGGCGACTTCCTCCGCGGTCACTGTCGCTGGCGGCGGGCCCGTGATAGGCGCCGCCTTTGCAGCCGCTTCTGGAGCGGCCAGGTCTCCGACGGGTCCGTCGACGGTTTGCCTGGTGACGTGAACCGTTGCCGTCGTGTATTTGTCGGTCTTCGTCGTCAACCGCGTTGGGAGCTTCAGGCCGCTGACGTCCTGGTACTCGGCGAACGTCGTGACGATCGCCACGTCGCCGAGGTTGGGGTTGTCGGTCATCGACACCGTGCGGGTCGGCAGCTTGGTCGTCCCGTCAATCGCCAGCGTGAACAGCGAGCCGTCAGGAAGCGTGACGTCGACCACGCGTTCGGAGCCGGCGGTCGCCGCCCGTGAAAGCTTCGCCGCGGGATCGAGCGCCGCGCGAATCAGCGTGAGTGGATGGTGATAGATCTCGGCGCGCCGATCTTTGGCGACGGCGTTCGAGGTGCGTGTCGCCGTGCCGTTGGCGCCGACGTTGTACGCCACGTCGCCATCGACTCCCAGGATCTGCCGCTGCGGTGCGTTGCCCTGGAAGTAGGCGAAGTTGGGAGTGCGAGTCTGCTCGGTCCGCGCCCGGGGGCCGGTCAGGTCGATCGTTCGTTTGTAGCCGGACAGCACAAAAAGCTGTCCCGATGCGTCCGGCGTCATGTCCTGCAGCAGGTTGCCGTTGGAACCATCGCCTTCGATGGCCAGCGCCTTGACGGCGGCGATGCGGTCCCGTCCGCCGATTGCGGCGGCCGCATCGTTGACGATTTGCTGTTCGGGCGTCGCAGTTGTGCAGGCGCTGGCGGCGACAGCCAGGAGCACGAATAGAGTGCGGATCATGCCCGCAGTGTAGTCGACTTAGGGCTCGCGTCTCCGGCGCAAAAAGGCCGCACCCAGGCCGCAGCTCACGAGCACCAGCGTCGCCGGTTCCGGCACGGGCTGCAGGTGCGGCAACGGCGTCGGATCGGGTGGCTCGACAGTGCCCGGTCCCCCATTGATGAGGACATTGTCGCCAGGCCCTCCGAAAAGCAGATTGTGGCCGCCGCCGCCGATGAGGACGTCATCCCCATTTCCGCCTGTGAAGACGTCGTCACCCGGTCCGCCAATGACGATGTCGTCGCCGTCTTTCGCGGCGACGAACGCATTGAGGCCGATCACCTGGCTCAGCGCGATGGCATCGTCAAGATTACTCCCGACGATCGTGAGCGCCGAGAAGCCCGAGAGCGCACAGCGCACCTCTGTCGCCCCGGACGATACGCAACCGGGCGTGACAATCTCGGGGGCCGCTCCCTCCAGAAAGAGGTCGGTGCCCGACGTAAACGCGGTCAAGGCGAGCTGCTCGTCGAGATCGGCACCAAAGATGAGCGTCGCGCCGCTGATGCCGATTGTTGAAGCAGACGCCGGACCCGCCGCCGCGAGCAGCAGCGCCAGACAGACGGCAATCCGCGTCGAGATCGATTGAAGAATTGAGCTCATGCGATGGTAGGGCGCGTGCCGCGGATCCCTTTCGGCCGACGCGCGCGGCTTCTTGGGGTAAA
>DASSGK010000571.1:0-3050 GCA_035693505.1 Vicinamibacterales bacterium
AAACAGACGAGTACCCGGCTGACTGCGCTATCGTCGATGACCCTGTTCAGTTGTCGACATCCCTCAACCGTGAGCAGCACCAACTCCCGGTCGTCGGATGTGCCGAACAACTCGACTTGCCACCGCCACAACCGCACCTGCAGCGCTGACAATTCGTCAGCGGGCAAGTGAGGCGCAAAGAACGCGGCGTAGCTCGCGAACGCTGCTGTGGATCTTTCGAACAGCGTCATCGTTCACCTCAGCAAGAAGAAAAGCCGCACGCGGAGCACAGATCGCAACCAACGCCGCTCTCGAGCGCCGCCTCACCACACGAGGGGCACAAGTCTCGCCCCGGCTTCTTCTCCGTCACGGCGGCGTGCTCCGTTTCCAGGTACAGCCGGACGATCTTCGAGATCCCATCCGACGCCGAGAGCACCTTCTCCTCACCGAAGCCGCTCCTCGCGCCACCAATGCCCGCGAACTGCTCCACCAAGCGCTCCAGCGCTCGCGTGGGCGTCTCGCCAGCAGCGTTGGCCAGGTACGTCGAGATGAGCCGCCCCAGGCTCTCCGCCAGCGCCTGAGTCTCGGTGCCGCTCTTACCCAACGCGACGAAGCACTCGAAGGGCTCGTTGTCGCTCGGATGGCGGTTGATGGTCACGTGCACCGAGCCGTGCGCGGTGTCGATCGAGAGCGTCTCACCGGGCCGCCGGCGGATCCCCTTCTCCTTGGCGATGCTCTTGAGATCGCGCCGAGCTTTCGTCGCAGACGGCACCCCGCCGCTACCAACGCTGATCACCTGCTTCTGGCGGCTCCCGTCGCGATAGACGGTGATGCCCTTGCACCCGAGCTTCCACGCCTGATCGTAGGCATCGGCGACGTCCTCGCGCGTTGCGCTCTTGGGCAGATTGATCGTCTTGGACACCGCGTCCTCGACGTGCTCCTGGAAAGCCGCCTGCATGCGGACGTGCCAGGAAGGAGCGATCTCACCGGCGATGCGGAACAACTCCTGCGTCTCCTGCGGCACGCCAGCCACCCCCTGGCAGGAGCCCGACTTCACCACCTGCTCGGCAATGGCGTCGCTGTACCAGCCCTCACGTTTGGCTCGCTCCATGAACAGCTCGTTGACATCGAGCTGCTTCATGCCGGCCTGGTTGCGCACCATGGCGATGGCCGACAGCGGCTCGATCCCGAAATTGCACTGCGCGATGATCGAGATGCTCCCGGTCGGCGCCAAGACCGTGACGGTGCTGTTGCGCCGCGGCTTATCGCCGCGCTTGGCCCAGTTGGACTCCTTCCAGTAGTGGAAGGGGCCGCGGCGCACCGCCAGCTCCTCGCTGGCGTGCACCGCCTCGGTATTGATGAAGCGCATCACCTCCGACGCCAGTTTGATCGCCTGCTCGGAGGCGTAGGGGATGCCGAGCTTGATCAGGATGTCGGCCCAGCCCATGATGCCGAGGCCGATCTTGCGGCACTTCGTGGTGACGTCGTGGATCTCCGGCAACGGGTAGGTGTTGACGGTGAGCACGTTGTCGAGGAAGTGCACGGCCTGGTGCGTGACGTACTTGAGCCGCTCGAAATCAATCGAACCGCGTTTCTCGACCTCGACATAAAAGCTAGAGAGGTTGATCGAGCCGAGCGTGCACGCATCGTACGCGCGGAGCGGCACTTCGCCACAAGGGTTGGTAGCCTCGATGTCGCCCAGTGCCGCCGACAGAGGATCGCGCTGGTTGACGCGGTCGATGAAGAACAGGCCCGGCTCGCCCGAGAACCACGCGTTGTCGACGATCTTGTCCCAGACCGAGCGGGCGTTGAGCTTGCCGACGACGAGCTTGGTCCGCGGATTGACGAGCCCGTACTCCTGGTTCGTCTCCAGCGCCGCCATGAAAGCGTCGGTGATGCCGACCGAGATATTGAAATTGCGGATGTTGTGATCACACGACTTCAGCCCGTTGTCGGCACACACCTCGCACGCGCGACGCTTGCAGTCGATGAACTGCAGGATGTCAGGGTGATCGCAGCGCAGGATGCCCATGTTGGCGCCGCGGCGGATGCCCGATTGTTTGACCACCTCGGTCGTGTTGTTGAATCCGGCCATGAAACTGACGGGGCCGCTGGCGACGCCGGTGGTGCTGCGCACGAAGTCATTCTCGGGCCGCAGCCGCGAGAAGCCGAAGCCAGTGCCGCCGCCTGAGCGATGGATCAAGGCCATGTTCTTGAGCGTCTCGAAGATCCCGCCCATGTCGTCGGGCACCGGCAGCACGAAGCACGCACTAAACTGCCCGAGCCCGCCAGGCCACCCAGCATTGGCCAAGCACGGCGTATTGGGCTCGAAGTCTCGCGCCGCCATCATGTGATAGAAACGCGCGGTGAGCGCCGCCACAGCCGCTGGGGTCTCACCGTACTGCTCGTCAGCGCTACCGATGCAACGCGCCACGCGCTCGAACAGATCCTTGGGCGTCTCGATCACTTCGTTCTTCTCGTTGCGCTTCAAATAGCGCTCGCGAAGAACGTTCATCGCGACGGGGCCGGCTTTGTACAGCTGGAAAGTTTCCACGTGAAAATCTCCTATTCCGTCGGGTAGCGTCGACGCTGTTGTTGGACTGCTCTCACCGGTCCGCCTTCGTGCCACTTGCTCAAATAGCACGTCGGATGCACGCGCCAGCCATACCGAGACGCGATCAGCTCTTCGAGATAGACCGCCTCGGCCGAGCGACGCGTCTCCCAGGGCACCACGCCCCACGGAATGGCAAAGCGGTGCCTGGCGCTCTCCGCGCGAAACTCCAGTACCAAGAGCGCGAGGCCGCTCTCGCCCACGACCGCCTGCAGGTGCTCTTGCTGCTTCGCCGTGACCTCGCTGCGAGCGAAGCGCGCGGCTGACGTCGACTTGGTCTCGACGGCGAGCGTGCGCGCGCCTTCGCCGCAGAGCACGACGGTGTAGTCAGCGACGCTCTTCTCGGCGAACTGGAGCTTGCCGTTGATGAAGCGGACCTTGGGCTCGTTGTGGTGCACGTGCGCGAGGATGCCGAGCCGCTTGGCGGCTTCGTGCTGGACCTCGACCCACGCCTCGAAGC
>DASSGK010000572.1:0-3750 GCA_035693505.1 Vicinamibacterales bacterium
GTGATGTTGGCGAGGTTGCCGAGCACGATCATCGCGAGCAGTGGCCGGCTTCCTCGATACACGCTCCAGCACACCACGCCGTACACCATCTCGAGCGCGAAGCCCCACATCGGTGCGCGATCGTAGAGTCCGAGACCGAGCGCCACGTTGCTCCCCGGCCACAGCGTGATGTCCCGGGCATGCGTCACGAGATCGAGGACGAGATGCGACGCGATGCCGATGCCGATGGCCCGGCCGAGCAGCGGCCGTCCGAGGCCTTTCTCGACGAAGAACCAGGCGAGCAGTGCGGCGCCCGCGGCCGTCGCGACCGAATGAGAAAACGGCATGTACGCGAGATGAATGTCCGCGACGCTGCGGACCTGCGATTCGGTCGTCGTGCGTTCGACGCCGAGATAGTTGAGACCGACCCAGGCGAGCTCCATGGCCTGGACCGACAGGAGCATCGGGATCAGCGACACGGAAGGAAAACGGCGTTTGATCAGGAGCGCGGTGGAGGCGTGGTCGACAGCGAACATGTACCCTTCAGTCCGAGGCCCATCACTCCGGGGGCCTCGAGACCGATTCTGTCCGGCGGCGTTTTCAGGGGCTGTGACTTTCGTCACGCGCGCGCGACCACAGCTCGTGGCTCATCCGAACCGGATCGAGAATCTCCACGCGGCCCGGCGACGTGCGCACGAGGTGTTCAGCCCGAAGTTCCGCCAGGACGCGCGCGACCACTTCGCGAACCGAACCGACACTGTTCGCGAGATCCTGCTGATTCACCGGAGCGATCAGCGTACGGCTCGCTCCAGGCCGTGACGTCGCGAGGTCGAGAAGGTGGCGTGCCACACGCTGGCGGACTGACGCGAACGTGTTTCCGGCGAGCTCTTCAAGGACGTCGTACAGCCTGTGAACCGATTCCTCCGCGAGCGCCCACGCCAACGACGCGTCGTTCCGGGCGGCGCGCTTGACGCCGTCGACGTCGAAGAAGAAGGCCGACCCGGACGTCACCGCCTGCACGAAGACCGGTGCAGGTCCGGCAATCAGCGCCGGCACGCCCAGCAGATCGCCGGCTCGAACATAACGAACGGTGACTTGCCGGCCGTCTGACGCGTGCATATAGACACGCAGCAGACCCTCCATCATGACGGCCAGTGCTTCAACGTCTGCTTCCTCGTACACGGTATGGCCGGCCTGGAATTCGACGACCCGGCCGCCGTCGATCAGCGATTCGATGGTGGTCATCGGGACTGCCGCCCAGCATCCGCGCCGGAGCAGTCCGGTGAGGCTCGCGGTCGCACGATCGCTCCGCGGCGGATCCGGGGCGCGCGTCATCGGCCCAGATTAGAACGAAATCGGGGGAAGAAAAATGACTTCGCGCAGGTGAGATCGGTCGACTTACTTTTCGAGCGAGACGTCGTTCAGGCGGACAGGCTCGCTGGAATAATTCTCGAGCTCGATGTTGTTCTTCTTCTTGTCGAAGGTGATCTTCGTCGCGTACGCCATCTTGCCCTGGCCCTTGCCGTCCTTGTTGAGGCGGACTTCGATGAGCGTGAACGGGTAGTCCACGGTACGCGGCTGATTGCGCACCTCCTGGAACGACATGTACCGGTCGAGGGCGAGCACGATCCGGTGGCCGCCTTCCGGCAGCGGGGTCGTCCACGTGTACTTGACGTCCCAGCCGAGCCGCCAGTTGCTCGGATCCGGTCCCATGTAGTTCGGGAATCGCATGCGGCCTTTCGCGGGCAGGTCCTGCAGGAGGCTCAGCAGCTCGTTCGGCCCCTTGTCGACCATCGTCTCGATGACCTTCTGCCGTTCATCGGCGGTGGACCACCTGGCGATCTTGAACTCGACGATGCCGGCGGAGCCGGGGCCGATGTTGCTCATGTTGACGGCGAAGCACCGCAAGGAAAACGGTGTCGCGAGGGCGTTCGGGTTCGCGTTGGGCGGCGGCTGCTTCGACTGCGCGGTACCCGCAAGGCCCAGCGTGGCGACGGCGATCCCGGTGATCACGAGCTTGAACAGGGACTGTGATGTCATGACAGTCAGGACCTTCGAGGAGAGGGTCGCGAAGGCGACATACCTCGACCACGGACTAGCGTATGGACGCACACGCCCGGCGACTATGCAGAATCGGCACTGAGCGGTTCGCTCAACCGGGTCATCCGTTTGCGCGTATGAAAAACACGGCCGTCGTCCCGATCGTGATCGCCAGGACCACCGCGCGCACGACCGGGCCGGGCAACTGCCGGCCGGTGCGAGCGCCGATGTAGCCGCCGGCGATCCCGCCCGCCATCACCACGAGCGTCTCGCGCCAGCGGACGCTGGCGCTCACGGCGAAGCAGACCACCGCCGCGCCGTTCGCGGCTGCGACCATCAGGACACGAAGAGGCGTCATCGACTTCAGGTCCGTGCTGGTGAACACGGTCCAGACCGCCAGCATCATCAACCCGACCGCGCCGCCGAAGTAGCCGCCGTAGATGCCGAGTGCGAACTGTGCGGCGAAGAGCGACGGGCGGCCCATGTGAAGGCCGACCGCTCGCAAGCCCTCGCCAAGGCGCGGGCCCCACGCCAGCGCGATCGTCGCGGCAAGCAGCAGCCAGGGGATGACGTGCGTAAACAGGCGCTCAGGCGTGTACAGCAGCAGCAGCGCGCCGGTCAGGCCGCCGAGGAGGCTCAGCGCCAGCAGGCCCGCGGTCCCGACGCGTTCCAGCGGACGGACATCGGCACGATACGCCCACGAACTGGCCAGCGTGCCTGGAAACAGCGCGACGGTGCTGGACGCGTTTGCGATGGTCGGCGGCAGCCCGACGAACGTGAGCGCCGGCAGCGTCACAAACGTGCCGCCGCCGGCGATGGAATTCATGGCGCCGGCGACAAAGCCGGCGCCCGCCAACATCCCGTTCCAGCCCATTCGTAAGAGTAGAGCAGATTTGATCGTCGAGGTCCTTCAGGCGTGTTGACGGCACGTGGCGAGTGTGCCTATCGTGTCTGCCACCAGGGCGCGGAGAATCACGACATCGCGAAAAAAAAGAGCGATAGGGGAGCCGTCATGACCGCACAGAACCCGGCTGACCAATCACAACCGGCGGGTGTCGCGCAGCCCCCGTCGTTCTCGGCGCTCGTCCGGATCGATGTCAGCGCGCGGTCTCATCCTGGTTATCACCGCGACCACAACGAGGACCACTACCTCATAAGCCGCCTCGGTCGCACGCTGCAGACGATCGACACCAGCCTGCACACAGGCGACGTGCCCGAACGCGCCGAGGAAGTGAACTATCTGATGATCGTGGCCGACGGCATTGGCGGCCATGCGGCCGGCGAGATCGCGAGCCGGATGGCGATCTCGGCACTGGTCAGCCTCGCCCTCGAGGTGCCCGACTGGATCATGAGAGTCGATGAATCGCACGCGCGCGAGATCGAGCGGCGCTCGAGGACGCGCGTGCAGGAAGTCGGCGCGATGCTGGTCGCGCGCGCCGAGAGCGACCCGGCACTCGTTGGTATGGGGACCACGTTAACCGCCGTTCGCAGCCTCGGCCGCGACCTCATGATCACCCATGTGGGCGACTCGCGAGCCTATCTGTTCCGCGCCGGCGCATTGCACCACCTGACACGCGATCACACCTATGCACAGCTGCTCGTCGATGTCGGCCAACTTGCTCCGGGCGATGTCGCCAGCTCGCCTCATCGCCACCTGCTGACCAACGCGCTCGGCGGATCGATCACCGATGTCCATGTGGACACTGACCGCGTGCGCCTCGAGGATGGCGA
>DASSGK010000573.1:0-11044 GCA_035693505.1 Vicinamibacterales bacterium
TGGAAGCTGCTCCTTAAGTGGCTTTGCATCGAGTCTTAGGTCACCTGCGCGCGTCAACTCTTGAACGGGCGACTGTTTTCCTGCCCTCAAAGGCCGTGGAACGGGGCCGTGTTTTTCGCGCATGTACTCGGTGCCGGTGATCGGCTTGCCGAACTTCGCGTACGCGAGGAAATCCGAAAAGAAGAGGATCTTGTTGAGGGCCGTCCAGCCGTAGTCCGGATCAGATGCAGACTCTTGGCTGATGTAGAGAATCAGCTCCTTGAGCCTCCGCCGGTCCTCGGTAAATTGGCGCATTCCGTTGAATTGATTGTACTACCTTGGGATCAGCCTGCTGACGCTCTCGACGACTCCTGAAGGACGGGGTAATTACTCCCGCCCCGCCGCCGGTCATCATTCTAACTGCGGCAACAAGTCTTGGGATGAGGTCGCTCGACACTGCGGCGTTTAGCGTTAGTCATAGGCTGTGGGCCCCCGGCGAGCCAAAAGTATTGGCGCTTACCTAAACCGGTCGACTTCGAATGCGAACGCAACACGTCCTGGCCGCTGAAGCACCAGCTTCAGCGCATGGACGGATGCCGACGTGGCCTCGTACTCAAGGATCAATTCTCCGTCCAGCTGCTGCCTGACCGCGGCGAGTCCACCTGAGTAAACCGCATCACTCACGCCGTGAATGAACTGACCGTGCGTGGCTTGCGACAACGCTTCAAAGACGCCATCGCCCGACTGCGGGACACCGCGGTCGAGGCGTAGAGGCTGCCGTTCGACCACATGTAGGATCGTACGGCTCGCGGTGAGCGCCCCGCGGACTTGTTCGACGGCCGGTGGGCTCATTTCCAGCCCGCCAGCTGAGAGGGCGATGATCCCCGTTACCGGAGCATGTTGCTGCGCGAGGCCCCTAGCAGCACTGATGATCGCCTCGAGCATGTGAGTCGTACTCTGCGGCGCTGCAAAAAGGTGAGCGGCCCCATTGGAGACGTTGCGCGCGTCGATTGTGAAATCCTGAATCCGAGATGGAGGCGGCCCGCTGCTATAGATCGCGATCTGACGCGGCTCCACGCCGCCAACAAAGTGTAGGAGTGCTGAGCGGATGACTTGGAGATCGGGGCGGGCATAGCTGCTGGTATCGACGACGACTGCCACTGGGTACGATGCAGGTGCCGCGGCGAGGATGTCACACCGTACACCGGCGTTCTCGATTACAAAGTCGGCAGGTTGAAGGCCGAGCAACGGCCGGCCGGCCTCGTCGACGGCGCTCACCAAGACGAACCGGCTTTCACTTGTCCGGCCACTGAGAATCGACCAGCTCGACTCTGATGCGTGCGGTGGGGTCGCGAGGATGCTAACTGCGAACGCGACGTGGATTGTGATTGATCGCATCACTTTTCCCCCCTCAGTAGAGGCGCACAGCTGGTGGACTGCTCGTCCCGAAGGATTCTGGCCAATGTGGCGCACCAGCGCAAGGATGAGTCGACTGACTCGTCAAGAGTCGCGTAGTGTTGAGGCATGGAAAAACGCACAGCCGGATCACGCAGCAATCCCTGAGAATTTCGTCGTTGCAACCTTCGACAAGTCCCCCCGGGCGCGCCATTCACAGGTGGTCCATTCCGCTCACACGATCAGTTCGCGTCGGCGCGCCTTGCCGGCGTGGAACTCGCCGACCAGCGATTCGAGATCGCCACCGAGGCGATAGCGCGCGCGAAAGTATCTAGCTCACGCTCGACGCTCTGTGTTGGATACGGGCCTTCTTCGCATTGGTCTCGCGGGCGCGCGGCATCAGGTCTCCGACAAGATTACCTACGAGTGGCATCACCACGCGGGGCAGCATGGTCTCGCGCAGCTGCGCGAGCACCGGCTCGTTCAGCTAGATACTCCTGCCCGCCCAACCACGATTGTATCGACGGCCATTGCAACCACTAAGAGTCGCTCTTGGGAAGAACAACGAGGCCCTCAACCCGCTACACTTCGAGGATCCGAACCGCACGGAGTCCAGGCGGTCAAATAGAATGCGACACATCTTTCGAGTTCGGGCGATCATCCTGTGCCTCGTGATCTCGGTCACGGCCTGCGCGCAGCCACCGACCACGGATGTGGACGCGGCCAAGGCCGCGGTCGACCGAGCCGCTACCCACCGCGCTGACCAATATGCCGCCGAGTCGCTCAAAGCCGCCCAAGATGCCCGGGCAGCCTTGGACGCCGAGCTGAAAGCTCAGGAAGGCAAGTGGGTTAAGTCGTACGACAAGACGAAGGAACTGGCAGTCGCGGCGAAGGAAGCGGGCGACAAGGCGACTGGCGACGCAGTTGTAGCCAAAGAGAAGGCCGAGGCCAAGGCGAGAGCCGACGCAGCAGCGGCTAAGGCGGAGGCGACCAGGAGAGCCCTGCTCCGCATCACTCGACAGGTCAGGCCACCGACAAAAGTCTTTGATGTCAGGCCCGTATACCCCGCCGCCGCGCAGTCGTCGCATGTCACCGGAACGGTCACGGTCGAGGCAACGCTTGCAGAAAACGGGACCGTCATCGACGCCAAGGTCGTGCGCTCGATCCCGCTTCTCGACCAGACCGCGCTTGATTCCGTGCGGCAGTGGATGTACACGCCGACCCTCTTGAACGGCGTGCCGGTGCGGGTTCTCGTGACCGTCACGGTCAAGTTCCCGCCGCAATACTAGGGCTGCCCCCTGCCCAAACGTTGCTCTCGGCCAACGCTGGTCGTGGACGCCGCGAGCCGAATCGGCTCACCAAATCACGGGCCCAGGAACTTCGGCTGCAATCCCTGAGAATCTCGTTATCGCAGCTTGAATCCGGCCGCGCAGCCAACTGAACTTGCAGTCTCCCTCGTCGAGCGCGTGCCAAGATAGGTCCACATGGATTTCCTGGCGGCCAACGAAATCTGCGAATGGGCGGCACAACGAGGACTGCAGCGCACAACCGGCTTCGCGATCCAACTTCCGGAACTCGAACCGCATTCCCGCCGCGTCTACGCGAACGGCCGACGCTCCGGTCTTGAAGCCACTGCTGCTCGCGACCTCGTAGACGTACTGGGAGAATGGGACGAGTGCCTGGTGTGGATCACGCTGTGGGGAGTGTGGGCCTCGGGCGAAGATTGGCCCGAATTCTATGCCTGGCGAGGATCGCTCGGCGAGCGCCGGTCACTAGATGCCGCGCCGGGCCACCGGTTCGACAAAGACGAAGTGGCGCAGCTCACGCGGTTATTGGAACTCGTCATGAACAATGGCTGGGACGCGGACGTCCTTTGCTCTTGCGACGGAAACGCGAGGCGGTTGCGCGCGAAGATTTCTCACGACGAGTGGTATCAATTGCTCGGTTCGTGACCGCGTAGAGGCAGTCGTCGTGGTGATCCAAAAAGCCAAGCCGCGCCCAGTCCCTGCCAACGACCATCTCGACGCTCCGGGAACGCACCTTCACCGCCCATCTCTGATCCAAGCTCCGCTGTATTTCGCATGCACGTTCGCAGTTTGTTGCTTGACGGCGTCTGCAATCACCGGGATCATCACGTTTCTCAACCCATTCCACGCCTGATGTTCGGTGACTTATGCGATTTCGATCCGACAACGGCCTCTGGCTGACCGCGGAACTCGGCGGCGGCATCAACGGAGATTCGGCGCGCGGTCCCGCACGGCCTGACGCGCTCATCTCCGACCGCACCGACGACGATGTCAAGCAGTTCGGGTTTGCGTGGCAGGACTTCACGCTGATCACGAACGATGACAAGACGGTGTCGCTGCAAATCGGCAAGTGGTTCGTGACCGCCGAGCGGGGAGGCGGCAGCGCGGTCAGCACGGATCGCGACGTCAACGGTCCATGGCAACGCTTCACCATGCAGACGTCGAATGGAGCGGCGCAGTTCCTGTGCTCAGACGGCGTGCACTATCTGAAGCTGCGCACGGATCTCGAGCGTCCGTACGTCGATGCGACCGGCACGACACAAGGATCCCGATTTCGCCTGATGGATCCCGTTCCAGTGGTGGCGCCGCCTCCCGTCGTGGTGACAACGACGACAACGAGCCAGTCGCCAGGCTCGGTGCGCACGACGTTCAGCAAGGCGCAGCTCGTCGACATTCAGACCAACCTGATGCTCTTCATCGGCGACGTTCCCGAACTGGCGCCGCATTTCGACGCCAGCGGGTACGACCCGGTGCTGCGCATCCGCAATCAGGGCGACAACGGCGCCACACCGCACGGCATCGTCAGCGGCCAGTGGATGTGGACGACGACGTTGCCGAATTATCCTGAAACGCTGTGGCCGAAGCTGTTCGCTCAGGCCAGACGATTCGGTGCGACGCATTGGTTTCTCCACGTCGCCGCGCTGCCGGTCGGCGGCGGATATCACGGCTTGTACCCGGTTGACGCGGCGTTCGCTGCAGGTAACGGCAATCGCCTCAATCGCGCGCATGCCGCGCTCCTCGCGAACGGATTGATTCCCGTCTGCGCCGGTGTGGCGCCGGACGCCCCGCCGGCTCCCGGCTTCGACTGCTCGCAAGTACTCGTGGCGATGACGGACTGGGACAACAGCGAGGAAGCCGATAGCCGGATCAACGCGATTGCCGCCGCGTTCCCCCGCGCGATGCTCTATTACGAACGGCCAGGCCCGAATCCGCGCGTGTCACCCAAGCCGGACGCGGCATCGCAAGTCGCTCCGACGGAAACAAACGGCGGCGCGTGGTTGAGGAGCGTGCAGCAGCGCTGCCCGAACTTCCAGGGCGTCATCTACGAGGTGAACATCTGGGAAGGGCTCCAGGGCTGCATCGACGAAATCACTCGCTGCCATCCGTTCTACCGCGACGTGCAGGAAGTGCGCGGCGAAACGAACACCTACGAGCTGTTCTGGCAGGGCGGCGATCCACAAAAGTTCATCGCGCTCGACGATCAGCTCCAGGCCGCATGTCCCTGGCTTCGCGGCTACATCAGCGGCGGAACGCCGCATCAGGCGCCGACCGACCAGCCGACTTCGACGAAGACAGGGCTTGTGTCGGGCGACGCCTTCGACTTCACGCGCGCGGTGCAGCACCGCGGCACACCGTTTACGGACTGGCCGGCGACGACCGAAATCACGCGTCTCGAGATGCGCTCGACCGGCGTCCACGTCGAGTTCGCCAAGCGTGATGGCCCCGGCCGATGGCCCGACGTCACGCCCACCGGTTGGGATGGACCACTCCAGTTCTGCCTCGGCATCGCGATGCTCATCGACGGCACGTGGCACGTGACCGCGCCGATTCAGTTCTGGTTCGGTCTCGATGCGACGGGCGGCAACATCGGCGACCCGAGCCCGCGTGACAACGGGCTGGCCGGCACCATTCACGGCGACTGGTGCTACAGCGGCGAATGGGGCCCGATGCAGCGGCAACCGGCAGCCGGCGAACGCGTGGGCTTCTTCGTCGTGGCCGGCAACGTGCGCGGAGTCGACGATGTGGTCAGCGTGCGGGAGCGGAGCAACGTCGTAGTCGTGCCGTTCCCCGACGCGCATGGGGCCGTCTTCTCACGCTAAACGCACGCAGACAGGTTCGCGCCGGATCGGCGGCGCCGCGTGATCGACGGCCCTTGCGTGCAGGCAGACTGCCTCATCAGGTACAATCGGGGCAGGATTCATGAAGCGAACAGAACGGCATCATCTCAAAGAGAACGAGCTCGGACGACTGGCGCGGCAGGCGCGCGAAACGGTGGAGACGCGCCGCAGCGAAACCCTGACCCTTCTGTCGGTTGTCGTCGTGGTCGCCGCGCTGGCGATCGCCTATTTCGGTTGGCGCGAGCACGTGCAGACCAAGGCGCACGGACTGCTGGCCCAGGCCATGGCGGTTCAGGATGCGCGCGTCGGTCCGCCGCCCGCGCCCGGCACGCCAGCTGGCGGGCTGTATTTCCCCACCGAGCGGGAACGCTCGCAGGCCGCCCTGACCAAGTTCAAGATCGCCGCCGACGCCTATCCGTCCACCGACGCGGGCATCTACGCGCGCTATCAGGAAGGCGCAACGTCGGTCGCGCTGGGCAGCAACCCGGGTGCAATCGCGGCGTACGAGCAGGTGATCAAGGAATCGGGCGACGGGTTCTACGGCCAGATGGCTCGTCTCGGACTCGCTGAAGCCCAGGTGCGCTCGGGTCAGTACGACGCCGCGATCACGACCTTCAAGGATCTCGCGCAACGCAAGGACGGGCCGCTGCCAATCGACGGCATCCTCATGCAGCTGGGCCGCACCTACCTCGAGGCCGGCAAGAAGGCCGACGCTCAGCAGACGTTCAACCGGATTGTCGAGGAATATCCCGAGTCGCCGTTCACCGGCGACGCGCGAAAAGAGATCGATACGCTGAAGAAGGCGCCGACGACCTAGCCGCCGCCCGACCCACGCGGCTCCTGCTGCGTGAGGCAGTGGATCGTCCCCAGACCCCACACCAGATCGACCGCATGGATGCCGACGATTTTGTGGCGCGGCATCAGCTCCGCCAGCAGGTTCATCGCGATACGATCGTTCGGATCGTTGAACGTCGGCACGAGCACCACACCGTTGGCGATGTAGAAGTTGGCGTAGCTCGCCGGCAGCCGCTCGCCATTCATGATCACACGGCGGGGATACGGCAGCCGGACGACCTTCAGCGGACCGACTTCGGGATCCTGTGCCGCGAGCTCCAGCCGCCGGACGTTGTCCATCGATCTCGCGTGATTCTCGTCCGCCGGATCTTCCTCGACCGCGAGCACGACGGTGTCGGCCGAGACGAACCGCGCGATGTCGTCGACGTGCCCGTGGGTGTCGTCGCCCGAACAGCCCTCGCCGAGCCAGATCGTCTTGCGCGTGCCGAGCCACTCCGCGAACGCCTGCTCGTACCCTTCGCGCGTGAGGCCCGCGTTTCGGACCTGCACGCCGCTGAGCAGCCACTCTTCAGTGACCAGCAGGAGTCCCGCACCGTTCGTTTCGATGCCGCCGCCTTCGAGCACCATCGGCGCGCCGTTGTCAGGCCGTGACGGTTCCACCCGCGGCAGCTGGGCGATCGCGGCAATCTCGCGGCCGACCTGCGCGTCCACGCGCCAGTTCGCGTACTTCGCCCATGCGTTGAACGACCAGTTGAGTAGCGTCACGGCGCCGTCCGGATCGACGACGCCGGTCGGCGCGCTGTCGCGCAGCCAGGTGCGGTCGTTCGGGACAAGGTGCAGGCGGATGTGATCCGCGCGCACGGCGTGGCTCTCGAGGATCGCGCCCGCGTTCTCGTACACCGGTTCCGAGTGGCAGAGGATCTCGACCGGCTCGAAGTCCGCGAGCACGCGCGCGATCTCGCCGTAGACCCACGGGATCGGCGCGAGCTTGCCGGGCCAGTCGGGCTCGAAATGCGGCCACGCGATCCAGGTCGCGCGGTGCGGTTCCCATTCCGCCGGCATCCGCCAGCGAGGTGAAGAGGAGGCGGTCGTCGTCATCGGCCGATATATCGCTGAAGGATCGGACCGTAGGCGTCGATGCGCCTGTCGCGGAGGAACGGCCAGTTCCGGCGCGTGGACTCGATCAGGGCGGGATCGCAGGTCGCGATCAGAATCGCTTCGTCGCCGCCGGCGTCGGCGACGTATCGCCCGAACGGGTCGGCGATGAACGAGCGGCCGAAGAACGTCAGACCGTCGGTGGCGGGTTCGTCTTCGTGACCGATACGGTTTGGCGACGCAACGTAGACCCCGTTGGCAATCGCGTGCGAACGCTGAATCGTGCGCCACGCGTCAACCTGCGCTTCGCCCCATTCGGCCTGCTCCGACGGATGCCAGCCAATCGCGGTCGGATAGAACAGCACCTGGGCGCCCATCAAGCTCGTGATGCGCGCGGCTTCCGGGTACCACTGGTCCCAGCAAATCAACACGCCGATGGTGGCGTAGCGTGTCTTCCACACCTGGAAGCCCGGCATGTCGCCGGGGGCGAAGTAATACTTCTCGTAGAAGAGCGGATCGTCGGGGATGTGCATCTTGCGATACACCCCGAGGATCGTGCCGTCCGCGTCGATCACGACCGCCGAGTTTCGGTAGACGCCCGGCGCCTGACGCTCGAACATCGGCACGATCAGCACCACCGCCAGCTCACGCGCCAGGCGGACCATCGCGTCCGTCGTTGCCCCCGGAATCGGTTCCGCGAGATCGAATCGCTCGGCCTGCTGCGACTTGCAGAAGTACGGCGCGTTGAAAAGCTCCTTGAGGCAGACGATCTGCGCTCCGCGGCCTGCGGCCTCGCGGATCAGACGCTCGGCGCGCGCCAGGTTTTCCTGGGCGTCGCTGCCGGCGTGATCCTGAATCAACCCGATGGTGAAGGGAGTATTGGTCGGCGTGTCAGACGGCGGGTTCATTCACTTCCTCGAAACGATCGAACGGGACGGTCTGTCCATCGATGGTCATCACGCGGTCGGCCAGCGTGAACGCCGGCGCCCGTCGCGACGCCAGCAGCGGGGGAGCCGTCACCGCCAATGCGCTGACGAGCATTGGCAGCGCAATGGTCGCGTCGGCCTGAACGGACACCCTCGCGGAGTCGGTGGCCAGCTTGCCCCAGCTTTGCGCCTCTTCCAGGCTCGAGCCGGACGCGCCGCCGAAGTGCGGCACGTCGGTCACGATTTGCAGCGCGTAGCGGTGGCCGCCGACCTGATCGCTGTAGAACTCGGCCTGGACCGACGCCTGATTGATGAAGTTCTTCGGCGTGCCTCCGCCGAGGACGATCGACGCGGTCCGCGGACGGCGAATCACCAGGTTCGCCGACTCGACGATGTCCCCGATGATGTCGATGTAGCCGGCGCCGGCCTTCTTCTGACGCGCCTGTGACAGTCCCATGCCGATTGACGAGTCGGCGATCGCGGGGCAGAAGATCGGCACATTGGCCCGGAACGCGGCCGTCAGGATGCCGTCACGGCCCGTGGTTTTCCAGAGATGCCCGCCGAGCAGGTGCAGAAATTCCCGGGACGTGTACGCGCGCGTTTCGAGCGTCGTCGCGAAGTCGGCGATCCAGGCATCGTTCGAGCAGAACTCTTCCTCGCTCGCGTACGTGTCGTACACCCGATCGACCCGGTCTTCCGCCAGGGCCGCATCATCCGCCGCTGGAGAGCCGACATAGTGACGCTGGCCTCGTGTTTCGTGCAGGTCGTGATACAGGTTCGCGCCCGTCGACACAAGACAGTCGACGTAGCGGTGCTGGATGAGATGCGCCACCACCATCCGCAATCCGCCGGCGGACAACGCGCCGGCCATGCCGAGGAAGATCGTCACATCGTCCTGCAGCATCTTCTGCCAGATGCGATGCGCCGTGGCGAGGTTCCGTCCCTGAAACGAAATCCGCTCCATGCGAGCGAGAACCTGATCCGCCGACAGCCCCGCTTCGACGGCGAACGGCTCGATCGGCGTTTGCAGGAAACGGGATTTCTTCTTCATGCCGAGATAATTAAACCATATATCTAGAAGCCTTTGCCGACCCGGAAGAACACGGTGGCGCGATCGCTGAGGCGGCCGCCGCCGTCGTGTCCCCACGCCGCGCCGACGCTCACGGTGAACGGCGCATAGAATCCGGCGACGAAATCCGCGGAGAGTTGCGCGCCCGCCGACGACTTGATGTCGTATCGATCGAACGCGCGAGTCCAGGCGTAGCCGGCATCGGCGAACACGGCCGCGTGCAGCGTGTGGAGAAACAACGGCCACGTGCCATGGCCGCGCTGCGGGCGCGCGATGGGCCATCGGTACTCCGCATTCGCGATCGCGACATGGCTGCCCGCGAATGTGTTGGGCTCGAAGCCGCGCATCAGCGAGAAGGCGTCGCTGCTGAGATCGGCCACGCCGTCGCCAGGCGAGTCGCCGCCCATCAGAAACGTCCGGCCGACGGTCGGATCGCCAATCGACGCGCCGCCGCCGATCCGGAGCGCGACGACGTGGTGAGGCGCAAAACCCGGCAGGTACGCGCGCGCATCGCCAGTCGTGGTCGTCGCATCGGCGAACGATCCGAGGCTTTGGCGGACGATCTCCGTCGTCGCGCCGATCGCAATGCCATCTTCGGGACTGATGGAGTAGCCGTACGTGCGCCCGGTCAATGTGGCCCATGACAGCCGGACGGGTGTGCGATCGCGCGAAAACGTGCTGGTGCTCGTCGTGTAGTCCGCCAGGGCGCGCACGACGGCGAACCGCGCCACATGCTGCGCCCGCGTGTGCAGGATCTGATAGATCAACCCGCCTTCAATCTGACGTTCACGCCGTGTCGTCGACGTTGGTGTCCCGAGATCCGTCGCGGGTCCGGCAAAGAATGACGTGTCGCTGGATGCGGTGAGATACAACGTCGGACGCCAGCGGTTGTACAGATATGTGGCTTGCCAGTCTGGTGTGGCTGCGGCCGGTGTGATCGCGCCCGCCGGGCTCGAGACGAGCCACGTCGCCGTCGCCGCGTAGGCGTGATAGCCCAGGACGTCGTAGCCGGTCACGGCGGCGCCGACGCGGACCTGATCGCTGTCGGCAACGACGATTGGCGTCCACGACGTCGGCTTCAACGTGTCGAGCGGGGAATACGTGGTTGCCGTGGCCTCGACGTCAACGCCGCTGCCTTGTGTCGACGTGCCGCGCGGAACCACAGCGTCGGCAGCAGCCCGATTGAAGGCGACACCGTCACCGGTCCCCGCGGCAGGGTATGGCATCGAAAAGAGATCGTCACCGTCGGCGGTGTAGCCGACAAACACGATAGTTTGTCCATCCGGCGACACGTCAGGCCAGAGTGCCCCGCCGGAAGTGTGCGTCAGCTGACGCGGGCTCGAGCCGTTCACCGGGAACTCGAACAGGTTGAAGGTCTCATCGCCGCGCGCCGCGGCGGCGACGATCGAGAGTCCATCCGGGCGCCACGCCGGCATCGCGAACCGTGTGCGCGGCGCCGCCGCGAGCACGCGCACGGTCTTTGTCGCGACATCGACGAGCACGATCTCGGGCTCTGCGCCAAGACGATGACGCTCCACCGCGATCGTCCGGCCGTCAGGCGACCACCTGGGCGCATCGTATTGCGTTCCCGCCTCGGAGAGCAGCGTGGTTGCCGGCGTCTCATCTCCGCGGGCGGTGACG
>DASSGK010000574.1:0-68583 GCA_035693505.1 Vicinamibacterales bacterium
TGAGCCGCGACTGCCGCTATCTCTACGTAGCTGATCAGGGTGGGTTTCAAGTGCACGTGATCGACGCGTCCAGGATTCAAACGGGATTCGACGCGCAGTGGCGAATTATCGAGCCGGACAATTTTGCGGCGGTGATCGGCCACGCCAGGGTGGGGCGCTATCCCTTCGGCGTCGCGCTCTCGCGTGACGACAACACGCTGTTCGTCACGCACGTTGGCGTGTTCGAATACACGCATCTGCGGCCGGCGAATCCGACCGGCGACGCCAACCTTGACTATCCGCTGTGCTATCCGGGCGCGGGCTATCCCGACGAGACGGCGCACGATCGCGTCATTGAAATCAACAAGGTCGATCCGCGCAATCTTCCAGACGGCCTGCGAGATGCCGGCGGCATCCGGTGCGGATACGTGCCGAACGATCGGCTCTACACGGTGCCGGGCCTCGGCAGCCCCAATGCGCCGCAGTCATCGTCGGTGTACGTGCTGGATGTCAGCAACCCGCGCCTGCCGCAGCGGCGGGAGATCGTCAAGACAGGTCCCCTGGTCGGTCAGCGTGAAGACGGCCTCGACGCGTACAGCGGGAGTCATCCGAACGCCGTCGCGGCCGGACCTGATGCGATCTACGTCGCGAACGGCAACAACGACAGCATTTCCGTGCTCGACCCGCGCACCTACCAGGAGCGCGATCGCATCGGCCTGTCGCTGCTCCGGGGGCAGGATCGCGCGTTGAGAGGCGTGCAGCCGGTGGGGCTCGCGCTGAGCCCGGACGCCGAGTATCTGTATGTCGCGGAGGCGGGCATCAACGCCATCGGCGTGATCAAGCTCGATGACAGGCGCGGCGAGATCGTCGGTCACATTCCCGTCGGCTGGTGGCCGAGCAGCGTGCGGGTCAGCGCCGACGGCCGATCGTTGTATGTGGCCAATGCCCGCGGCCGCGGCGCCGGGCCCAACCCCGTCGGCGAAAGCCAGTCGCCGAAATTCAGCGTCCTCGGGACCGTGAACATGATTCCGACGCCGACGCAGCGGCAGCTGGATGCGTATACCACCCGCGTCTACGCCAACAACGGCTTTGCCGCAGCCCGGCGCGAGGGCGACGACGATCGCGACGCTGACTTCGCGCGCCGCAAAGAAACCGGGAATCCGATCCCGAGCGAGGCGGGACGGCCGAGCGCCCAGATCAAGCACGTCGTGTTCATCAACAAGGAAAACGCGACGCACGATCTGCTGCTCGGCGACATCACGCAGACGCGCCGGGGTGTGCCAGTCAACGGTCAGCCCTCGTTCTCGCTGGGGATCGAGGCGAGCCCGAACCATCACGAGCTCGCCTTGCGGTTTGCTTTCAGCGACAACTTCTTTCTCGAGCCGTCCGTCTCCTCAGACGGCCATCGCTGGTTGACGGGGCAGTACACCACCGAGTCGGAAGAGACCCACTGGCCGGCTTCTTACGGCGGGCGGCGCAACGACTCCGGCGACGACCCCGAGGTGATCAAGAACTATCCGGGACGGATCGGGTTCACCGATGCGAACGCATCGCCCGAGCCGAACGACTACAACGAGCACGGCGGCATCTACCTTCATCTGAACCGTCACAACAGGAGCTTCGTCAACTTCGGCAACGGCTTCGAGTTCGCCGTGATTGACGAGCCAGGCGGCGCCGATCCGACCGGCGCGCGCGAGCACGTCAACGTGCCGATGGAGAAGGTCGTCCGCGACAACAGCGACCATCTGTTTCCCACCTTCAACACGCACATTCCCGACGCACCGCTGCCTGAAGATCCGTCGCGGTTCAACCGCTTCGATCGCTTCAAGCAGGTCTTCGAGTCCCGGTTCGTCGACCGTCGCCGCGGCGTCTGCAAGCTGCCGCAATACGTGGATCTGTACTACCCGAACGATCACGGCGGTGGCGCCCGCGACATCAACCCGGCTGGACCGGACTGGTCGTTCAAGCGATTCGTGCAGGACAACGACGCCGCGCTCGGCTTGACCGTGGATCTGCTGTCGAACAGCCCGTGCTGGAAGGACACCGTGATCTTCGTGGTCGAGGACGACACCCAGAACGGCGCCGATCACGTGGATGGGCACCGCTCGATCTTCCTGGCCGTCAGTCCGTGGGTGAAGAAGCAGTACGTCAGCAAGACGCACACGAGCCTCGCCAGCATCTTCAAGACCGTGAATCTGATTCTCGGATTGCCGCCGCTGAATCAGTACGATGCGGCGGCGACGGATCTGCGAGACATGTTTACGAGCAGCCCGGACTTCAGCACTTTCAGCGTCCAGCCGGTTCAGTTTGCGCAGCGGGTCAATCCGCTCTGGCTGGCGTTGACGCGCAACATCGACTTCAGCCGGCCCGACACGGATGAACGAAAGCTTCAAGCGGCCATCATGAAGTCCGAGGGATTGCCGCGTCATCCGGAAGCCGCGGCGAAGTAGGACCGCGCCTGGAACCTCAGCCAAGTTTCTCTGAGGTCGGCCGCACTGTCGTGTTCCCCTACCCGAGCGCCCGCCGTATGCTTGAAGGTGTTGAGCGCCGAGGGCGTCTTTCAGGGAGGCGACGTGATGCGGACACTGATGGTCTCGTTCGGTCTCGCGGCGCCGTTCGCGCTGACAGTCTTCGCTCAGCCGGTCGCGCGCCAGTCGCTGGACGTGTTCGCGCAGGTCGGGCTGACGCCGGGCCAGATTGCGTCCATTGACGAAGGCCGTCCCGTCGCGAAGGTCCTCTCGTGGGGAGAGTCCTCCGAGATCTATGTGTTTGGTGCCGTGCACGTGAACGGCGCGCCTGCCGCGTACATGCAAAGGTCGCGCGATATCAAACGGCTCGCCGGCACTCCTGGGTACCTCGGGATCGGCGAGATTCCAGCGGCCGCGACCGCGGCCGATCTCGCTGGCGTCACGCTGGACGCCGACGATGTGAAGGCCCTGAAGAAATGCCGCGAAGGGTCGTGCGACGTCCAGCTGCCGACGACGGCGATTCGAGCGTTTCAGAATGCGGTGGACTGGTCCCAGCCGGATCCGTCCACCCAGGTCAACGCCCTCGCTCGCGACATGCTGCTCGGCCTGGTCCGTGAGTATCGACGGGGCGGCAACACTGCACTCGGCGTGTACCGGGACAAAGAGCATCCGGCGCGCGTCGCCGCGCAGTTCGAGACGATGGTCGGCCGCGCCGCCGCGATCCCTGACGTCATACCGGAACTGCGACGGTACCTCCTTCAGTACCCCAATCAGGATTTGCCGGGCGCCGACAGCTACTTCTACTGGGAGAAGGTGGACTTCGGCATGAAGCCGACCATTCGCGTGAATCACGCCGTCGTCTACCACACGCGTGCAGGTGAACGGGACATCAGCGCCGTCGCGATCAAGCAGCTGTACGCCAGCCACTATTTCCACACGGCCCTCGACGTCTCGGCCTGCATCTCCGACACCACGAAATCAGAGTCGCGCGGGTTCTACCTGCTCACACTCAAAGGATCGGAGCAGGAAGGACTGACCGGCTTCAAAGGCTCCGTGGTGCGAAGAGTTGTGGTCGACAAGACCCGCTCGTCGCTCGAAACCGCGCTCGCGTCGATCAAGCAGGCGATCGAGCAGACCCCGGCGTCCGCCCAGCGCTGACCGCCGGCAGCCGCCGGTTTCATCAGTGCAGACAAGCCCCTCCATCAACAAAGGCTGAGTTCCAGGTCGGCCTCAACCGCAGGAAACGGCGCGCAACGGGCCGTCACTAGAGTCGAGAGGTTCGCATTGACGACGCGAGGTTGTGAACGAACCTGTTCGCGTTAACCAATGGAGGCGGCGATGCCCTTGCACTCGAGGCTCTTCCGCGGCGATCCCAGGCTCGAAGCCTGCCTGATCCAGGATTCGGCGCACATTACTCAGGGCGCGGCCGGTGAACACGTCGCCAAGATCCAGTTCGCCCTCGCGACGATCGACAATTTCGGGATTGCTCCACGCGACCTGTCGACCGGGACGTACGGTGCCTCGACGGCAGACGCGGTCCTTGCGTACAAGACCAGGCGCCAGATCATCAACCGAAGCTACCAGACGAAGGCCGACAACATTGTCGGCAAGATGACCATCGCCTCGCTCGATAAGGAGATGTTCGTCCACGAGCATCAGTCGACCATCGGCGGGACGTGCGTGATGAACAGGGGAGGCGGCACGATCGAGCCGGCCGGTCTCGGCACAGGCGAAAGCCGCGCCATTGTCGGCTTTGCGATCCCGGGGCAACTGCAGGTCGGACAGCCTGTTCTGACTCCCAGCGCGATGGCGCTGACATCCGTGCCGCTCGCTCTTTCCTGGGTCAGGCTCGGCGCCATCTCGGAGATCGAGACGCTGCAGGCTCTGAAGTTCATCGCCGACCTGGAAAAGAATCCCAAGCTCGCCTTCCCAGGTGTCTTCGACACCATCAACACGCACTTCCATCTCGACCGCGATCCAACCCGCCTGCGCAGAAACCTCCGGCGGCTGCACCAGGTGTTTGGTCTCATTCGAACCGTGCTCGACAAGGCCGCGACATTCTTCAAGAGCGGGCCCAATCTGCCCAAGTCGAAGTTCGCCGACGCGCCGATGGGCGGCTTTCAGTTCGGCCCGCCGTCCAATCGCATCACCTTCCGTCCGGGCTATCTCACCTGCGGACCCAACTGCCGGGCGGCGATGATCGTCCACGAATGCGCGCACTTCGTCGGCGGCCTCAGCGTCATCAACCATTTCGCCACTGAATTTCCGATACCGCAGGGAGCGCCGCAGGACCTGGGAAAGAAGGCCGGACGGAACTACCAGCAGCTCCTCACGGGTGAGGCCCTGCGCAATGCGTCGAGCTACGCCGCGTACGCGATTCACGCAGCGACCGGAACGGACTCCCGCTTCGGCGCCAACAACATCTCCGTCTGATCTCGCTCTCTATGCCGGACGAAGATAGGTCGACTCGTCGGGAATGACCGACGCTGCTGCTGGCCGGCGGACGATGACGTCCTGGCCGTCGGCCATGGCCACGAAGACCTCCCAGTGCCTACCGTCAGCGCCGGCCGGCGTCCGCCAGGAACGCGAACACGTCGGATTCCCAAATGGCGGGTTGCAGCGGCAGGTCGTGTCCGTCATCGGGCGTGGTTCCGATGGGTGCGTATATCTTCAGCCGATGTGGTTTGCCGAGTTGGGCGAGTCGCTGGTCCAGCGCCGTTCCAGGGGTGGTCGAATAGTCGTTCGCCGCATGCATCAGGAACACCGGAGCGGTGATGTGCGGCACCGCACCAAGCAGCAGCTCCCGCAGCTCCGGCGATCGATCCCAACTGTAACCCGCCGTTGAGAAGAGGACGATCGCGCGGACATCGGGCTCGCGCGCGGCGAGCAGCAGCGTCAGCGACGCTCCAAACGAATGTCCCACCAGCGACACGCGGCGCGCGTCGACGTCCGGCCTCGCGCGTGGTGCCGCCAACGCGGCGGCCGCGTCGTCCAGCTCACGGTGCTCGAGCAGTTGCAGTTGCATCGCATTGCGCGCCTCCTGGCCCTCACGTGCGAACGCGTCCTCCATCAAGTCGATCGCGCTCTTGCTGATGTCCGAGGACGGTCCCGGGGCGCCACAGCAAGGCGTGAAGCGCTGCATCCTTGCTCCGAATGGTCAACGACTCTGGCGGCTGGATGCACGCGGCTCCGCCTATTGACACGACCACAAGGAGGAGCAGCCGCCACAGAGCTCGTACGAGCATCACTGACACTTCCTCCATGCATCAGCTGCCGCCAGCAATGTGCAGTCGATGTGACTGCACGGCGCCACCGCGTGCTCACAGCAGACGATGAGCTCGAAACGCTCGCTGGCTAATCACTGACGGAAGGAGTAGGCTCAAAGGTGCTTTACTGAGCGCCTCACCCCGTCGTCATGGGTCCGCGCCCTCACCGAAGCGGCGAGGAACCGGGATTCATGACCAACCGCGCGTTCAGGATCACCAACGAACAAGTCGGCGTCGTAATCTCGTGGCTGGGATACATCGAGCAGACCCGCGTCGCGTTGGCATTGGAAGCCGGACCCGGCCACGAGGCGTTCTGCCAGACGCTGGAGAAGGCCGCCGATGCCATCTACCGCGTCGTCAGCGACCTGCCGCCGGCGTAACGATTTACCAGCCGTACTCTCGAAGCGGCAGCTACTGCCGATCGCGCGCTGACGGAGCGCGCATCGACGCCGTCGAGATGAACCCCGCAGGAAGCGCCGGTGCAATCGGCATGATCCCCTCGGGCACGAGCAGGTTCGGCATCGGCGCGCCGAGAAACAGCCGCCGGCAGGCGATGCCGAGCCATTTCGCCCATCGCGTCGACCGGATGACGCGCGCGCTGTCGGTCGCGATGCCCGTGTTCGCGTACATCTGCCGGTACAGTTTGGAGACCAGCACGAACGCCAGCCGCGCACGCAGCGATTCGACCACGCCGGAGCGGCGCCAGACGTTGGGCCAGCTGTAGAACCGATCCCAGGCGCCCTGCGTGTGCACGCGGATATCTTCCGGCGACAACGTCGGATGCGGCGTGTACACCTTCGGCCGCCGCCCCTCGGGAATCAGCCAGTGGCGCGTAATCGACACGCCGTCGACGGTCGTCGCCTCGCGTCCTTCGGCCGCCGCCCAGTTCTCGAAATCGATTGTGCCCGGAAACGGCGTCAGCAGGACGAACTGCGCGAACGTGATGCCCGCGCGCTCGGCGAGATCTACCGTCGCGTCGAACGTGTCGCGGTCGTCGCTCGGCAGCCCGAAGATGAACGATCCGAGCACGTGGACGCCGTGGCTGCGAAACGCGCGCAGCCGTTCGACGAGTGCGTCGCCCGACAGGTTGAATCCCTTGTAGACGTCCTTGAGTCCCGCGGCGGTCACCGATTCGACGCCGACCAGCGCACCGCGAATATGCGCGGCGCTCATGGCCTTCAGGAACTCCGGATCCTCGGCCGCTTCCATGGTGATCTGCGTGTAGAACACGAGGTCGTCAGGCAGCCGGGCGAGCTGCGCCATCAGGTCGAAGCGCTCCTGCCGCAGCGCCTCGAGCTCGTGCAGCCGCGACGGATCCGAACGGCGCCTGGCCGCTGCAAGATCCTCGAAGGTCACCGGATAGAAATTGTCGTCGGCGAGCGCGATGAACTTGAAGCCGAGCCGCCGCAGTTCGACGATCTCGTGGATGACGGCGTCGACGTGCCGCTGGCGCGGCGCCTGGCCGTCGGTGCGCCACACCGAGCAGAACGAGCAATGCTTCGGGCAGCCGCGCACCGTCTGAACCGACGCCCACATGTAGGCGTTCTTCGGCAGCAAATCCCAGCGCGCCGAGACGAACTGCTCGCCGGCGATGCGTCCTGCGTCGTAAACCGGCTCGGGATGTCCGTCGACACAGTCCTGCACGACCCTGGCCCACGCGACGTCGCCGTCGCCCTTGACCACGCTGTGGGCGCCACCGAGCTCCGGCGGCTCTTCCGGAAAAAGCGTCGCATGAATACCGCCGAACACGACCCACGCGCCCCGCTCGCGCGCGAGGCGTCCGACCTCGTAGCCACGCAGTGCGTTGCCCGTGTGGATTCCGATGCCGACGACGTCGCCCGGCGCGATCGATTCGGGGTCGACGTGCGCGATCGTTTCGTCGACGATCAATGGGTCGCCCCATGTTGTGCCCGTGGCCGCGCCCAGCACGTAGAGCCACCGGGGCGTAATGACCGCGACGCCAAACGACACGTGGCTGGGGTTGATCAGATGAACACGCATGACCATGTCCCTCGTCGGAAACGTCTGGAAACGTCCTCGAAGGCTTGGGCTCAGGCGCGCCGGCGGGTGAGCAGTCTTTAAGGAAGAACGTGCCTACTATAGCACTCGGGGCCGGCCGGGAAGTCAGCGAACGATCAGACGAGTTGGCGTCGAAGGAGCCACGGCTGCGCCAAAAAAAACCGGCTTGGTGTTCAGGTGGAGCGAAGCGGGAAGCGTCTGCTGAGTCACCTTCTCCCAATGGACTGAATTGGTGAGGTAGTTGTAGGTTCCGCCGCGGATGAGCGTCCTCACTGCCCATTCTCACCGTGGGCGCGATGCGGATGACGCTCCACGCCAGGTCGACGCTTGATTCTCGTGAATCCAGCCTGCCCGCTATGATGGGATCTCAATCGAGGTCCGTGCAGACTCGAGGACCATATTCGCACGGCCGCGGGGGCACGATGTTTCTCACCTTCAACGAGAGACCTTCGGATTCACCATTCGTTGAACGGATCTGGCGCAGCCGGAGCCATTCAGCGGGTGTGTTTCTATCCGTCGCGGCGAGTCATTTTGAGATCGCCGTGACGCGGCACAATGGGAAGTCGTTCCTCACCGTCCGAGGACCGGAGACAAGCGCGACTCAGGCGGATTGCCCGGCCGGGGGTGAGTGGCTGGGCATCCGTTTCAAGCTCGGTACCTTCATGCCGGCATTCCTGCCGGGCCATCTCAAGGATCGACACGATGTCACTCTGCCGGTCGCCACGAGTCAGTCGTTCTGGCTCAATGGCTCCGCGTGGGAATATCCGGACTTCGAGAATGTCGATACGTTCGTGGCCAGGCTGGTGCGGAAGGGGATTATCGTACGTGATGCCGGCGTGGAAGCCGCGCTGCAGGGCCAGGCTGGACGCCTTCCGATTCGATCCATCCAGCGTCACTTTCTGCGTGCCACGGGAATCAGCCATCGCGCCGCCCGTCAAATCGAACGCGCCAGGTATGCGACAACGCTGCTGAAGCGGGGCGTCTCGATCCTCGACACCGTTCATGAGGCGGGCTATTTCGATCAGGCGCACCTGAACCGGGCAGTGAAGATCTTGATCGGTCAGACCCCCCTGGAGATTAGAAACGGCCAACAACAGCTGTCGTTTCTATACAAAACAACGCCACTGCCGCCCATCTACGATGCGCATCGGAGGTTTGCTCATGATCGCATCGGAACGAATCACGGTCCCGGTTGAAGCTGTCCACCGGAGCGCGAGGATCGCGGAGAATGTCGGGCTTGTTTGCTCGGGACTCGCGGTGCTCTTCCTCGTGTTCGACACAGTGCTCAAGGTTCTGAAACTCGCGCCCGCCATCGAGGGAACGATGGCGCTGGGCTTCCCGGCCGACAGCGTCCAGTGGATCGGGATCGTCGAACTCGCATGCGTGGTGCTCTATGTCGTACCGCGCACGTCTGTATTCGGCGGGCTACTGTTGACCGGGTACCTGGGGGGCGCGGTTGCCGCTCATGTTCGAATCTCTAATCCACTGCTGACCCACACGCTCTTCCCCGTGTACGTCGCCCTTTTTCTCTGGGGAGGGTTGTATTTACGCGAGAAACGGCTGCGGGATCTCGTGCCGCTCCGCCGTCGTACGCCGCCACCGGTCTGACGCCCCTTCACCGCGGTGCCATGCGGATCGCGCCATCCAGTCGCACGCACTCGCCGTTCAAGTAACCAGTCGTGATCATGAACTCGGCGAGCGCAGCGTACTCATCGGGGTGACCCAGCCGCTTGGGGAATGGCACCGACGCGGCCAGCCCGCTCTTCACATGCTCGGGCAGCCGGGCCAGCAGCGGCGTGTCGAAGATGCCTGGCAGGATCGTATTGACGCGAATGCCCTCGGTCATCAGATCACGCGCAATCGGCAGCGTCATGCCGACGATCCCGGCCTTCGAAGCCGAGTACGATGCCTGACCGATCTGGCCGTCCTGCGCCGCCACGGACGCGGTGTTGACGATCGCGCCGCGTTCGCCATCGTCCAGGGCGGGCAGCGTCATCATGCCGGCCGCGGATTTTGCCGTGCAACGGAAAGTCCCCACGAGGTTGATCTGAACCACGCGGTTGAATTCGGCGCTGGGGAACGACATGATCGCGCCAGTGGCCTTGTCGCGGCTGGCGGTTTTGATTGCCTGGCCGGTGCCGGCACAGTTGACGAGGATGCGCTCTTGACCGATCGCCGCGCGCGCTTTGGCGAACCCGGCGTCCACCTGCTCTTCGCTGGTGACGTCCACGTTGCAGAACACGCCGCCCAGTTCAGCGGCGAGCGCCTCGCCGAAGGCCGCGTTCATGTCGAACAGCGCGACCTTGACGCCATGAGCCGCGAGGCGGCGCGCGGTGGCCGCGCCCAGGCCGGAGGCGCCGCCGGTGATGATGGCCGAGATGCTGGAGGAGAGTTTCATGGCTGAAGCTTATATCGTCGCTGCCGTCCGCACGGCAGGAGGCAGGCGCGGCGGCCGGCTTTCGGGCTGGCATCCTGCGGACCTGGCTGCACAGGTCATCGACGCGCTGGTCGATCGCACCAACGCCGACCCGGCGCTGGTGGACGACGTGATCATGGGCTGCGTGCTGCAGGCCGGCGAACAGAGCGGCTGCATCGGCCGCATGGCGGTGCTCGCTTCGAAGCTGCCGAAATCGGTTCCGGGAGTCACCATCGATCGGCAATGCGGTTCGTCGCAGCAGGCGCTGCATTTCGCCGCTCAAGCGGTGATGTCCGGCGCGATGGACTGCGTCATCGCCGCGGGCGTGGAGAGCATGTCGCGGATTCCGATGTCGGCGTTGTCGAAAATCTACAAGGACGCCGGCCTCGGGCACTACATGAGTCCGACGATCCGCGCGCGCTACCCGGGTCCCGAGTTCAGCCAGTTCATGGGCGCGGAGATGATGGCGGAGAAATACCAGATCTCCAGGGACGCGCTCGATTGCTATTCGCTGCAAAGCCATCAGCGCGCGACGCAGGCCACGCGAGAGGGGAGTTTCACGGCCGAGATCGTGCCGGTGGCGGTGCGCGTCGCCGGACCAGGCGGCGATGCGGTCACCGACGTGATTCACGACGAGATGCATGTCGCAGACGAAGGCATCCGCATGGACGCGACGCTGGAAGGCATCCGCGGCGTGAAGCTGCTGCGCGAAGGCGGTCGCATCACGGCCGCCAGCGCCAGTCAGATCTGCGACGGCGCGAGCGGCGTTGTCGTAGTCAACGATCGCGGCCTGAAGGCGATGGGCGTGCCGCCACTCGCGCGCATTCACCATATGACCGTGATCGGCGGCGATCCGGTGATCATGCTCGAGGCGCCCCTGCCGGCCACGCACCACGCGCTGAAGAAGGCCGGCATGACCATCGACGACATCGATCTCTTCGAGGTGAACGAGGCGTTCGCCTCGGTCCCGCTGGCCTGGCTGCAGGACACCGGCGCCGACCCGGCGCGATTGAACGTCAACGGCGGCGCGATCGCGATGGGTCACCCGCTCGGTGCCTCGGGCACGAGGCTGATGGCCACGCTGGTCCATGCGCTGCAGGCACGGGGCAAGCGCTACGGTCTGCAGACGATGTGCGAAGGCGGCGGCCAGGCGAACGTGACGATCGTCGAGCGGCTCAAGACCTGACGTCTGGCCGATCGGAACATTCAGCCGGGTAGCAGCGCGGCGATCATCGCGTCAGCGATGAATCGTCCGTATCGTTCGACGGCCCAGCCTCGCCTGATCACGAGCATGTCGTAGAGTTCGGGCGAACTGTAGGTCCACAACACATCCGTCGCTTCAGCGAGTGTGATGCCGCGCCGCAGATGTCCGGCCTCGAGCAGCGTGCGTGCGTTGTGCGTCATGCGCGTCAGCCTGGCGGCATCCATCTCCGCCTGCAGGCCGGCCAGTTCCGGGTCGCTGGCGGCCGCATCACGCACCAGCAGCAGCACAGGTGCCACGCGTGGCGCCACCTCCATGGTCAGCACACCCCATCCCTGAATGATCTGACGCGGGTCTTTCTCGCTCGCCTGCATCCGGTCCGATCGGCGCTCGGCGTGCACCGGTCCCGCGCCGGCGAGCGCCTGGTCCCGGATCGCACGCACCAGCGCGATCTTGTTGCCGAAGGCCTTGTAGACCGTCTCTTCCGAGACGCCGGCGTCCTCGGCGATTCTCGCGATCGTGGTGCCGGAGAACCCCTCGCGCAGGAAGAGACGGCGCGCCGCCTCGACGACCGCGGCACGTCGCCGTTGCGCCGCGTGCTGACGTCGCGCGGAGTCGTACCGCCGTGTGCGCTTGACTTTCGCCGCCATGAAGCAGAGTATAATTTAATTACAGTTTAACAGTATCTAATATGAGGTCACCTGATGATGCACGACGACACGATCGATGGCACGGCCGGCGTGCTCACGCGACTCGAGCGGGCCACGAATGCGCGGGACATCAACACACTGGTGGCGTGCTTCGCACCGGACTACCGGAACGAGACGCCCGCTCACCCTGCGCGCAGCTTTGTCGGCCGCGACCAGGTCCGGCGGAACTGGGAGCAAATCTTCGCCGGTATCCCTGACCTCACGGCAAAGGTGCTGCGCTCGGCTGTCAACGGGAACGAGGCATGGACCGAGTGGGAACACCGCGGCACGCGCCGCGATGGGTCGATGCACCTGATGCGCGGAGTGGTCATTTTCGGCGTGTCCGATGGACTCTTGACCTGGGCGCGCTTCTATCTCGAGCCGGTTCAGGAAGCCAGCGAGAATGTCGATGCGGCGGTTCGCCAGCAGATTGCTCCCGGAGGCGCGTCTCCTGCCGCGTCAACGACGGAGCGACGGTGATCCTCGTCGCCGGCGGAAGCGGGCGCCTGGGAACTCTGATCGTGCGGCGGTTGGCGGCGCGAGGTCTGCGCGTTCGGGTGCTGACGCGCGATCGGAACCGGGCCGCGCACATCGAGGGCAGCGCGGTCGAAGTCATGGAAGGCGACGTGCGCGACAACCGCTGCCTCGGCCTCGCGATGGTGGGCGTGGAGACGGTTGTGTCCGCGATTCATGGATTCGGCGACATCGGCAACGTGTCGCCGGCCTCTGTCGATCGCGACGGCAATCGCCATCTCGTCGATGCGGCGGTCGCTGCGAACGCCGCTGTCGTGCTCATATCGATCGTGGGGGCGTCGGCCGAGCATCCGATCGAGCTCTTTCGGATGAAGCACGCGGCCGAGGAGCACTTGCGAGCGAGCGGCGCAGAGTGGACCATCGTGCGCGCGACGGCCTTCGCCGAGTTCTGGCTCGACCTGCTCGACAAGACATCTGGCCCCTCCGGCCGGCCCGTCGTATTCGGTCGAGGCACCAATCGCATCAACTTTGTGTCGGTGTCCGACGTCGCGGCGCTGGCCGAACGAGCCGTCATTGATCCGTCAGCGCGTGGTGCCGTGTTTGAGATTGGCGGCCCGGAGGATGTGTCGTTCAACGAACTTGCGACGCGCCTCCAACGAGCGGCCGGGCGCACGTCGCCCCCCAGGCACGTGCCTCGGGCGATGCTGCGCCTTCTCGCCGCGGGCCTCGGACGGATCAGGCCGAACCGTGCGCGCCAGATGCGTGCGGCCATTGTGATGGACACCATCGATCTGACGTTTGTGCCGGGCGATCTCCATGCCCGGTTCCCGGAATCTCCGGTGACATCGCTGGCGGACATCCTTGCGGCTCGCTCGACTGTGTGAACACTCGTACGAATCGTCTCCACGACCGACAGACGTGTATGAGTCGCATCGACGAGCTCACGCGATTCGCTGCGTGGGCAGGCCTGCCTCCTGCCATGCCTGAAAACCCCCGTGGAGGGCCCGCACACGTGTGAAGCCGCGGTCCAGCAGTACGCGCGCCAAACTGGCGCTCGAGGCCTCGCTCGGTCACGTGCAGTAGAGAATGATCTCCTTGTTGATGGGGATGGTGTTGATGTGTCTCTCGAATTCACCGGGCGGGATGCGCCTCGCCCCCGGGACCATTTGCGCAGAGCCGGCGAATGCCTGCTCGCTTCGCAAATCGATCACCAGGACCTCAGGCGGCTCCATGGCGAGAAGTCGTTGCAGCTCGTCGATGCCGACGCGGGCGACGGCATAGTGGCGCACGAGCCAACGCCTCTCGTACAGCTTCCACGCGACGAAGACCAGCACGGCGACGACGCCCAGCATTTCGAGAGCTCGCTGCGTGCGCATCACGTGCGGAAGCACACGCCTCCCGTACACGACTCCCGAGACGACGGCTGCCGCCGACCACGCCATCGACGCGGCGCCGTCGATGGCCGCGAATTGCAGGGGAGACATGCCGAGAATCCCGGCGAGCGGCGCCACCATCAGGCTGAAACCAGGAATGAATTTGGCAGCGGCGACCGTCATGGCTGGACGGCGGCGGAACCGGCGTTCCGCTCGTCCCACGCACGCGTCGGGGTTGAGCGACAGCCGGCAGAGCAGTCCCAGCACCCGCCGGCCCTGGACCCGTCCGAAGGCAAACCAGATCAGATCCCCCATCCAGAAGCCGCACGCGCTCGCAAACACGAGCGGCATCGCGGAAAGCCGGTACTCGGCGGCGATGCTCCCCGCGAGCAACAGCAATGGGAACGCCGGCAGCGGCGCGCCGAGGCTCTCGAGGAACGAAGCGGCGCAAACAACGGCGAGTCCGTGAGCGAGCAGTAGAGTCAGCACTCTCCCCAATTGTCTTTCAATTCGTGAGATCCTGATCGAACGAGGCGCTTCCAGATGATTGATGTCAGTCCGCTTGCCGGCAAGGCTCCCGATCCCTCATCGCTGATCAATACGGCACGGCTGGTCGCGGCGTACTACACGGAACGGCCTGACGCATCGGTACCCGGACAGCGTGTGAGCTTTGGCACGTCGGGCCACCGCGGATCCTCGTTGACCGTCACGTTCAACGAATGGCACGTTCTCGCCATCGCGCAGGCGATTTGCCGCTACCGGAAGGAACGCGGCATCGACGGCCCGTTGTTCCTGGGCATTGATACCCACGCGCTATCCGAGCCGGCATTTCGCAGCGCCGTGGAGGTGTTGGCAGCCAACGATGTGGCCGTCCACATCTCCGCGAATGACGAGTACACGCCGACGCCCTCGGTATCGCTCGCGATCCTCACGCACAATCGGGGACGGTCGAGCGGCCTTGCCGACGGCATCGTGATCACGCCGTCGCACAACCCGCCCGACGACGGCGGCTTCAAATACAACCCGCCGCACGGCGGGCCGGCCGGTTCCGACGTCACGGCGTTGATCGAAACGCTGGCGAACGAGATGCTCACCGGCAACCTGGCGGCAGTGAAGCGCATATCGTTCGAGCGCGCGCTGCGCGCGCCGACCACGCGTCGCCACGATTTCCTCCAGGCGTACGTCGCCGACCTGGCCAGCGTGATTGATCTCGAGCTGATTCGAGCGTCCCGGCTCGCGTTGGGCGTCGACCCGCTCGGCGGTGCCGGCGTTCACTATTGGCCGGCGATCGCAGAGCGCTATGGCCTGAACCTCACCGTCACGAATACGCAGGTCGATCCGACATTTCGTTTCATGGACGTGGACTGGGACGGACGTATTCGCATGGATCCTTCTTCACGCTACGCGATGCAGTCGCTCATCGGACTGCGCGATCGGTTCGATGTCGCCGTTGCCTGCGATACCGACCACGATCGCCATGGCGTGGTCACCAGGAGCGCCGGGTTGCTGCCGCCCAATCAATATCTCGTGGCGTGCACCCAGTATCTGTTCTCCAACCGGAGCCAGTGGGGCGTTTCGTCTGGCGTGGGCAAGACCGTGGTATCGAGCGCGATGATCGACCGCGTGACCTCCAGGCTGGGGCGATCGTTGTATGAGGTGCCGGTCGGCTTCAAGTGGTTCGTGGACGGCCTGCTTGGCGGCCGCCTTGGTTTCGTCGGAGAAGAAAGCGCGGGCGCTTCGTTCCTGCGAAGGGACGGCACGGTGTGGACGACCGACAAGGACGGGATCATTGCCGCGCTCCTGGCGGCGGAGATGACCGCGAAGACCAGCCGCGATCCCGGTGAGATCTACGCCGACATCGCGCGCGACTCAGGCGATCCCGTTTACGAACGAATCGATGCACCGGCATCGCACGCGCAGAAGACTGCGCTTGCGCAGTTGTCCCCGAAGGACGTGCATTCCGAGCGCCTCGCCGGCGATCCCATCCGGCAAATCCTGACGAGCGCGCCGGGCAACCACGAGCCGATCGGCGGGCTGAAGGTGAGCTCGGACATCGGGTGGTTCGCCGCGAGACCCTCCGGCACCGAGGAGATCTACAAGATCTATGCAGAGAGCTTCAGCGGCCCCGATCATCTGCGACGCATTCAAGACGACGCCCGCGCCATTGTTGCAGAGGCACTGAACAGCGCGCCTGCACAATAGCGGCAGCTCCTGCAGCTCATCCTCAACGGACAGACTTACAAACTCTCTACGGTTGCGCCGCGGAGGTCTCGTGTCATCGTGCGAATAGCGGAGGATCTTCACGATGGCGATCGAACGATTCCAACTTCCAGGCAGCGAGCGTGAGATTCGCGCCGATGCGCGAGCGGCCGGACGCGCCGACCCTTTCGAGGTGATTGAAATCAGCGTGCTTCTGCGGAGACGAAGGTCCCTGGATCTTTCCGAGCACCCGGAGCCGATCGGCCGCGAGGAATTCGAGTCGCGTTACGGCGCCGATCCTGCCGACGTCGAGCGTCTCGAGGCCTTCGCACAAACCTTCGATCTGACCGTCGTCGACATCAGCCTGCCGCGACGGACCGTCGTGCTTTCCGGCACGGTCGCGTCGATGAACGAAGCGTTCGGTACCAGACTCGACGTCTACCACTGCGCCGAAGGGACATTCCGCGGGCGGAGTGGTCCGCTGTATCTGCCCGCCGATCTCGAGCCGGCAGTGGTCGGCGTCTTCGGACTGGACAACCGGCCGCAGGCCCAGATGCGCTGCCGCCGCCACCTGCCGATCGCGGGCGCCGCGGCCGCCGCGCCGCAGACGTCTTTCACCCCGCCGCAGGTCGCCGCGCTCTATCACTTTCCGAACGGCGTGACCGGCGCGGGACAGGCGATCGGGATCATCGAGCTGGGTGGCGGCTACAGGACCGCCGATCTCAAGACGTACTTCACCGGGCTCGGCGTGACGCTGCCGTCGATTACCGCGGTGTCGGTGGACCGCGCGCGCAATGCGCCCGTCGGCGATCCCGGCAGCGCTGACGGAGAAGTGCTGCTCGACATCGAGATCGCCGGGGCGATCGCACCCGGAGCCCGGATCGCGGTGTACTTCGCGCCAAACACCGATCAAGGATTCCTGGACGCGATCACGACCGCCGTTCACGACACCGTGCGGAAGACCACGGTGATCTCGATCAGCTGGGGAGGACCAGAGTCCACGTGGACAGGGCAGGCGCTCACGGCGATGGATCAGGCCTTTCAGGACGCCGCCGCGCTCGGCGTCACGGTCTGCTGTTCGTCGGGTGACGACGGATCGAGCGACGGCGTCAGCGACGGCCGGGCTCACGTCGATTTTCCGGCGTCGAGTCCTCACGTGCTTGCGTGCGGCGGCACTCACATCGTCGATACGAACGGCGCGCTCTCGAGCGAGACGGCCTGGAACGGCGGCGCCGGCGGTGGGGCGACCGGCGGAGGCGTCAGCGAGATCTTCGCGCTGCCGTCCTTTCAGCAGTCGGCGCACGTGCCGGTGTCGGTGAACCCGTCCCATTTCAAAGGCCGCGGCGTGCCGGACGTCGCCGGGAACGCCGATCCGGCGACCGGGTTCAAGGTGCACGTGGATGGGCAGGACGTGGTGTTCGGTGGCACGAGCGCCGTGTCGCCGCTGTGGGCGGCACTCGTCGCGCTGCTCAATCAACGCCGCGGCGCGCCGCTCGGCTACCTCAATCCGGTGATCTATCCGGTCGGGTCGAAGGTGTGCCGGGACGTCACCTCCGGGACCAACGGGGCGTATAAGGCGTCGGCCGGCTGGGATCCGTGCACCGGATTTGGTTCGCCGAACGGTTCCGGATTGATCACGTCGCTCGGCTCGAAGAGGTCCGCCGCGACGCAAACCGGGTAGGTCCCGGGCGTATACTTCCCTCGACCGAGAACGATCCAGACTCATCCGCGGGAGGGACTCATGGGCGCGAAACGATCTGCTCGTCGAGAATTCCTGAGAACCGGCGCCGCGTTGGCGGGCGGGTTCACCCTGGGCGGCGCAGCGCCCGCGCTCGGGCAGGCGCCGGCCCAGCCGCCGATGATCAAAGGCGAGAGGGAAGGCGAGATTGCCTATGGCGCTCGCTCGAAGTTCGTCACCTCGGCCCGCATCCCGCACGGCGGCAGGCCCTCGCCCGATACCTTCGGCCTGACGTTTCACGTCGCGAGCCCGCTCCAGGACTCGGTCGGGGTCATCACGCCGTCCTCGCTGCACTACTTCGCGACGACGCGTGGCGCGTACCTTCCGGATATCGATCCCAGACAACACACGCTGATGATCCACGGGCTGGTGGATCGTCCGCTGACGTTCACCATGGACGACTTGAAGCGCTTCCCGTCCGTGACGCGCCTGCACTTCATCGAGTGCGCCGGGAACCGTTCGTCGCGTCGCGCGAAGACGGTGCAGGAAACGCACGGCATGACGAGCAACGCGGAGTGGACCGGCGTGCTCCTGTCGACGCTGTTGAAAGAATGCGGTCTGAAAAACAGCGCGAAATGGTTCGTCGCCGAGGGCTCGGAAGAAGTCAAAGGCGCGTCGAGCATGCCGATCGCCAAGGCGATGGACGACTGCATCGTGGCGTACGGCATGAACGGCGAGGCGGTGCGCCCGCAGAACGGATTCCCGCTGCGGCTGATGGTCCCGGGCTTCGAGGGGATCCTTCACACCAAGTGGCTGCAGCGCATCAAGCTCGTCGATCGCTACTACATGAACTACAACGACTTCGGACATCTCGATCAGGACGACAGAGTCGCGGCGCTCGCCTATCAGATCGGACCCAAGTCGGTCATCACGTTTCCGTCCGGCGACCAGCGGCTGCCCGGCAAGGGCTTCTATGAGATCAGCGGCCTGGCCTGGTCCGGCGGCGGCGCCATCAAGCAAGTGGAGGTGTCGGTCGACGGCGGCAAGAAATGGAACAAGGCCGAATTCCGCGGCACTCCACAGCGGATGGCGCATTGCCGTTTCGCCTACCCGTGGAACTGGGACGGCAACGAGACCGAGATCCTGTCGCGGTGCGTCGACGAGATCGGACAGGCGCAGCCGACGCGCGAGCAGATCGCCAAGTACTGGAACAAACCCTACGATCAGACGTTCAGCGTGCCGGGGCTGGACAACAGCATCCAACCCTGGAAAATCGCCAGTGACGGGAGCGTGACCAATGGGTTCGCGTAGAGTGCTCCCGATCGCGTTCGCGTCGCTGATGTGCGTCCCGGCGCTGGCGCAAGGGCCCACGTACGGCATCGGACGCCCGCCAACCGCCGAGGAGATCCGCGCGCGCGACATCTCCATCGGTCCGACCGGCGAGGAGCTGCCGCCGGGAAAGGGCAGCGCCAGGGAAGGCGCGCTTGTTTATCGCGCGAAGGGATGCGCCGGATGCCACGGCGCCAACGGCATCGGCGGCTCTGCGCCGATTCTGAAGAGCAGAGATCCCTCGAATCCCGACGTCTGGGCGCGGGGGCGAATCCTGCCGCTGCGCGCGCCGTTCGCGACGACGGTCTGGGACTACATCAATCGCGGCATGCCGCTCAATCGCGAGGGAACACTGACGCCGGACGAGGTCTACGCGCTGACGGCGTATCTTTTGTCCATCAACGGCGTCGTCCCCGAAGACCAGGTTCTCGATCAGCAGAATCTCGCGCAGGTGAAGATGCCGCTGGGCGACCACTACGCGTCACTCCCTGATTGGAAGCCGCGGACGCAACGGTTGAAAGGCTATCCCTACTGAAGTTGTTGGATATCAGGCAGCCGGATGAGCGTGAAAAGGATCGTACCCGACATCACATCGAAGGACCTCGATGCCAGCCGACGGTTTTACGTCGACGTCCTGGGCCTGGAGGTCGCGATGGACATGGGCTTCATCGTGACACTGGTGTCGCCGACCAATCCGACTGCTCAGGTCAGTCTCATGACGGACGATGGTTCCTCAACGATTCTTCCTCAGATGAGCGTAGAAGTCGCTGATGTCGATGACGTCCATTCGCGTGCGGTGTCGCATGGCCTGAACATCGTGTATCCGCTCACGAACGAACCGTGGGGTGTCCGACGATTCTTCGTGACCGATCCCAACGGCATCGTCATCAACGTGATGTGCCATCTTGGGCGAGCTCCATCAGACTAAGCGATCCGATCCGCCACCACATTTCATTGCTTACCCAGGCGCAGTGAAAGCGATGGGTGGTTCAACTCCTATGTAGGCATCGACAGGCCTGCGAATCGCGCAGCGCTCCAGTCGTACTGTCCACCTAGGAGATCCGATGAAGATTTTCGCTTCGACCGGTCGATTTCGCCGCTTCCGGCTGTTCGCCGTCGGCGTGCTGTGCGCCTCTCTTGTCGCGCCGACTCTGGCCAGCCAGCCGCCAAATATCCTCGACGACAATCGGGACGACACCGCTCTCTCGCTTCTGGAGTCGGGCCTCTTCACCGCGGCCATCGGACTCCTCGGCTTCTCCGTCAACCCGCTCATCGGCACCTACCTGCCCGTCGACATCAGCGGCCGGGTGCTCGCTCATCCCAAGATTCACAACCTCTATCTCGACGACGACTGGGACTCGCACAATCCGGACGCTCCGACCAGCGCACAGATCGACGCGTTTACACGCCAGCTCGCGTCCAGTCACTACCTGGACGCGGCCAGCCAGTACGGCGTTCACGCCGCTGAGTTCACGGGTTCGCACGGCCGGAGCCTCCTGTGCTCACCGCTCCAGCCGCGAGTGGACCGCGCGGAATTCGTGGAGCTCCTCGCCTGGGTCTCGTGCGAGGTCAGCTTCAGCCCTCCGGTGCCGGGCCTGATTCCGCCGCTCACGGGCGTACCGCAGACCAACGACGACACGCTCTACGTGATCTACCTTCCGCGCTCGATGGACATCGTCGACGGCGGCTGCGATTCGCTGAGCGGAGTCCATTTCTTCGGCGCCGCTCCGAACTTCAAGTTCCTGGACGTCTTCGGTATCCCGCTTCCCATCCCCGTCCCCTATGCACAGACGTTCGCGTACGCGGTGATTCCAACAAAGTGCGCAGCCGGCGACGCTCAGGCGATCAGGGACCACATCACCGAGGCGGCGAGCCATGAAATCATCGAATCGGCGACCGACCCGCTGGTCGGCACCGGATGGATCAACAACATCGTCACCGGCAGCGATGGCAACATCCTGTCGCTGACGATCGATCAGCTCAGCAACGTCGGTCTCGACCTGCGGGCTGGAGAGGTGGCGGATATCTGTGAATTGGGAGGGACGCCCGGGCCGCCGGCCTTCCAGCACCCGACCGACGCCGTGGCGATTCCGGTCAACGACCCGTCGTTGGACAACCGGATCAAGGTCGCGCCGTACTGGTCGAACGCTGACGCGCGGGCGCACGCGAGCGACCCGAATTTCAACGCGTGCGTACCGTTCCTGCCGACGAGCACGGTGACGTTCGGGTCGCCGACCTTTGCGGGAGCCGGCGGAAAGTACGTCACGTCCGCCACGACCATCACGATCGATGCGACTGATGGCGGCAGCAATACGCCCGCGGCGTCCGTCTCGTACCGTTCCTACCTGCGCGGGACCACGCCGCCCGACTTCACGACGCAGCCGCCGCCGGTGCAATTAACCCTCGTCGGGGCTGACGGCGCCTACATCGTCGAAGCCTTCGCCACGGGAAACAACGGGCTCGTCGAGGTGGCGCATTCAGTGACGGCGATTCTCGACAACACCGCGCCCATCACTACGATCGTCGAGCCCGCGGCAATCGCCTACCCCCACAGCCAGACGCTGACGCTCGACTATTCGACAAGTGACGGCACCGGATCCGGAGTGGCATCCGCGATCACCAGCCTCGACGGATCCACGACGTTGAACGGCCATGGCCTGGCGAGTGGGCAGGCCATCAACCTGCTGACGGAGCTGTCGCTCGGGCCGCACTCGTTTTCGGTCGCGGGAATGGACAACCTCGCGAATGCCGGCGTGTCCACCATTTCGTTCACGATTGTGGTGACTCCCGACAGCATCAAACAGGACGTGAACCTGTTCCTGGCGGCAGGGCTCATCAAGAACGTCGGGATGGCCAACTCTCTTCTTGCGAAGCTCTCATCGGCGGAGGAGGCGCGCGCTCGCGGGAATTGCTCAACAGCGGCCCACGAGTACGACGCTTTCATCCGCGAGTTGCAGGCGCAAGGCGGCCAGGGCGTCGACGCCTCAGCGGCGACGATCATGATTGGCGACGCGCAATACCTGGTGAGTCATTGCCCGTAATACGACGTCAATTGACTGTCAGCTCCAGAACACACTGATCGGCAAGCCTCCTTCAGCGCCGCGATCGTATCGATCGCGGCGCTCTTCGTGCGCGCCCGCCCCAGGCCCCACAGACTCTTCGACACCCGCGCATAAACCTTGACCCGTCCCGTCTCCGGGTATATAGCCACAGTGACGTTTGTCGCTTGCGGCGAAGAAGAGAGGCGCTCATGAGCCGGACGGGACAAAGGCTCGCGGTTTTCCTGGCGTTCGCGCTTGGCTGCGTCTGCGCGCACGCGGCGGCCGCACAGGATCGATCGGCCCCGCGTCCCGAGCCGCGGGCGGCTACCAATCCATTGGAAGGTAACGCGCTGGCCATCAGCAACGGCGCCGCCATGTTCCGCAACCGCTGCGCGGGCTGCCACGGACCCGATGCGCACGGCTACCTCGGTCCCGATCTCACGTCGTACTGGTCCGCCGGCGGCACCGACGCTCGCATGTTCGACATCGTCCGGAAAGGCGTCCCCGGCACAGAGATGATTGGCGCGGATCCGCTGCGCGTGCTCGACAAGGACATCTGGCAGACGCTCGCCTACATCCGCACGCTGAGTGCAGTCCCTGCCGCGGCGCCGACCGGGGACGCCGTGAGTGGCGAACGCGTCTTCAGGACGAACTGCGCGAGCTGTCACCGGGTCAACGGACGCGGCGGGCAACTCGGTCCCGATCTCTCGCGCATCGGATCGGCGCGGCCCCGCGCCGGACTCGCGAGCAAGATTCGCGGATCGAGCGATGTCATCCGGCCGGGATACGAGCCGGTGACGCTGGTGACCCGCGACGGCGAGCGCATTCGCGGCGTCAGGAAGAACGAAGACGAGTTCTCGATTCAGATCATGGACGCGCGCGAGCGCCTCCAGGGATACGTCAAGGCCAACCTGACCGCGATCACGTTCGACAAGCAATCGCTGATGCCGGTGTACGGTCCCGATCGGTTGAACGATCGCGACTTCGACGATCTCCTGCGGTACCTGACGTCGCTCCGCGGGGCGACCGAGACGGCACGATGAGGAGGAGCATGCGCAAGCAGACGAGAGGGCTGGATGGGCGGGACGGGCAGGATGGGCAGGACACGAATCGGATCGTACCTGCGGTGCTGGTGATTCTCGCGTGCGCGCTCTCGTGGACGCTCGTCTCCGCCCAGCAGCCGACCGCGTCGGTCACCTCGCAGGATCTTCGCGAGGGCCTGAAGAATCCGACGCGCTGGCTCACCTACGGCGGCGACTACGGCAACCTTCGCCACAGCCCGCTCACCCAGATTACGCCGGCGAACGTGAATCGGCTGGTGCCGCAGTGGCAGTTCCAGACCGACACGCTCGGCAAGTTCGAGGCGGCGCCGCTGGTCTTCGACGGCGTCGTTTACGTGACTGGACCGCTCGACACCGGATGGGCGCTCGACGCCCGCACCGGCCGGCAGATCTGGCGCTACCGGCGTGAACTCCCCAGCGGCCTCATCGCCTGCTGCGGCCTCGTGAACCGCGGCTTTGGCGTCCTGGGCGATCTCCTCTTCAAGACGACGCTCGATGCGCACATCGTGGCGATCAGCCGCAAGACGGGCGCGATCGAGTGGGACACAGCGATGGAGGATTTCCGTCGCGGCTACAGCGGGACGACCGCGCCGCTCGTCGTGAAAGATAAAGTGATCGTCGGCATTGCCGGCGCCGAGTACGGCATTCGCGGTTTCATCGATGCGTACGATGCGCAAACGGGAAAACAAGTCTGGCGGTTCTACACGACCGCGGGCCCCCAGGATCCCGGCCACGGCACATGGCGCGGGACCGATGCGAAGGCATGGGAGCACGGCGGCGGATCAATCTGGGTGCCCGGCGCCTACGATCCCGAGCTCAATCTCACCTACTGGGGCACGGGGAACGCGGGGCCTGACTACAACGGCCTCGAGCGCGAGGGCGACAATTTGTACACCGCATCGGTGGTTGCGCTCGACGCCGACACGGGCAAGCTGCGCTGGCACTATCAATTCACACCGCACGACATCTGGGACTACGACTCGACGCAAATGCCGGTGCTGGCTGACGTCACGCTCGGCGGAGAGCTGCGAAAAGTGGTCCTCTTCGCGAATCGCAACGGGTTCTTCTACGTGCTCGATCGCGCGACAGGCAATCTGATTCGCGGCAAGCCGTTCATCCAGACGACGTGGGCGAAGGAAATCCGGGCGGATGGCCGGCCGATGCTCCTGCCCAACTCCGTGCCGAGCGAGCAGGGCACGAGAGTCTGTCCCGATCAGTCCGGGGGGACCAACTGGATGCCGCCGTCGTTCGATCCGTCGCTCGGCCTCTTCTTCGTGACCGCGCGCGAGTCGTGCGGCATCTTCTTCACGTGGAAAGACGATTACACGCCCGGCGAGGCCTTTCGCGGCGGGGCGGTCCAGCGGCTCGGCGACACGCAGTCGAGCATGCTGCGCGCGATCGACGTCACGACCGGCGAGCGGCGCTGGGAGTTTCCATACACCACGCAGTCATGGGCCGGCGTGCTGTCCACGGCGTCCGGCCTGGTCTTCGCCGGCGGATCGGGAAACGTGATGGCGTTCGACGCGAAGAGCGGAAAAAACCTCTGGCATTTCCAGACCGGCTCGTCGCTCTACGCGGGCGCGATGACCTACATGGTCGACGGCCGCCAGTACGTCCTCTTGCCTGCCGGTACGACGTTGACCGCGTTCGCGCTCGCAGAATTTTAAGTTGCTATGACGAGTCAGCGAACGCGCGTGGTGTTTGGGATTGTTCTGGTGTTGAGCGCATCGGCACTCGTGCCGTCCCGGATCGTGTCGGCTCCGGTCGCCGGTTATCAGGAAGTGAAGGATTGGCCCAGGCTCCCCTCGAGCGTCCAGCTCGGGGAAGCCGCAGGCGTGGCCGTCGACATGAACGGCCATGTGTTCATCTTCCACCGGCCGGGCCGAGGGTTCGACACAGCGGCAACCGAAAAGCTCGCAGAGCCGCCGGTACTCGAGGTCGACGCCGATACGGGAATGTTGATTCACTCGTGGGGCGCCAACACGTTTCTTGTGCCTCACGGAATCACGATCGATCGCGACAACAACGTCTTTCTCACCGACGTCGGGCTGCAGCAGGTCTTCAAGTTCACGCACGACGGAAAGCCGCTCATCACGCTGGGCGAACCCCGCGTGGGGGCGTGGGATGCCACTCATTTCAATGAACCCACCGACATCCAGATTCGGCCCGACGGGTCGTTCTACGTGTCGGACGGCTACGTGAACAGCCGCGTCGCAATGTTCGACAGGAACGGCAAATGGACCGGGGAGTGGGGCAGGAAGGGCGCCGGCCCCGGCGAGTTCAGCAATCCCCACGGGATCACGTTCGTGCCAGGCAATGACGATATCCTCGTCGCCGACCGTGAAAACTCGCGGCTCCAGCTCTTCGACCGGACTGGCGTGTTCAAGAGGCAGTGGACCGGTGTCAAGGATGCTCAGACGACCGGCCGTGTGTTCAGCGTGGCCGCCGATCCCGCCGGATTTTATTACGTCGGCATCCGGCGAGCCGATTACGACAGCGAGCACACCGGCGTGCTGAAGCTCGATCGCGACTGGAACATTGTCACGTCGATTGGCTTCGGGCGGCCGGGCGACCCGGTGTTCAATGCCGTGCACGATCTCGCCGTGGGCCGCGACGGGTCGATCTATGTTGCCGAAACGCGCACGAAGCGGGTCGTCAAGCTTCGTCCACGGTGATTGAGGCGCCCTTGAAGGTTCCTTTGATTGTGCTTCGCCTATCAGGCAGAATTGGGCCAAGCCAATGCGGTTGGGGCGCCAGACGCGGCGGATGTTGACGCGGCGCGCGGGTCGCATCTGGATCGTTGCGCTCGCTCTCATCGGTTCGATCGCAGTGGCCCTGTCGGGGACGCGGATCGCCGCCAAGGGTCGACGGGCGCCAACTCCGCTTCCTGCTCCTGTGCCCGCCGTCCGGGCGGTCCTCGACACCTACTGCATCACCTGCCACAACCAGCGACTGCGTACCGGCGGGCTTGCGCTCGATCGCCTGGACCTGACGAACCCGGTTGCCAACGCTGAGGAGTGGGAAAAGGTGATCGCGAAACTTCGGGCCGGCTCGATGCCACCGGCCGGGAGACCGCGGCCTGACGCGGCCACCTATCGAGCTGTGGCGAGCGCCCTGGAGAACGACATCGACCGGGCGTCGGCGGCCGGTCCGAATCCCGGCAGGATCAACGCGGTCCACCGGCTCAATCGCACGGAATACCAGCACGCGATCCGCGACCTGTTCGCCCTCGACATCGATGTGAGGTCGCTCCTGCCCGGCGACGAGACGGCGGACGGCAGCTTCGACAATTTTGCGACATCGCTCTCGATTTCGACGGCCCATCTGGAACGGTACATGTCGGTGGCCCGTCAAATCACGCGCCTCGCGACCGGCCTTCCTCCCGCACGGCCGACGCTGGAGACGTTCGAGATACCGTTGCACGTCGTGCAGGACGATCGGCAGAGCGAAGATCTGCCGTTCGGATCTCGCGGCGGCATCGCGATCCACCACGACTTTCCGGTCGACGGCGAGTACCTCATCAAAGTTCGTCTCCAGCGGCAGTACCAGGACTATCTCAAGGGCATGGGATGGCCGCAGCGGCTCGACGTCCGCCTCGACGCGCGGCTGCTCAAACGGTTCACCGTTGGAGGCGGCGCGCAAGGCAGGCCCGCCGCGACCAGCTATGCCGGCGACGGCGAGCCGAACTTCGCCGGCGATCCCGAGTGGGAAAAGTACATGCAGCTCGACGGAGACGCTGGGCTGGAGCTCCGCGTCCAGGTGCCGGCAGGGCCGCACCTGATCGGCGTGTCGTTCGTGAGGGAACTGTGGGAGCCGGAAGGCCTCCCGCAGCCGCTGCAACGCGGCAGGGTCATCACGGACGACAACGTGTACATGAATCCTGCGAGCGTCGGCTCGGTCCTGATCGGTGGGCCGTACACGAAAGCCGGACCGGCGAAGGACACGCCAAGCCGTCGCGCGATTTTCGTCTGTCAGCCATCGCGTGCTGCTGAAGAGCGGGCGTGTGCGACGAAGATTCTTTCACGGGTTGCCCGGCTCGCGTATCGGCGGCCGGTGACGAGCGGCGATGTGCAAACGCTCGTCGAGTTCTTCGACGACGGCCGACGCGACGGTACGTTTGATGACGGGATTCAGTTCGCGCTCGAGCGCATGCTCGTCGACCCGGACTTCCTTCTGCGCATTCACAGGGAGTCCCCCCTTCAAGCGTCGCAGACTGCGTATCGTCTCGACGGCATCGAACTCGCCTCGCGCCTGTCGTTCTTTCTCTGGAGCAGCATCCCCGACGATCGCCTGCTTGCGCTGGGCGAACGCGGACAGCTGACGAACCCGTCGATCCTTGTGGCTGAAGTGCGGCGAATGCTGGCGGACCCGCGCGCCACCGATACGCTCGTCAACGATTTCGCCGCGCAATGGCTGAATCTGCGCCGCGTCGAGGAAGTCGTGGTCGATCAGGATCGGTATCCCAACTACGACCTCAGCCTGTTGCAGGCCTTCCAGCGGGAAACGGAACTGTTTGTCGGCAGCACGATCCGCGAGGATCGCAGCGTCGCGGAGCTCCTCAACGCCGACTACACGTTCGTCAACGAACGCCTGGCGCGGCACTACGGCATTCCCCGCGTCTACGGCAGCCGCTTCCGTCGCGTGACGCTTCCGAACCTCGACCAGCGCGGCGGGTTGCTCGGCCAGGGCGCGCTGCTCGCGACCACGTCGTACCCGGATCGGACGTCCCCCGTCCTGCGCGGCAAATGGCTGCTGAACAACATTCTTGGTTTGCCGGTCCCGCCGCCTCCACCCGGCGTGGACACCAACCTCGCGGAGATCAAGCCCGGCGCGCCGCCGCCTTCCATACGCGAGCGCCTGGCCGAACATCGGCAGAATCCCTCGTGCAACAGTTGTCATTCCGTCATCGATCCGCTCGGCTTCGCGCTCGAGAATTTCGATGTCATCGGGGGATGGCGGACCGTCGACGAATCGCGCAGGCCCGTCGACGCGAGCGGCACGACGGCGAGCGGTGCACAGGTCGAGGGGCTGAGGGGACTGCGAGCGATGCTGCTCGACGAGCCCCAGCAGTTTCCCCGCACGGTCACCGAAAAGCTCCTGGCCTACGCTCTGGGCCGGAGGCTCGAGTACTACGATCGACCGACGGTACGAAAGATCGTCAGGGACGCGGCGGCCCACGACTACCGCTGGTCGGCGCTCATTCAGGGGGTTGTGGAAAGCCCCGCATTTTTGATGCGGGCATCACAGGCCGCATCGCACTGAATTCCGTCTGGTCCGGCTGAAGCCGGACACTACATGTGAGGAGACGACAGGTATGGCGTTCCTTTCAAAATCGTTGCCGCGGCGAACCGTCCTGCGGGGGCTGGGTGCGACCATGGCGCTGCCATTCCTCGACGCAATGCTCCCCGCGTTTTCGATGCGCGGGCTGGCCGCCGCCAAGCCGGCGCACCGGTTCCAGACGTTCTACGTGCCAAACGGCATGGCGATGGAGTACTGGCTGCCGAAAGGCGAGGGGACCGCGTTCGAGCTCTCACCGATTCTGGAGCCGCTGGCGCCGTTCCGCGAGCAGATGCTCGTCCTGTCGGGCCTCAAGGCGAACTGGAACTACATCCACGCCGGCGCCTCCGGATCGTTTCTGACGGGGACTGCGCACGGCGGACGGAACGAAATCGAAATCATCGCCGACGTGTCGGTGGATCAATTGCTGGCACGGCACTTCGCCGGCGAGACGCAGGTCGCATCGCTCGAACTCTCGATGGACGCCCCGGCCAACGCCGGCGCATGCACGGGCATCCTGAGCTGCGTCTACACGCACACGCTGTCGTGGCGCAGCCCGACGCAGCCGTTGCCCATGGAGTGGAATCCGCGAGCGGTGTTCGAGCGGCTGTTCGGCGACAGCGGCAGCACGAACCGGGCCGCGCGCGAGGCGAGGCTGCGACAGCACAAGAGCATTCTCGACTCGGTGACGGAGAAGCTGGCGAGCCTCAAGAAAGAGCTCGGACCGCAGGATCAGACCAAGGTCGATCAGTATGCCGACGCGGTTCGTGACGTCGAGCGGCGCATCGAGAAGGCCGAGCAGCAGAGCGGCCTCGAACTGCCGGCGCTGGAGCAGCCTCAGGGCGCACCTCCTGTCTTCGAAGATCACCTGGCTTTGATGCTCGACTTGCAGCTTCTCGCGTTTCAGTCCGATCTCACGCGCGTCATCTCGTTCATGCTCGGCAAGGAACAGAGCGCGCGACCGTATCCCCAGATTGGCGTGCCCGAAGCTCACCATCCGCTGTCGCACCACAACGACGTGCCCGAGCTGATCGCGCACATGTCGAAGATCAACCGTTATCACACGCAGCTGTTCGCGAAGTACCTGGAGAGGCTGCGCGCGACGCCCGACGGTGACGGCTCGCTCCTCGATCACACCACGATCCTGTACGGCTCGGGTATCTCGAACAGCACGCGGCACTCGGGCGACAATCTGCCGCTCCTGGTGATGGGCGGCGGGGCAGGGACGCTCAAGGGCGGCCGGCATCTCACGTACTCCGGCAAGCCGACGATGGCCAACCTGCTGGTGACGCTGATGGACAAGATGGACGTGCCGGTCGAGCGCGTCGGCGGCAGCACCGGCAAGCTTCCGCTCGATACGCTCTCCGGAATGTAGGGTGGCAAGGTTGAAACGGTGCCGACCTCTTGTGGCGCAGCCCTTCAGGGCTGCAAGCGCAGGGCTGAAGCCCTGCGCCACGTTGAAAAGTGCCCTTGAGATCGTTGCGGTCTTCGTGCTCCTCGTAGCGAGTGCCGCCGCCGCGCAACGGCCGCCGCTCGTCGACGCGGCCCGGAACGCCGACAAGGATCAGGTGCGCGCGCTCGTTCAGCAAGGCGCGAACGTCAACGCCGCGGACGCCGATGGCACGACGGCCCTTCACTGGGCGAGTTATCGGGATGACCTGGAAATCGCCGAACTCTTGATTCGCGCCGGCGCCAGGGTGAACGCCGCGAACGATCTTGGCGCTACGCCGCTGTGGACGGCCAGCCAGAACGGCAGCGCAACGATGGTCCGCCGGCTGTTGGAGGCCGGCGCCAATCCGGACGCCCCGCTCCTGTCGGGAGAGACGCCGCTGATGGTTGCCGCCCGCTCGGGCAGTCCCGCGTGCGTCGAACAGCTGCTCGCGAAGGGCGCGCAGGTGAACGCGCATGCGACGCGAGGCCAGACGGCGCTGATGTGGGCCGTGGCCCAGAAGCACGCCGACGTCGTCAAGGTTTTGCTCGCGCACGGCGTCGACGTCCACGCCCGCTCGGACGCATGGAGCGAGGTGATGGCGGTGCCGCCGCACGGCCATCTCGAATACAACCGTGCGATCCCGCACGGCCGCGATACCGCGCTGATGTTCGCCGCACGGGTGGGCGATGTCGCTTCGGCGACGCTCCTCGTGTCCGCCGGCGCCAACGTCAACGACGCGGACGCCTGGGGCGTCAGCGCCACGGCCATGGCGGCGCACGCCGGGTACGGCGAATTGGTCGCGTTGCTGCTCGATCACGGTGCGGACCCCAACGCCTCTGCCGCAGGCTTTGCGCCGCTGCACGCGGCCATCCTGCGGCGGGACGAGCGCATGGTCGGCGCGCTCCTCGCTCACGGCGCAGATGCGAACGCGCCACTGCGTACCTGGACACCGACACGCCGCTCGTCACATGACTTCAACTTCAGTCCCGAGCTGGTTGGGGCGACGCCGTTCTGGCTGGCCGCGCGTTTCAGCGAGCCCGGCGTCATGCGTCTTCTGATCAAGCACGGCGCTGATCCGCTGTTCGTCCACCATGGCGACCATGTAGTGGAGGCCCGGGGCGGTGAAGCATACGAGCATCGTGTCGAGGTGACGAACGCGCTGATGGCTGCGACGGGAATGGGTGGCGGGACGGCCTGGGTTCAGCCTGGCCGGGCCGAGCGCGAAACGCTCACGCTCGAGGCGGTCACACTGGCCGCGGAACTCGGTGTCGACGTCAACGCCGCCAACACCGATGGCCGCACCGCGCTCGATGCCGCCAGGGCCCTGAAGTACGACGCGGTCGGGAAGTTCCTCGTCGAGAAGGGCGCCAAACCTGGAACCCGCAGGAAGAACTAGCTAACTGCCCGTCGCTCAGAACAGGCGACGGTAATCCGCGTAGGCGACGGGGACACCGATGACGAGGCTGCGGCGGAGCGCGAATGCGGCTTTGGCCGCGGACGTGAGCTCGCCCGGATCCGTCGTGCGCAGGCCTTCGACGCCGCAGGACTCGGCCATCTTCACGGTGTCGATCGGCGAGAAGTCGGTCCTGTACGACGGCAGCTGCTTGCCTTCCTGCGACAGTTTGATCAGCGAATAGTTCCCGTCTTCGAGGACCACCGTCACCAGCGGAGCGCCCACGCGCTCGGCCGTCTCGAGTTCCTGCGCGTTCATCGAGAAGCCGCCATCGCCCACCGCGGCCAGCACCGGGGCATCGGGCCGCGCCAGCTTCGCGCCGATTGCGGCGCTCAGCCCATAGGCCATGCCGGACAGACCGTTCGACATCCAGAACGTCTCGGCATCGCGGCTCGGCCAGAACTGACCGAACAGGTACTTGTGTGAGCCGACATCGGTGGTGACGATCGTCTCCCGCGGGCACGCGGCAGCCAGCGCGTTCACGATGTCGCCGGGCCACATCGTGTTGCCCTCGCCACCGGCGTGCGAAGAGTGATTGCCGGGCAGTGAAGGCCGATTCAACAGATCGCGCCGCTTCTGCTGGAAGGCGTGGAACGAATCGGCCCAGACGGCAGGTGCCTTCGAGCCAATCAAGCAATCGAGCAGCGGCGCGTGGTCGACGAGCGTCACGCCGTCCGGGACATTGCCGCCGACGTTCGGCGCCTCGAGAATCCAGTGGATCGGCAGGTCGGCGTGCCACGTCTTGTCGACTTCGACCGGATCGAACCCGAAGCCGACGCGCACATCGGCCGCTTCGATCGCCTCGCACATCAGGCCGTCGGCGGCCATGCCTCCGACGACGCCGACGAAGGTCGGGCTGGTCTCGTCGACGACACCTTTTACCTTCGGTGTGACGGCGACCGGCAGTCCCCAGCCGCCGATCCATCTGCGGATCCGATCTGTGTTGACCGGATCGATGCCGAGTCCCAGCAGCACCAGTGGCCTCCTGGCGTTCGCGAGGAGTGACGTCAACTGCCGCGCGGCCTCGCCGGCGTCACCGCGCGGCAGGGCGTGCAGATTCGGCGGCCGCGATCCATCATCGCCAGCCGCACCTGGTTCGGCGCCGTCTCGCCGCTTGAGGGCTTCTCGCGCCGACAAGGTCAGGTACGCCGTCCCGAAGGGCCGCGTCATGCACGCGGCCAGCGCGCGCGAGACGACATCGGACGCGTTTGCTGCCGTGATCTTCGCCGTGAGTCGCGTCACCGGTCGATAGACGTCATGAAGTGGCAGCAGTTGATGCGTGTGGCTGGACGGATAGTCGTCCGGAATCTGCGCCGAGATCGCCAGCAGCGGCTCCTGATCGAGGCAGGCGTTCGCGAGCGGCAGCATCAGGTTCGCAGCGCCCGGACCGAGCGTCGTCAACACGACGCCCGGCTGCCGCCGCAGCTTGCCGTAGACCGCGGCGGCGATCCCCGCGTTCGCCTCGTGCCGCATCAGAACGAAATCGACACCGGCGCGCCGCAGTTCATCCATCAGGACGAGGATTTCGCCGCCGGGCAACCCGAACACACGCTCGATTCCCGCTCGGGCCAGCGCCCTCGCAGTGGCTGCGGCGGTCGTCTCATCCATCGCGTGTATTATGCGCGAGGATACGCAGGCCATGAGTCAGGTCTCGATCGGCGCCGATTCGCTCCGCCCGGCTGACGTCCGCCGTCGCCTGAAAGCGATCTTCATCGGATCGATCGGCAATCTGGTCGAGTGGTACGACTTCTATGCCTACACGGCATTTGCGCTGTATTTCGCGCCTTCGTTCTTCCCCGGCAAGGATCCCGTCCTGCAGCAGCTGAACGCCGCGGTCTTGTTTGCGATCGGCTTCGTCGTGCGGCCGATCGGCGGCTGGCTGTTCGGACACCTCGCCGACCATCACGGCCGACGAAATGCGCTGATGCTCTCGGTCTTCCTCATGTGTCTTGGTTCCCTGGTCATCGCGGTGATCCCCACGTATGCCTCGATTGGCGCCGCCGCGCCGGTGATGCTCGGCCTGGCGAGGATGGTCCAGGGCCTGAGTCTCGGCGGGGAGTATGGCACCAGCGCGACCTACCTGACCGAGGTTGCCGACGAGAAGCACCGCGGCTTCTATGTGAGCTTTCACTATGTGACGCTCATCGGCGGTCAGCTCTGCGCGATCCTCGTCTTGCTGGTGCTCCAGCAGCTGTTCCTCACCGCCGAACAGATGCGGGCGTGGGGCTGGCGCATCCCGTTCGTCATCGGCGGCATGCTGGCCCTCGTCGCCGTGATGATGCGGAGCAGCCTGCACGAGACCGAGGCATTCATCGAAGCCAGCACGCCTCACAAGCGCGAAAGCTCGATCCGGGCGCTCCTTAGATATCCCCGCCAGGTGCTGATCGTCGTTGGACTCACGGCAGGGGGCACGACGGCGTTCTACACCTACACCACCTATATGCAGAAATTTCTGAAGCTGTCGGTGGGGCTCAGCGACAACCAGACGACGATGGTCAGCGCCGCATCGCTCATCTTTGCGATTGGCCTGCAGCCGATCTACGGAGCGCTTTCAGACAAGATCGGGCGAAAGCCACTGCTGATTTGGTTCGGCCTGATGGGAACGGTGTGCACGATTCCGCTGCTTCGCGCTCTGCAATCCGCGAGGAGCGCCGCCGGGGCGTTCGTGCTGATCGCGGCGGCGTGGCTGATCGTCGCCGGTTACACCTCGATCAATTCAGTGGTGAAAGCCGAGCTGTTTCCCACCAGCGTTCGAGCCACCGGCGTCGGTCTGCCTTTTGCGATCACGACGGCGATATTCGGCGGCCCTGCCGAGTCCATCGCGCTGTGGTTCAAGTCGATCGGCCACGAGGTGTGGTTTTCCTACTACCTCTCGTCGGTGATCGCCGTGTCGCTCCTCGTCTCGATCTCGATGCGCGACACCAAGCGATACTCCGCCCTCCGGACGCCTTGATGAGCCTTATTCTCGATAGCCGGCGGTCTGCCAGTCAGGTGTATACTTTCGCGTTTAGACGCGATCCGATTCCGTAAAATTCACGTTGCGGGGAGGCCCGAGATGGCTGAACAGAAGCTGGTTGGCCAGAACTACTCAACCCCCGATCTTCACGCCAAGGTCACTGGTCGAGCGCGGTACTCCGAAGATTTCCGCGCGCCGGGGATGCTGTTCGCGCGGCTCCTTCTGAGCCGTTATCCTCACGCGCGTGTGAAGAGCATCGACACCAGCGCCGCGCTGGCCATGCCTGGCGTAAAAGCGATTCTGACGGCTGACGAAGTGCCTGGTCCCAAAGATCAGGTCAATGACGCGGGTCAGGTCATCAAAGCCAACCCGAAGAGCGAGAAGGCGCTGACCAACGAACCGCTCTATCAGGGCGAACCGATTCTGGCTGTCGCGGCCGTCGACGAGCTGACGGCTGTCGAAGCGATCGACAAGATCCAGGTTGAATGGGAACCGCTGCCGTTCAATGTGGACCCGGTCGCGTCGCTGCTGCCCGGTGCGATGAATCCCCGCGTGGAAGGCAATGTCTGGATACGTCCGGCCGCGGCGCCGGGGCAGCCGCCTCCGCTTCCGGAGGTTCACGACCTGAAATGGACAGAAGCCGAGGCCGAGGAGTACCGGGCAGGTCGTTTGCCACTGGGCAAGGACACCGACGCGCCCTGGTCGTATGGCGACCTCGAGGCCGGCTTCAAGAAAGCGGCGCTCGTCCTCGACGAAACGTTCGTGACGCCGAACACCAGCCATCAGTGCCTCGAGAGCCGCACGTCGATGGCGTACTGGCAGAACGGCAAGCTGTTCATTCACCTGTCGACCCAAAGTGTCACGCAGACCGTCATGTCGGTCGTACGCTGGTTGAGCCTCGAGCCCGAAAACGTCGTGGTCATCAGCGAGTACTGCGGCGGCGGCTACGGGAGCAAGGGGACCGGTTCGGTCACCGATATCATTCCCGCGCTCCTGGCGAAGAAGACGGGCACGCCGGTACAGATGCGGATCAGTCGTGAGGAAGAGCACGGCCTTGGCGGCGCGCGTCCCGCCGTGCACGGCCGGATGAAGGTCGGGTTTACCAAGGAAGGCCGTGTCACGGCGCTCGACATGTACACCGTCGTCGACGGCGGGCCGTACGGCCCGGGCGGCGACGGCAACACCGCCGGCCGCTTCGCGTCGCTGATGTTTCAACCCGAGGCGATGCGCTGGCGCGGCGTGACCGCGATTTCCAACACGCCGCCTCGCCGCGCGCAGAGTCAGCCCGGTGGCATGCAGGGCATCGTGCTGATGGAGCCGGTGATCGCCAAGGCGGCGCGCCAGCTCGGGATCGATCAAGTCGCGATCCGGAAGATCAATGCGCCTGCGGGCAAAGCCAGGTTCGGCCCGGCGAATGCGCGGGGCGATCGGGCGTACTCGACGAGTTGCTTCGTCAAAGAGGCGCTCGATCGGGGAGCAGAGCTCTTCAAGTGGGATGAACGCAAAACCCGGAGCGGGCAGCGGCAGGGCTCGAAGGTGCGCGGCACGGGCGTGGCGATCAGCTCGTACAGCGCCGGCTCAATCGGCTTCGACGGTCTCTTCGTCATCAAGCCGGATGGCCGGATGGCCATCCAGACGGGCATCGGCAATCTGGGCACCGAATCGTGGTCCGACTGCCAGCGGGTGTCGGCGGAAATGATGGGCGTGCCGTGGGAAAAAGTCGACATCGCGTGGGGTGATACATCCAGGAACCTGCCGTGGAGCTGCGTCTCCGGCGGCAGCCAGACGACGCACGCGATGACGCGCGCCGCGCATGCCGCGGCGAGCGATGCGATCAAGAAGGTGCAGCAGATCGCCGCGAAGGATCTCGGCGGCCGGCCTGAAGACTACGTCGTGGCCAACGAGCGCGTGTCGCGCAAAGGCGGCGGTGCCGGCATGACGCTCGCGCACGCCGCGCAGCGGGCGATCGAGCTCGGAGGCATCTACGACGGCCACGAGCTGCCCAAAGAGATCAATGCCTATACCAAGCGGTCGGCCGAAGCGTTGGCGGGGCAGGGGCTGATGGGCGTGGCGCGCGACGCGTATCCCCACGACGGGAGCTCGCTGTCGTTCGTCGCGTCGTTCGCTGAAGTCGAAGTCGACGTCGAAACTGGCGCGTACCGCATCGTCGATTTCCTCGCCGTTGCCGACGTCGGGACCGTCATCCATCCCGCGGCGCTGGGCGGCCAGATTCTCGGACGTTCGATGCTGGGTATCTCGCATGCCATCGGCCAGAAGTGGGTGTACGACCAGCACTACGGCGTCGCGCTCGCCAAACGGTTCCACTACAACAAGCCTCCGACGATTCTCGATGCACCGGCGCACATGGCCTGGGCGGCGGTCGAACTTCCGGATCCGGAGACGCCGGTGGGCGCGCGCGGCATCGGAGAGCCTCCGGTTGCGTCCGGTTGCGCGGCGGTTCTGAACGCGATTTCTGCCGCTCTGGGAGACGAAGTTTTCCGCCGGGCGCCCGTGAATCTCGACGGGATTCTCACCGCGCTGGAGGCCGGAAGACCGATGATGGAGCCGCTTACCGCCAACGTGTGAGCGGGGAGTCTCCCTGTCGAACGCCGTCCGTCCGCGATGAGTCGCGGTGGCGTGGTGCGTCAGCTCCACACGTCGTGTGCGACTTCGACAATCTCACGGAGCTTCGCCCACTGCGCCTCCTCCGTGAGGACGTTGCCCTCCTCGGTTGACGCAAAGCCGCACTGGGGCGATAGCGCGAACTGCTCCAGCGGCGCGAATCGCGCCGCTTCGTCGATGCGGCGCTTGATGTCGTCCTTCTTTTCGAGCGTGCCGTCTTTCGACGTGACGAGGCCGAGGACCACGATCTTCGGACCCTTCGGCAGGAATCGCAGCGGCTCGAAGCCGCCGGCGCGATCCGTGTCGTACTCGAGGAAGTAGCCATCCAGGTTGAGCGTCTGCAGGAGCGTTTCAGCCACCGGCTCGTAGCCCCCTGACGAAATCCAGGTCGAGCGGAAGTTTCCGCGGCAGACGTGCATGGTCATCGTCATGTCCGCGGGCCTGGCTTCGAGCGCCTTGTTGATCGTGCGCGCGTAGCGCTCCTGCAGCCGACTCACATCGTCGCCGCGGTCGCGCGCGCCGGCGCGCTGCTCCTCCGAGCACAGGTACGCCCAGACGGTGTCGTCGAGCTGCAGGTACCGGCAGCCGGCGTTGTAGAAGGCGCGGATGGCCTTCTGATAGGCGTGCGCGAGGTCATCGAAATACGCGTCGATGTCGGGATACACGTGCTTGATGGCGTTGTACCCCTGGCGGAAGTGCAGCACGCTGGGGCTCGGTATGGTCATCTTCGGTGTGGCGCGCGCGATGCTTTTCAGAAACGCAAAGTGCGCGAGCATCGGATGGTCGGACGGGAAATCGATCTTTCCGGTCACGGCGATCGTCTGGGCTTTCGTCTGAATCCCGTGGAACTGAATGCCATGCTCGGCTTCGCGGAGCTCGCAACCGTCGAGGGCACGATAGAAGTCGAAATGCCACCACGATCGGCGGAACTCGCCGTCAGTCACGCCCTGCAGGCCGATCTCCTCCTGTTTGCGCACGATCGCCCTGATCTCCCGGTCTTCGACCTCCCTCAACCCGGCGTCGTCGAGGCGCTGTTCTCCGTGTGCGGCGCGCGCGGATTTGATCGCGGAGGGCCTGAGAAGGCTGCCGACCATGTCGGCACGAAACGGCGGCTTTGTTCGTGGCATTTTTGACGGCTCCCATCCGCCATGCTACCCGTAAACCACGACGTTCAGTGCATTCGGATCGGCGATGATGATCGGCTTGTGGAGGGACGAACGCGATGACCGAGGGCTCCATACTCATTCGGAAAGCCTTTCGCATGAAAGTCCATCCTGGATACGAAGCCGAGTACGAACACCGCCATCGTCCGATCTGGGCCGAGCTGGAGGAGGCGCTGCGATCGCACGGCGTGAGTCGCTACTCGATCTTCCTCGATGCGGCGACGAGCGACCTGTTTGCGTACGTCGAGATCGAAGACGAGCAGCGCTGGAACGCGATCGCCAACACCGATGTGTGCCGCCGTTGGTGGCGTTACATGCGTGAGATCATGCCGTCAGCCGCCGACGACTCACCGCTCTCGCGTGAGCTGAGGGAAGTATTCCGCCTGTGATCGTGTCGGAACCGCCTGCTGCGCCCCGATTCGCAGGCTCGCGTATGATGACAACCCGATGCGCGACTCTGAGCCGGGACACGCTGTCTGGACGGCTGTTCGTTGGCAACCGCTCGTTGTTTTCGCTGCTTTTGTCGGCGCGGCTCTCTATCATCTCCAGTCCAGCGATCAGGGATTTCGGACTGCTGTTCGGGACAATGCGATCGCCGCTGTCGGTCGCGGTCTCTTGCGTATTCCGTTTGTCTATACCCGGTCGTTGCTCGCGACCCCGGACGCCATTCCGATCGTGGCGGCTGGCATGGCGATCGTCGCCGCAGCCTGGTGGGTAAGCCTCCGCCCTCGGCATCCGCCCATCGAACGATTGTTGGAAACTGTCGTGATCGTTTTCATGCTGGTCACGGTTGCCTGGTTGCTTCGTTTCGGAAAAGACGATTGGGCTTCGACGCAGGATCACCTCAAGGATTGGGGTTACTACTCCACGCTGCGCCAGGCAGTTGAGACCCACCAGTTGCCGCTGTATTCGAAACAAGCGTTTCATCTGCAAACCGAGCGGTACTTTGCAAATGCGGAGACACCGGTCGGACCGCACGCGATACTGCTGGCAATTCTGGACATCCGCACATTTTTTCTTCTGCACGCACTGTTCATGGCCGGTATCGGTGCCGCTGGCTTGCTGGCGCTCAGGCGCGAGCTGGGCCTCGGGCTGTTCGGCTGGACCATATTTGTGATCGCGTTCGTGCTGAACGCCTCTACAACGTGGCACTTCGCCGAAGGGGACACGCCGTGGGTCAGCATGTGGCTGCTGCCATGGATCTTCTGGAGCACGATTCGAATGCGGCAGGGCGATCACAGTCACCGCACCGCCGCCATCACCTCGCTCTGTCTGGCACTGATGATTGTCAATGGCGCGTGGCACATCTTCATGTGGTCAGCGATGATCATCGGTGTAAGCGCGATCGGTCGACGCCTGAACCTCGTCTTTCTGACCAGGACGTTCGGCATGCTCCTGGCGCTGACTGCATTTAGAACTGTTCCAGCCTTCCTGACGGTCGGCGGCGGTCACAATGAGTTTGGGGCCGGCTTTGCCAGCGTCAGCGATCTTGTCAGAGCGTTGCTGACCGAAAGTTCTGTCACTCGATGGTCGTGGTTCGAGAACACGAACTTTTTCGTGGGTTGGTTTGGTTTCGCGCTGATCGCCAGCGCTCTCATCCCCTGGCCTGGATCGTCCAGTCGCGACGCTCTGTTAGTTCCCGCCGTCACGCTGTTTGTCCTGTCCATCGGCAGTGTCTACGAGCACACACTGTTCAGGCTTCCGGTATTCGTCTCAGAGCGGTTCACGTTCAGGTTTGCCGAGCCTGCGGCGTTGGCGATGCTGTTGATCGGCTGCTGCCATGTTCAAGAGTGGCGCATGTGGCGAAGCCGTCGAGCGTGGCTGACGACCCTGCCGATTCTCGCGGCGGCGATGTCTTTGGTTGTGCAACTGGGACTGCTCGCGACGGCAATCCGCCCGCGCTTCGCCGAGCTCCCACCACCCGTCATCGATAACTTGAAGACGACCTTATCCGAACCGTCCTACGTGTTCAGCGTGAGGTTCGGGCTTGTGCTCGGTGCTATCGCATTGTTGTGGGTTGCGAGACAGTTGCGGACGACCACAACCGCGGAATTCGCCACTCGATGAAATCGACGCGCGCTCCCGAACTGGCGCGATGAAGCGACTACCGGGGCCCGTCTCGATGTTCTACTGCGGCCAACCGTTCTGCGGCAGACCCTTCACGATCCGTAGCGCGTTCTTGTAATACAGCTTCTTCAGCACGTCATCAGGAAGGCTCATTCCGTACAGCTTCCAGAAGGCGTGATAGTCACGGTAGTAGTCGAAGTACTCGTCCCCCGTCTCGAACACGCGCCAGTAGTACGGGTACTCGCTCGGTTCGAACGCATCCTTGCCGAACAGGATCCGGTCCTGGTACTTGATGAAGAAGTCGCGCGCGGCGCGCGGCTGCCGGCCCAGGTCGTACAGAATAGCGCCGACTTCCACGGTGACGTTGGGGAAGTCGTCCAGCATCTTCGCCGCCCGCGCAAGGTCGTTGGCGCGCCAGCCGAAATGTGCCGCGATGAACTGTGTTTTGGGATGCTTGCGGAAGACAGCGTCGCGTTCCGTCAGCAGCTCTTCGAACGTCACACCGCCAGGCTGGTTGTTGCGGCGATCGGCAAACAAGGCGAGCTCCAGCCACCGCTCGTTGTGCACATCGAGTGGCTGAAAGAATTCCTGCGGCTCAGCGGTGTGGATGAAGACGGGAACGCCCAAACGAGCGAATGCCGCCCAGATCGGATCGAGCTCGGGATCGTCGATGCGCAGCCGCGAGCCATCGGGCTTCCGGTTGCGAAGGCCGAACGACTTCGGTACTTCCCCGACGCCCACGGCGCCGGTCTTGATGTCGGCCTCGAGCTGCGCCACCGCCTTCGCGCCCCAGTCGGGTCCCACGTTGTTGAAATTGATGCCGCCCAGCACACGAAATCGATCCTTGTGCGGGCTCGCGTTGATGGCGGCGAGCGCGCGCGTCAGCCGATCGCCCGACGAATTGTCGGCGCTCACCATCACGCGCAGGTTGAGCTTGTCCATCTCCGCGACAACGCGGTTGATCGATTCGGTGCTGGTGAGCGAGGGGGGATGCCCGTGGATGTCGATCGACGGAAACTTCGATTTCGGCACGGGATGCTCCGCCGTGACGAGGGTCGACCGCGGATGGTAGTCGACGATGCTCGGGGGAGGGAACTCGGGCGCCTGGCATGAGCCGGGCCGCGTTTCAGTCGTACCCGATGGACATTCCTGTCCCGCCCCGAGCCGAACACGATTCCCGCCGCGCTGCGCACCCATCACCGCGCCGAGCGCAGCGATGGCGACGGCCAGACCACCAACCAGATAACGATTCATGCGAAACCTCGACCCTCGACCTACCGCGACAGGTATTTTGCGGGAATCGGCTTATCGGCCGTTTCTGCGTCCCAGAAGATTGTAACAATCCACCAGCGCGTTCCATCGCTGTACAGCTGAAAGCTGTTGATGCCGCGCGCGAACGGCGCGCCGTCCAGACTGCGCTTCGAATCGTACGTGCTGAAGGCGTGCAGCACGGCGCCGAATGCCTCAGTGGTGCGGTGAATCTCGCGTTCGAAGAAACCCTGCCTCTCCAGGCCAGCGCCGGCTGCGGCGATGTATTCCTCGGCGCTCCACACCACCGGGGTCGTGGTGCCCGGCGTGCGCCGCGAAGACGGGATCAGGCGCGCGCCGGGGATCAGCAGCGAGCGGAATCGAGCCCAGTCGCGCGGCTGACCCGCTGGTCCGGAAATCGAGGCGTAGACCGCGTCGATGATGGCGTCAGGCGTCGCGACATCGGCCGGCTTTGCGGCCGCCGTTCCGGGTGCCGTTTGGGCCCATGCTGCGAACGACATGGAAAGCAGCGCTGCCGTTAGTCCCAGTGTTCTCAGCAGATCCTGCGTGCGCCTCATCGTTGTCCCCCGGGAACGCAGCCAGCTGGAAAAATCTGGCGGCATCTGGCTTCGTCGAATGACAACTTAACACGCCGGGGAGAGGGGCGCGGAATTGTTCCGGGAGTGAACCGACGATGTTGAGGAACGCCTCGTCGCGATCAGCCGGGTCCGTGGACCCGTCTGTCGTCGTGCTGCGACGTCTCAATCGCGCCGGTGCGAGCGGCCGTCGTGATCGTCGTCGGAGTCGCCATCGTCGTCGTGGTCGCCATGCTTTGCGCGGCGAAGATTTCTCCTCAAAACAGAGAGGTCCCCGGCGCCGCAATTTCCGCTTCGGCAGGTCGCTTCGTCCACGGAAGTGACGGTGGAGCCGAAACGGGCACGCGCGAAGCCCGGCTGGAATGGCAGTAGTTGAGTTGGGGTTCGCCTACTTTCCGCCAGCCGCCTTGGGTTTCGGCGGCACTGTCGTAAGCTGCGCGTACTGATAGATCGCGGCTGCCGCGTTCTTCTCGGCGTTGGCGAGACCACCGGCCTTGCCGACCGATTCGATGGTGTAGAACTCGTTGGCGGCATGCGCACGTCCACCACCGCCTCCGCCGCCACGGCCGCCCATCGGGATCGACACGCTGCCAATCTTCTGTCCCGTCTCGCCGTCGGCGAACAGATACGCCGGCCAATAGCCGCCGGCCGGATCCGCCGCGGTGTCGGACAGCAACGCGTTCGGATCGGTCAGCCGCGCCGACGTCGGCAGCAGAGGGGCACCCGCGCGGCCGCCGCCCAGGCCGATCGACGCCATGAGCTCGCCGGCCTTCTGATGCGCGTGCGCGATGTCGGTGTCCGCCGAGGAGCCTCGTGACCATGGCACGTCGCCGATCAGCTTCACCTCGACGTCCTTGTAGCCATTCGCGTCGAGCTGTGCGCGCAGTTTCTTCACGAGGTCAGGACCATTCATCCGCGGCACGTACCGGAAGTTGTGCTTCGTCGTGAACTTGTTGGGCAGGATGGCTCCGGCGCCGCCGGCGTACATGTTGCCGCCCCAGCCGCCGTCCAGGTTGAACGACACGCCGAAGCGGCCGTCCTTCAGCACCTGGAACGGATCGTCGGACATGAACCGCGCCACGCCGGCGTTCCTGGCCATCGTGGCCAGGTCCGTGCGCGCCGCCTGCGCTTTCATCTGCTCGACTTCCGCCTTGGTCGGCGGGTCCATGTTCTCGAAGAATCCCTTGATGAGCGGCGTGTTGCCGTCCTTGGACGTCAGCGACGCCAGCATCTGAATATGCCGCCACGCCGGGCTGTCAGTCGTCCGCTTCATGACGCCATGAACGTCGGACTGCACCGGTCCGCGGCCCCAGCTCTTGCCGCTGGTCGTCAACTCGACGTAGACGCAGCCCTCCGACGGTCCGCCGACGAACAGCGCGTCCGCTTCCGCAAACAGATCCGAGTGCTCGCCGATGAACTTGCGCAGCCCGATGTCCATCCGCTCTTCATCGCCCTCGGCGATGAAGATGAGATTCACCGGCAGCTTGCCCATCACCGCCTTCATCGACGTGATGGCGTTCAACACCGCCATCTCGGGGCCCTTGGAGTTGGTGGCGCCGCGCCCGATGATCACGCGCGACGCGCCGTCGACGTTCGCCGTCGGACCGTCCACGATCTTTCCTTCGAAGGGCGGAGCGATCCAGACGTCCGGCTGCGTCACCGGCATCGTGTCGTACTGCCAATAGATGGCGAGCGTTTTCGGCGCGCCTTCGTCGCACTTGGCGAAGACGACGGGATTGCCCTGGCTTCCGTATTCGGTGAGCCCCGTGTCGTACACGCGGGCGTACTGACAGCCCAGTTTTTCGTAGAACCCCTTCACCATCTCGGCGCTCTCGGGAATGCCCTCCCCGCTGTTCGAGATGCTGGGCTGCTTGATCCATTTCTGGATGTTCTCCGCGTGCGTATCGATGTTCGTGTCGATGTAGGTGAAGACCTTCTGGAGGTCGGCAGGCAGCTTGGAGTAATCCGGCTTGAAGTCCGGCTCGCCGGTGCCGAAGGGATGAATCCCGATCTTCGGCGCTGTCGAGGCCGGCGCCGCCGCCGACACGGTGGCGGCCTTCTGGCTGCAACCAGGCAGCGCGATCAACGCACCCACAAAACACAGCGACATCACTTTTGTCACGATCATCTCCTCGAATACGCCACGCTTCTTATACACGATCGGCCCGGCGCCCGGAGCTAGAAACGAATCTGCGCGCCAAGCTGAATGATCCGCGGCTGCAGGATGCTGAGCGGCGTGCCGCCGGTGTTCGGATCCGTCGACAGGTACGGCGCGATCGGCACGTTGCTGCCGAGCGCCGTGCCTTCGGTCAGCACCGGATTCGCATTGAGCGCGTTGAACAGGTTCACCTGCGCCCGCACCTGCGTGGCTCCGAATTTGAAAATCCGGCTGACCGCGAAGTCGAGCTGATTCCACCGCGGTTCGTATCTCGTGCCCGGCGTTCCCAACCTGACCGTAATCGCCGGATCGCCCGCAAAGCGGGAGGGGAGGACGATGGCACCGGGCGTGCACCCCGGCACGGCGCAATCGCTCGGATACCGGGTGACGCCCCGGGTGACCGTCCAGGTCAGGCCGCCGTTGTCGACGGCGTTCGTCGTCGCTTTCGCCGCGCCGGCATAGCTCTGAAGCGACGCGCTGATCTCGAATCCGTACCAGAGCGGCAGGCTGCCATTCAGCTTGAACTCGTGAAGATACGGAATGTGAACTGCGGGCTCGCCCAGCAGCGAGTTGCCGCTCTGGTCACAGAAACGGAACAGGTTTGGATCGTCGGTCGAGTTGCACGTCACGTCGATGGCACGCTCGAACGTCCAGCCGGCGAACAGCAGCGTGCGGCGCGCGAGCCGCGCATTCGTGCCCAGTTCGAATCCGGTATAGACGTTCCGCCGGGTATTCGTGTCGGTGAACGCGCTGAGGTGCGTGTCCGGCGCGACGCCGAACTTGTTCTGGTTGATCTGGAACGCGGTGATCTGCTCGCCGTTCAACGGGTTGGCGATCGTGACCGGCGACCAGTTGGCGTCCGGACCCTGGTAGATCGCGTTGACGCTGTAGTTGTCGCTGAACTGCGTGTTGAACAACGTGCGCCGGTACCAGTTGAACGTCACGGCCATGCCAGGCCTCAGCTCGTGCTGGATGCCGGCGCTGTACTGCTGGTTGTATTCGCGCTTGAAGTTCGGGTCCAGCGTGCGGTTGGTGACCTTGCCGAAGTTCGGGTTGCCGCTTGGCCCGATTTCGTTGTCCTGTGCGATGCCGTCGCCGTTGGTGGGCAGGTTCTGGCCGGATCGATCGGTATCGGTCCAGGTCCGGTTTTCGAACGCGAGGGCGACCGGGTTGAACTGATTCGAGAACGTGCTGACGTCGGGCCGCTGGTAGCGGCCGAAACTGGCTTTCAGCGCGGTCTTGCCATCGCCGAACACATCGTAGGCCACACCCAGACGCGGTGACCAGGTCGACCAGCAGGTCATCCCGGGCATCGACTGGCAGGTGACCGCGTCGTAGTGGACCGGCGGCGCGAACCGTCCGGCGAGCCGATCCTGAGCCGGGATCTCCTCCTTCAGATACTCGTAGCGAATCCCGTAGTTGAGCGTGACTTTTTTGAACGCCCACTGATCCTGGACGTACAGGCCGATGTTCGCCTTCAGTTCCGGGTACGTGCTGAGCGGCGAGTTGAAAACGGTGACCGACACCGGAATCTGTCCCGTGCCGGAGTTCTGGTAGTTCTGCCACAAGTCGGCGTTCATGTCGTTGACGTACCCGTTCGATCCGAATCCCCACAGCATGCCCGTCTTGACCGTGTGTGATCCGGTCACGTACGTCAACGAGCCCACGGCGCTGTCCTGGTTCGGATAGAACCACTGGTTGTACTGGCCGGCCACCGTGCGCAGGCTCGTCGTCGTATTCAGATGGGTCGCGGTCGCGAACCAGGCCGGCGTTCCGCGCTCTTGTCCGATCCCGGGCTCGTACAGGCTGGAATAGTGCAGGATGTCGGTCGAGTACCCGACCTCCGCGAGCAGCTTGTTCGTGATCGGCGACGTCCACTTGACCTGGCCGATGTAGTACAGGAGCGGGTCGCGCCGCGTCGCGGAAATGTCGGGGGTCGCCGGCAGACCCGTCTGGCCGCCGCTCGAAATCTCGTGCCCCTTCCACTTGTAGTTGCGCTGGTAGAGCGCGGCGAACTTGTTCCGCGGCGTCGCCTGCCACGTGCCCCTCACGACGAAGCTCTTGATGTCGGCGTCTTCGATGCCTGGCGAGCCATCGGTGTTGAACGTATTGGGAATCTGCAGATACGTACTCTGATAGCGGCCCGACGCGAAGTACCAGAGTTTGTCCTTGACGATCGGCCCGCCCACGGCTCCGTTGAAGTCGTTGATGTGCTGAATCCGGGCCCCGGTCTTCAAGCCCCGCGCGACCAGATCCGGCGTGAGATTGTCGGCCTGCAGATGCCAGCTGTCGGCCGATCCGCCGAAGAAGCCGGACCCGTGGACAGTATTGCCGCCGTCCTTTGGGATCATGTTGACGCGGACGCCGCCGCCGGACGACTCGGCCGTGACTCCGCTCGTCTGGTAAGTCGCTTCCGCGATGAGCGCGTTGTCGATGTAGTTCTGCACCTGGCCGTCGACCAGGTTGGTTTGCGCCGGCATGCCGTCGAGCAGCACGGTGTTGTGCAGCGACGCGTTGCCGTGCGTGGCCATGTAGGTCTGCTCGGTCTGCTGCGCCCCTCCGACGTCGGGAATGTTCAGCCGGATGCCGGGCACGAGTGCGCCGACCGACTGCAGGTTGCGCGCGCTGGGAATCGTGTCGATGAGATCGCGGCTCATGACGTTCACCTTCGCCGTGTTCTGCACGTCGACCACCGGCGAGGCACCAGACACCGTCACCGTTTCCTCGAGCGCGCCGACCTTCATCTCGGCGTTGATCGGCACGGAGACGTTGGTCGGGACATCGACGCCTTCGCGCTTGAACGTGTTGAACCCGGTCAGCGAGAACGTCACCGTGTAGGTGCCGGGACGGATGTCGACGATCGCGTACCGACCCTCACCGTTGGTGATCACGCTGCGAGTCTTTTCGATGAGGACCGGGCTGGCGGCTTCGACGGTCACGCCGGGCAGCACGGCGCCCGACGCGTCCTTCACGACACCGGCAATCGTGCTCTGAGCGTGGACGATGGAGGGAGCGAGGACAACGGCGAACGTTCCGATGACGAACGAGCGGAGAAATACCCTGCAGCGCATACGCGTCGCTCCTTTGACTGTGCCGGGTCACGAACCGTCGGTGCAGACACGGGAATGAGACCGTCGCGCGAAATGACGCGCCATTCTTGCGCGGTGGAAGGTGTTTGTAAAATGTAATATTCGAGATGCTTTCCCTCGACGCGGCTACGATACGGCGCGTGAGGAGTTCAAGATAAAGCGTATGGCGATCGTGGCTATGACCGGAGTGTGGCTGTGCGCGGTGGTCTCTTCGCACGCCCAGGAGGCCCCGAAGACAGCACCGGCGACGCACGTCACGAAGGAACAGATTCAGGAGTTCATCGCGAAGCTGCCCCGCGAGCGGATATCGGACAGCCCGATTCGCGCGATCGACGTCGGCGGATACCGGGTGGGCGTGTTCGCCGTGGTCCGCCCCAAGGATTCGCCGCAGGACGCGATTTACCACGACACGAACATGACCGAGATCCTGTACATCCTGGAGGGATCCGCAACGTTGATCACCGGCGGCACGATTCCGGACGCTCGTCCGCCGGCACGGCCCGGCGGTAACTTCACCGGCACCAGGATTGACGGCGGGACGAGCCGGCACGTGGTTCCGGGCGACGTGATCATCACGCCGGGACGAACGCCGCACTTGTGGGCGAATATCGAGAGCAACATGTCGTACCTGGTCTTCAGGCCGGATCCGAGTGGCACACTGACATTGAAATAGCGTCGCTGGAAAAGAGGATGTGACGTGGCGGTATCTTTTCCGCTCTCCGGGCTGCAACTCCATTCCCTGATCAAAAAGAGTGGCGAGCTCGAGGTCTCGCTGGCCACAGTCGAAGTGCAGCCGCCCGCGCCGAACGAGGTGGTTGTCCGTATCGAAGCTTCACCGATCAACCCGTCGGACATCGGCCTCCTGTTCGGCCCCGCAGACATGTCCACTGCGCGTCAAACAGGTACGTTGGAACGCCCAATCCTCATGGCTGGCGTACCCCAGGCCGCCATGGCCGCGATGACAGGCCGGCTGGACCAGCCGCTGCCGGTCGGGAACGAAGGTGCCGGCGAGGTGGTCGCCGCTGGGAACTCGGAGGCCGCGCAGGCGCTCCTGGGCAAGCTCGTCGCAATCGTCGGCGGCGCGATGTACGCGCAATATCGCACCGTCGCTGCGGCAGACTGCCTGGTGCTGCCGGAAGGCGCGACGGCGGCGGACGGTGCATCGTGTTTCATCAATCCGCTCACGGCGCTCGGCATGGTTGAAACCATGCGCCGTGAAGGCCATACGGCGTTGGTGCACACGGCGGCGGCGTCAAACCTCGGCCAGATGCTCAACAGGGTGTGTCTCAAGGACACGATCGGTCTGGTCAACATCGTCCGAAGTGCCACACAGGCGGAAACGCTTCGTTCGCAGGACGCCCAGCACGTCTGCAATTCCTCGGCGCCGAGCTTCAACGACGACCTGACACAAGCGCTGATAGGTACCGGTGCGACTCTCGCCTTCGACGCCGTTGGTGGAGGCACACTCGCGGGACGAATACTCTCCTGCATGGAAGCCGCCATCAATCGCCAGCCCTCGACCTACAGCAGATACGGATCGAACACCCACAAACAGGTTTACATCTACGGCGGTCTCGATCCGGGACCGACGGAATTCCGCCGCACGTTTGGCATGGCGTATGGCATCGGTGGTTGGCTGGTGTTTCCGTTTCTCAACAAGATCGGGCCCGAGCAGACGCGGAAACTGAAGGAACGGGTCGCGGCCGAGTTGAAAACGACATTTGTCAGTCACTATGCCCGGGAGATTTCGCTGCGCGATGCACTCCAACTCGACACGATCGCCGTCTACAACAGACGCGCGACCGGCGAGAAGTTTTTGATCAATCCCAACAAGTAGTCTGTGTGAGAGGTTCGCGATGAAGATGATCGCTGGAATCGTGGCGGCAGGGGAAGCACGTGACGTACGTGCTCCTCAAATTCCCGCGAACCACCAGAGGTAAGGCGCGAGAACTATCGCTGATTCGGCCTGTCGCCCAGGCGCAGCATGTTTTCCAGTGCGTGATTGCCTTCGTGGCACGCGTATTCGTAGATTTGATACTTATCGTCTCTGTTCAGCGGGAACGCCACCGTCCATGGCCGGCTGAACACGTTGGGATCCTCGATCGTGGCTTCGTACTGGATCGTGTTGGCGTCTACTCGAGTGAGACGTTCGATCACGTGGCAGGCCGGACTCTGAGCGATGCCTCGAATCCATCCGGCAGCCGCATGCGTGGCAATCCATCCTTTTCCGTTGAAGTTGGTGGTATCGACGACCAGCGTGTCGCCCTCCCAGTGACCGACCGAGTCGCCGTTCCACGATCGAACGTCAGGACCGGGATGGGGCCGGCCATCCAGCGGAATCACGCGCGCTTCGTGAATCATCTCGGAGTGGAACACGACGTAGCTGGACGTCTGCACGATCTGATGACCGTTGTTGTACGCGCTGGGCATCATCGACGATGGCACGCCCCGTGTGATGCATCGTTCCCATGGGCCGTAGCGTTCGAGCGTGTTCGAGGGTTGGCCGAACAGCGCCTTTTGAGCGTCGATCGCCTCTCGCTTCAGCGGTACTCGTCCGCTCGGCGGATCCACGACCATTGATGGCCGTCGCGGGCTCTTCGGGCTGTCCTGCACCAGCCAGTCCGCGGTGCTCACGGCCAGGTCGCGCGGAAACTCTTCGCCGGCGCCCAGGCGTTCGAATGGCGTCGAATCGTAGTCGGTCCACATGCCTTCCAGGTTCGGATGTCCGTCCGGGGCGCGGCTCACGGTCCGCGCCGCGTGCGCCGCTTGCCGATTCGACTGCGGCGACCCGAGGAGCCACGCGCCGCAGGCAAGCACGAGCGCGGGAATGAGGAAGCACGTCAGCGGCAGCGGCGATCGCCTGGGTGGAAACATAGTTGAGCCTCTCTCGATTTCGTCGATTCTAATCGTGTTCCCAGCACTGTCCAGCCGCGGTAGACTGGCGCGTCCCGTTCAACCTGCAGGAGGTCCGATGATTCGCCGCACACGTGCCGCCGCCGCCTTGGTCTCGGTCGTCGTGGTGTTTACGTCCGCGTGGTACGTCAGCGCGCAGTCGTCCCGTCCGCCCGTATCCGCCGCGGCCTCCCGCGCCGCGACTCCGGCCGCCGGGGCACTCAATCCGGCGTCGAGCCCGGAATCCCTGGGCTTCGATTCACAGCGGCTCGCGAAACTCGACGCCTACATGGCCAAGGCCGTTGCCGACGGTCGCGTCGCCGGCATGTCGACGCTCCTGGCGCGCCACGGCCAGGTCGTGTCCGAGAAGCTGTACGGCGTCAAGAGCCTCGCGACGGGAGCGCCGATCACAAAGGACACGATCTTCCGCCTCTACTCCATGTCGAAGCCGATCACCGGCGTCGCCATGATGATGCTGTTTGAGGACGGCCGGTGGCAGCTCGACGATCCGATCACGAAGTTCGTGCCCGAGTTCAAGACGCTGAAGGTCATGAGCGCGGCGGATGCCGACGGGCGCCGGTCCATCCAGGACATGCAGCGCCCGCCGACCATGCGTGAGCTGATGAGCCATACCGCGGGCTTCGGCTACGGTCTCGCCGATCAGCACCCGGTCGACAAGATGTATCGCGAGAAGGGCGTCCTCGCGGCCAACGGCCTGGCGGACATGATCAAGCGCACCGCGGAGATTCCGTTGATGTTTCAGCCGGGAACCAAGTGGTCGTACTCCTCCGCCGTCGACATCCAGGGCTACATCGTCGAAAAGCTGTCGGGTCAGACGTTCGGCGAATTCCTCCAGCAGCGGATTTTCAAGCCGCTGAAGATGACAGACACGGCCTTCTACGTGCCGAAGGACAAGGCGAGCCGCCTCTCGGCGGTGTATGCCGGGAACCCGAAGACGGGCAAGATCGAAGAAGTGAAGGATTTGTTTGGCTCGTCGATGCCGACCTATCTGGAGCCGCCGTCGATGGAATCCGGTGGCGGAGGGCTGGTGGGCACGATCGGCGACTACGCGCGGTTCGCGCAGATGGTCGCGAACAAGGGCGAGCTCGATGGCGCGCGGCTGCTGTCACCGGCATCGGTCGAGATGATGGGCACCAACATGATCCCGAAGAGCGTGCTCGTGTCGTCCAACGGCATCGGCGCGATGCGCTTCAACGAGGCTGTCGGCTTCGGGCTGGACTTCATGGTGGTGAACGATCCGCGCGCGGCTGGAACACTCGAAGGGAAGGGATCGATGAGCTGGGGCGGCGCGGCAGGCACCTGGTTCTGGGTCGATCCGACCAACGATCTGATCTTCGTCGGCATGATCCAGCGCATGGGCGACACCGGAGGCGATCCGCTGGGGTCGATGGCGAGGACGCTGACATATCAGGCCCTGCTTCACCCCGAGCGCTAGTGCTTGGCACCAACGTTTTCGACGACTGAACACACCGCGACGTCCGACCGCCATACCACGGGCTATCTGGCCAGCGGCGCAGACGATGCGCCGCTGCTGATCTTCGTGCACGGCTGGCCGGAGCTCTCGATCTCCTGGCGGCACCAGCTGCCGGTCTTCGCGGCGCTCGGGTTTCGCTGCATCGCGCCGGACATGCGCGGCTACGGCCGATCGAGCACCTATCGCCGCCACGAGGACTTCGCGCAGGAGGCGATCGTCGGCGACATGCTGGAGCTGCTGGCGTCGCTCGGCCGCGAGCGCGCCGTGTGGATCGGCCACGACTGGGGATCCCCGGTTGTCTGGAACCTGGCGGCGCACCATCCTGAGAAGGTGGTCGGCGTCGCCAGTCTGTGCGTGCCGTATCTCGCGGGGGGCTTCACGCTTGAAAACGTGGTACCGCTGGTCGACCGCGCGGTCTATCCCGAAGCCGACTATCCGGCGGGACAGTGGGACTACCAGTGCTTCTACGAAGAGAGTTTCGAGAAGGCACGCCTGGGCTTCGAGGCCGACACCCGGAACACGGTGAAGGCGCTGTTTCGAAAGGGCGATCCCAACGCCGTCGGCAAGCCGGCGCGCACGGCGGCCGTTCGCAAGGCCGGCGGTTGGTTCGGCGGCGGCGCGTGTCCCGATGTGCCGCGTGATGCAGATGTCATCACCGAGTCCGACCTCGATGCGTACACCGCGGCGCTCACGCGCAACGGATTCTTCGGGCCTGACTCCTGGTATATGAACCACCAGGCCAACGGCGCCTACGCCCGCCGGTCGTCGAACGGTGGCAGGCTATCGATGCCCGTGCTGTTCCTGCACGGCGCCTACGACACCGTCTGCGAGACGATCGCCTCTCGTCTCGCCGAGCCGATGCGGCGCGATTGTGCCGACCTCACCGAGGTCGTCGTGAAGTCCGGTCACTGGATGGCGCAGGAGCAGCCGGTCGCCGTCAATGCCGCGCTGGCGAAGTGGCTGGCGGCCAGACTGCCGGATTACTGGACGGCTTCGGCACCGGGCATCATTCGACGTGCACCGACTTCAGTGTGAACGTGTTACGGCTTCTTCGGCGTCGGAGGAAACACCGGCACACCAAGCTTCTTCACTGAATTCGGCAGGTTCGGTGGCCCGGGTTTCGGTGGGATCGGTGGGGGCACGATGCCCTGAAGGCGATTGAACCCCACGTTGAGCCTCGCGGCGACATCCGGTCGAAGCGTCGCTGGCGTCCCCGGATAGGGGATGGCCACTTTCTCGAAGAGCCGAATCTCTCCCTTGCCGGCCTTCGCTGGAGGCGGTACTTCGTTCGGTTGTTGTGCCGCACCCTTGACTTTGATGTTGACCGAGCCTGGAGCCTCGGAGTCCACGTTGAAAACGATCCCGTTGGCCACGGTCGCGATCGAGGCATCTTCGATGGTCATGCCCCCGGCCGGAATCAGCTGAATCTGAATCTTGCCGTTCTCCTGGCTGTGGGCCAGTCTGCCGAGGTAGTGATCGCGGCAGACTTCGAGTCCGATGGTGATGCCACTGATAGTAAAGATCGATCCGCCCACCAGTTCAGACACCGACTGGTGCGTGGCGTTGAGAGGGTTATAAATCGGATCCTTCCTCAGTCCATCAGGTTTGACGGATGTTTCCGTGGCGCCGGCAATTTTTGCCTTCGCGGTGCTGTCGTCGTACCAGGCGGCTCCAAGCTCTGGCGCTGATTTTTCCCGAAAGTCGACGTGCGACGGGAACTCTTTCTCGACGATGAACTCGTGACGTTCGGACTGCTTGGGTCCGCCCTTCTGGACCAGCGCAAAGTTTTCCAGCAGCAGGCCCTCTTTGACGTTCTTCGCCCCGGTCGGCTTTTCCTTGATCGTCTGAAACACAGCGGTCCCGAGCACGAACAGCCAGTCGGCGTACCTGCCCTTGGCGGTCTCGGTACGCATGGTTGTGAGAATGTCGCTCAACCACCCGATGTCCTGGTAGGCCCCGTAGCTTCCGCGGAAGAAGAACTCCGGCGCGACAAATATTTTGAGAATCTTGCTGTTTTCGATCGCGCCGATCTTCCTGGCCGCGAGATAGGCCAGATGCTTCTGGTAGGCCACGTCGATCGCTGATGTCAGCGCTGCGCATTTGTTGGCGATATCGGCTTTCTCGTTCTTGACGCGGTCCTTCGCGTTTTTGGGGGACGTGTAGGTGTCGATCGCGATTTTGTAGCCGATGCACAGCGCATCCACGTAGCGGTGCAGGCCCCACTGGTCCTGCTCCTTGAGCGTCCTCAGCACCACTTCTTCGAGCGCCTGCATTGCTGCCAGACGACCGGTATTGGCGCCGCGATCGATCTTATCGGCGGCCCAGGCCGCGATCGCGTTCTTGAGTTCCATCAGAATGTTGAGCCTCGACATGTCCAACACCTGGTGGTACCGCTTGATCAAGTCGTCGATTTGCACCAGCAGCGGCTTCTTCGCTCGAGTCTCCATGAACGACGAACTCGCCCTTTGCCACTCTGGCCACGTCGGAATCTTGTTGAATGTCATGTGGTGCTCCCGGTAAACAGCTGGCAGCGCGGGCGATTCTACCAAAAGACCTGGCGCCTCTGAGTCACACGTTGCCGACCGTGATCCACTCGGCCCTACTCGGGCAACTCTTCGCCGCCCGGTTCCGGCAGCCACGCGCTGGCGGCGAGTGCGACGACGAGAACACTCACCCCCACTGCGCCGGCCGCCGATGCGAGTTGCGTTGTTGCGGAGACGCCGGGCATCACGCCGGCAAGTTCCGCGGTGACCAGCGCGCCGCCGGTCCCGATCATCCGTCCACCGATGTTCGCGGCGAAGCTCTCCCCCGTGCCGCGCAAGTACGTCGGGTACATTCGCGGAAGATAATTTCCCCAGAAACTGAACTGCGCGACCGTCACGAATCCGGCGGCGAATGTGCCGAGCTCGAGCAGGCTGAGGCCGCGTGCAGGGGCGAAGAAAAACACGAGCGGCACGACGATGACGCTGGGCAGGAGGAACAGCTGAATCAGCCGGCGGCGGCTCACGATGCGGACCGCGAGCATCGCGAGAGCTATGCGGCCGGCCAGCCCGCCGAACTCCTGAAGCAGCTGCACGGCACCGACGGTCTGTTCCCGCGCTGTCCTGGACATCGCCTGCACTTCGGCGAGGCCCGGCACGATTCGAGGCACCTGAAGGTTCGCACCGAACGACGCGGCATACCCGCAGGCGACCATCAAGGTGGCCACGATGGTGGTGCGCCGGAACCGCGGGTGAAACAACTGGACGACGCTCGGGCGCCGCAGCGTGCCGGCGTTGCGCTTCTCGATCCACATCGGAGATTCGGGCAGGAACGGCCGCGCGAGCATCAGCGGAATGGCCGGAACGATGCCGGAGATGAGCATGTAGCGCCACGGCTCATGGCCGCCTCGGACCTCCGGTAGAGAGGCAGCGAACGTCACGATCCCGTAGTACGCGGCGCTGACCATCAAGCCGCCGAGCGACGCACACGCCTGGGTGTAGCCGAGCACGCGTTCCCGATCGACGGGATCAGGAAAGAGCTCGGCCAGCCAGGCGACCGCCGCGACGAACTCGACGCACACGCCGACGAAGGTCGCGCATCGGCAGATCAGCCACACGCCGGCTGAGGACGCGTACGCCGCCCCGCAGGCGGAGACGCCGTACAGCAGGATGCTCCACACGAGTACGCGCCGGCGGCCGAGCCGATCGGTCAGGTACCCGCCGAGCATCCCGAAGATGCCGCCGGCGATGGCGGGCACGTAGAACATGACGCCGACCCAGGTGTTGAACTCGGGGCTGTCGGGCCGCGCCGCAATCAACTGCGTCAGCGCCGGCCGGACGATGAGCGGCAGCATCAGGAGCTCGTAGGTGTCGAACGCGAATCCGATCGCGGCGATGACGCAGATCGCCCACTGCACTGTCGTCAGTCGCGTCGTTCGCGCAGCCGGCGCGGACACGGTCTTCACGGCAGCCTGCTCATGACGCGCGGATTATTGCACGGTGTCGCTCGCGACGCCGGGTGACCGGGTAACATAGCGGCGCGATTCACCAGGAGGAGCATCTGCATGCGCAAGCTGGACGTGTTCAATCACTTCTTTCCGGAGCGGTATTTCGAAAAAATGATCGAGATTGCCCCGAAGCACAAGGACATGGGGAAGCGGATCAGGAATATCGCGGCACTCCACGATCTCGATGCGCGCTTCAGGGTGATGGATCGGTTCGACGACTATCAGCAGATTCTGTCGATGCCTTCTCCTCCCGTCGAAGGATTCGCCGGTCCGCGTGAAGCGTCTGATCTGACGCGGATCGGCAACGACGGATTCGCAGACCTCGTCCGTCGATACCCCGACCGCTTTCCGGGCTTCGTGGCGTCGATCGCTCTCAACGATCCCGACGCAGCGTTCGCGGAGGCGCGCCGGGCGATCTCGGAGCTCGGCGCATGCGGCGTGCAGGTGTTCACCAACGTGAACGGCGCGCCGCTCACCTCGCCGGAGTTCCTGCCCCTGTTCGACCTGATGGCCGAGTACGACCGGCCGATATGGCTGCATCCGGCGCGCGGTTCGGACTTCGCGGACTACCGGACAGAGACGTCTTCGCAGTTCGAGATCTGGTGGACGCTCGGATGGCAGTACGAAACGAGCGTGACGATGGCTCGCATCGTTTTCGCGGGGTTGTTCGACAGGCATCCCGGTCTGAAAATCATCACGCACCACATGGGCGGCATGATTCCATACTTCGAAGGCCGGGTCGGCCATGGGTGGGACCAGTTGGGAACCCGCACGTCGGATGTCGACTACACGACCGTGCTCAAGACGCTACAGCGGCGGCCACTCGATTACTTCCGGCTGTTCTACGCCGACACAGCGCTCTTCGGCGCCGAAGCCGCGACCACGTGCGGGTTGAGCTTCTTCAAAGCGGGCCACGTGCTCTTTTCGTCCGACACGCCGTTCGAACCAGAGCCGGGCGTGTATATCCGCGAGACGATCGACATCATCGATCGGCTGGAGATAACGGACGAAGTGCGTGCGCAAATTTATGCGGACAACGCCCTGGCGCTGCTGAAGCTGCCACGCTGAGGCCAACCTGGCTTCGAGGCCGCGAGATCGGCCTACCGATTGTGCAAGTCCCGAAGGAATGGCTTCGGGATCGGTTGACCGGTGAGCGTTTTCAGGAACTCTTTCAGCTGCGCCTTTTCGTGAGCTGAAAGGTGCAATGGCCGGATCTCCTTCGGTCCGCCGAGAAACGAGCCAACAGGATCCCCGCCCCGATCGTAGAACTCGAGGACATCATCGAGCGTCGCGGCCTGGCCGTCGCGGAAATAGGGAGCGGTCTCCGCGACCTGCCGAAGACCCTTCGTGCGCCACAAACCCGGTGGAATGGTCTGGCTGCAGAAATCGCCGTCTCGCTTCGTGCCGGGGTCGTCGCTGAAGTGACCGTTGACGTTGAAGTCGCCGTCGGCGATCGTCGGATCGCAGATCAGCGCTTGATTGGCGGCGCGTCCCTTTTCGGTGGGATCGGCGTGGGGTGAGAGGTTCTGATTGATCTGCAGGCCGATGACATGGAAGTCGTCGTCCGACAACAGCGGCGTATTGTGGCAGCCGACGCAGCCCGCCTTGCCGACGAAAAGCTTGAGCCCCTGTTTCGCTTCATGGTTGATGGCGTCCCGATCGCCCGCCACAAAACGATCGAACGGAGCATCGCGGCTCACCAGCTTGCGGAGATAGGCTTCGATCGCCTTGCCGTAGTTCACGAGGACGCGATTGACGATTTCTTTGTCGGCGGCACTGACACTGGTCCAGTTCGCGACGTCGGTGTAAGGCGAGCCCGTCGCTGGAAATCGGCTGTGGTCCGCCAGCGCGGGATCGAGCGGCCAGTCAGGAAACGCGTTGTTGTAGTCGGCTCGATAGTGCTCGAAGATCACGTGCGCGAGCTGCAGCCGGCTGCCATTCTGGACGGGCGGCCCCTCCGGTTCGCTCTGGGCATCGAACCACTCCGAGTCCGAGAAGCCGTCGTTCTCCCGCCAATGCGCTCGTGATCCAGGGTGGACATAGAAGACCGTGTTGACGATGCTGCTGACGTTGCGCGTCATCCACAGCGACCCCAGCGCCGTCGCATTCGGTATGGCGCCTCCATTGTTCGACCGTATGTCGAACAGCCACTTCGACTCCGGCATATGACAATTGCGGCAGGCGATCTTCTGCGTCTCTCCGATCGCGCCCAACTGGCCTTCCTCGGGCGTACCCGTTTGAATCGGACCCGACAACCGCGGTTCGAAAAAGAGCTTTTGTCCAAGGAGCGCCGCGGCGGCGGAGTCCCGATACTTGTTCGTCGGATCGGCAGGCAGCGCCGGCAAGGGTGAAAGGGTCTTGATGATCGCCCATTCCTGGCTGGTCAAGCCGTCGGGATCGGCGTGCGAGGATCGGTCCGTCTGCGAGCGGGAGGCGCCAGCCACCTTGACGTAACTAAGCGATCCCACCGTGATCGATAGAAGCCCGACCAATACGGCGGCATAGAATCTTGCGTTCCTCGTCACCAAATCCTTCGCCACGGTTCACCTCTCGAGATCCGGTCTTTGTCGACCGACCACATGATGCTACGGCTCCTTCGGCAACGCGAACGCGAAGAGCGCATCGCCCGCTGCGATGGCGACATACTGGCGGCGGTCCACCGAGAAGCTCACCGCGGCGGTGTTGATCGACGCGCCGAGCTGGATGTGCCAGAGATCTTTCCCGGTCTCGGCGTCCAGTGCGATGAAGTTCCCCTGTCCGTCGCCGGAGAACACGAGGCCGCCGGCCGTCGAGAAGACACCCGCCCAGGCGTCGGCGTGCTCGCGGAACTCCCACCGCACGTTCCCGGTCTTCGGATCCACGGCACGGATCGCGCTCTCCTGTCGCTCTTCGGGCAGCGGGAAGAACGCGCTGCCGATGAACAGCCGCCCCGGCTGGTACGGCGGCTCGAGCTTCTCGTCCGACATGAACGAGTCGCACTGCTCGTAGCTGAAGAAGTAGACGAGGTGCGTGCGCGGACTGTAGGACGGTGAGTGCCAGTTGGTGCCGCCGGTGCCGCTCGGACATACGCGATTGCCTTCCGCGGTCGGCTCGGTGTTGGGCAGGACCACGGGCCGGCCGTTGCCGTCGATCTCCTTCGCCCAGGTGACTTGCGTGTACGGCCTGCCGAGCAGGAAGGCGCCCGTGACGCGATCGAGCACGTAGAAGAATCCGTTCCGGTTGGCGACGGCGACGAGCTTGCGCGGCTGGCCGGCAATCGTGTCGTCGAACAGGATCGGCGTGTGCGTCGAATCCCAGTCGTGGACGTCGTGCGGCGTGAACTGGAAATGCCACTTCATCGTGCCGGTGTCGGGATCGATCGCGAGCAGTGAGTCCGAGTAGAGGTTGTCGCCGAGACGATTCGCGCCGTACATCTGCGGTCCAGGGTTGCCGGTGCCCCAGTAGATCAGGTTGAGCGTCGGATCGTACGAGCCGGTGACCCAGGTCGGCGCGCCGCCGCGCTTCCACGAGTCACCCTTCCAGGTGTCGTTGCCTTTCTCGCCCTCGCCGGGAATCGTGTACAGCCGCCACGCGCGGGTTCCCGTGTCCGCCTCGTAGGCGTCGATGAAGCCGCGCACGCCGTACTCGCCGCCGGCGACGCCGACGATGATCCGGTTTTTCACGACGAGCGGCGCGCCGGTGAAGCTGTAGCCCTTGTCGGCGTCCGCCGCGGCGACGTCCCAGCGCACGCGCCCCGTCTTCGCGTCGAGGCTCACGACGTGCGCGTCGAGCGTGCCCATGAACAGGCGGTCGCCGAGCGCGGCGAAGCCGCGGTTCTGCGGGCCGCAGCAGAGCGACATCTCTTTCGGCAGCGTCCGCTGGTAGTGCCAAAGCGGACGGCCGGTGCGCGTGTCCACCGCATACGCGTGGTTCTGCGGCGTCGTCAGGTACATGATGCCGTCGATCACCAGCGGCGTCGTCTCGTGGCGGCCGCGCACGCCGGTCTGAAACACCCACTGCAGCGAGAGACGCTGCACGTTCGTGCGGTTGATCTGATCGAGCGGCGAGAACCGGCTGCCGTCGTAGGCGCCCGAATACATCATCCACTGCTGCGGCTCGGACGCGGCGTTGGCCAGGCGCTCCGTCGTGATTTGCGCCGAGAGCGACGCCGTCGCGAGGCCGAGCACGAGAAGGACACCGATGTGTGTTCTCATTGTGAGCCATCCTTCCGGGCCGTTGCGGTGGATCGCAGCGTCTGCAGGTACGCGACAAGATTGTCGAGATCGGCATCGGGCAACCGGCTCGCGTCGTAGGCCGGCATCAGCGATCGGTTCTCGTGCTTGAAGCTTTTGAGCGTTTTCTTGTCGAGGCTGTGGACGCGCTCGCTCATGTCCATCAGTTGCACCGTAAAGGTGTCCTCGTTCATCGGCACGCCGACGATCGTCTGTCCGTCGCTCGTGACCGCGGTGACGGTGTCGTACTTCAAGGAGTCGCTGCCAAGCGAGCGAATCTCGGTGAGCTGCTTTGCCGGCTGACGGATCGAGTCGACCAGGTACGCGCGCGATCGCGCCGAGCCGACGGTCGTGAGCTCCGGTCCCAGCCGCCCGCCGCGGCCGCTGACGATGTGGCAGGTCGAGCAGCGGGCGGTGCTGAAGAACAGCGTCTCGCCGCGCGCCCGATCGCCAACCGGCGCCGCCGGCGGCTGCTGCACCGTGCGCAGATACGAGACGATCTGCCAGATTTCCTCGGTCTTGAGGTTGTTCGGCGGCATCGCCGTCCCGGCCACGCCGTCGGTGATCGTGCGCCTCAGATCGGCGTCGCTGCCGCCGTGATTCCACGTTCCGGTCGTGAGATCGGGACCGCGCATTCCGCCGCGGCCGCCGACGCCGTGGCAGTAGACGCACTCCTGGCGGAACAGCACCGCGCCTTTCGTGATCGCCTGGGGATCACCGGAGAGCGGATTGCGCGATTGATCGGCCGGAGGCGGCGAGGGGACTTGTGCCGCCAGCTGAAGGGTGACGCCGCCGAGCAATGCGGCGGCCAGTGTGGCCCGCATCCAGAACACGCCCATGCGCATGGCACACCTGCCTGAAAGTGTTGAGTCCGAGCAGCGACGACTCATTGTATGGTATTCCCCGTGAAGCGCATCATCTTCGCGGCGGCATGCCTGGGCGTCTGTTTCATCGCGCGCCTTGCCGGACAGTCCGGCGCGCGCAACGGCGAGTGGCGCAATTACGGCGGTGACACCGGTCACACGCGTTACGCGCCTCTCGATCAGATCAACGCCTCGAACTTCAACACGCTCGAGATCGCGTGGCGGTTCAAGACCGACAGCCTCGGGCCGCGTCCTGAATTCCAGTTCGAGTCGACGCCGCTGATGGTCAAGGGCGTCGTCTATTCGACCGGCGGATCGCGGCGCGCCGTCGTGGCGCTCGACGCCGCGACCGGCGAGATGCTGTGGATGCACAGCGAGAACGAAGGCGCGCGCGGCGCGGCGGCGCCGCGCCAGTTGTCCGGGCGCGGGCTCGCCTATTGGTCCGACGGCGCGTCCGACGATCGCATCCTCTACGTGACGCCGGGGTACCGGTTGGTCGCGCTGAACGCGCGCACCGGCGTGCCGGTCGCCTCGTTTGGTGAGAAGGGCGTCGTCGATCTCAAGAAAGACGACGATCAGGAGATGGATCTCGTCACCGGCGAGATCGGCCTGCACTCGACGCCCACCGTTGCGCGGAACGTCGTGATCATCGGCGCCGCGCACAAGACCGGCGGCAACCCGAAGAGCCGGCGCAACGAGAAGGGATACGTCCGCGGGTTCGATGTCCGCACCGGCAAGCGGCTCTGGATCTTCCACACGATTCCGCTCGCCGGCGAGTTCGGGCGCGACACGTGGGAAAAGGATTCGGCCTCCTACACCGGCAACACCGGCGTGTGGGGGCAGATCTCGGCGGACGAAGAGCTCGGCCTCGTCTACCTGCCGGTCGAACTGCCGACCGGCGACTACTACGGCGGTCATCGTCCCGGCAACGGACTGTTCGGCGAGAGCCTCGTCGCCGTCGATCTGCAGACCGGCAAGCGCCGCTGGCACTATCAACTGGTGCATCACGGGATCTGGGACTTCGACATCCCGTGTGCGCCGATCCTCGTCGACATCACGGTGAACGGCCGCACGGTGAAGGCGGTCGCCCAGCCGACGAAGCAGGCGTGGCTCTACGTGTTCAACCGTGAGACCGGCGAGCCGATCTGGCCGATCGAGGAGCGCCCGGTCGCGAAAGGCGATGTGCCGGGCGAGTGGTACGCGCCGACGCAGCCGTTTCCGACCAAACCGCCGGCGTACGATCGGCAGGGCGTGTCGATCGACGATCTGATCGACTTCACGCCGGAACTTCGCGCCGAAGCGACGAAGACAGTGGAGCGCTACAAGATCGGGCCGATCTTCACGCCGCCGGTCGTCAGCCAGCTGCCTGGTCCGCTGGCGACGCTCACCTCCGGCTTTGCGACCAACTGGCCAGGCGGCTCGTACGATCCGGAGACGCACATCGCGTACATCTATTCGCAGAGCGGTGCGAGCCCGCTCGGACTGGTCGCGCCACCCGCCGATCTGTCGGACATGAATTTCATTCAGGGCAGCGCGCTCACGGGCGCGCGCCGAACGGGCGGATCCGGATCGGCGGCCGGCGGCGGCCGTACCGGCGAGGACGCCCCTGCGGCAGCGGCCCCGGCTGCGCCCGCCGGCGGCGAAGGCGGCGGTGGACTCACCGTTCGCGGACTGCCTTTACTGAAACCGCCCTACGCGCGCATCAGCGCTATCGATTTGAACAAGGGCGACATCCTCTGGCAGATCGCGCACGGCGAGACCGCGGACAACGTCCGCAACAACCCGTCGCTGAAGGGGCTGACCATTCCGCGAACCGGCCGCCCGGGATTGATCGGTCCGCTCGTGACCAAGACGCTCCTCATCGCCGGCGAAGGCGGTGTGTTCACGACGCCGTCCGGTGCACGCGGCGCGATGCTCCGGGCGTACGACAAGCGTGACGGGAAGGACGCCGGCGCCGTGTACATGCCGGCGCCCGAAAGCGGATCGCCGATGACCTACATGCACAACGGCAAGCAGTACATCGTCATCGCGATCAGCGGCGGAAACTACAGCGGCGAGTTATTGGCGTTCCGTTTACCAGGCTGACGGAACTGCGCACCGCGCACTGGATCGCGTTCATCGGGAATGCGGCTGGTGTGCTCGGCGCGATGCTGGCCACGCTACTCACGATCCAGGGCGCCCGCGCCGCCGTCAGAATCGCCTGGAGTCATCGCGTAAGGAATTCCTTCGGATTGGTCCGTCGAATCATCCAGGAGTGGGGGATGAGCATGCCGCTCGGCAGCTGAAAGGCGTCCGAGCGCGCGGAAGGAGGGCGGCTATGTCCGCGGAATCGCACCAGTCGACCGGCAATGGATCCGTAACCTTCAGCGAGGTGAGAAATGCCGAACTGAAGGCGATTCAGGCCGCATTCCCCGATGCGGACGAGAACGAGCTCGTCGGGCTCGCCTTCTCGGGCGGGGGAATTCGCAGTGCGACGTTCGGCCTTGGCGTCCTCGAGGGTCTGAAGAAACTTGGCCTGCTGAACCGAATCCACTATCTCTCGACGGTGTCTGGCGGTGGCTACATCGGCAGCTGGTTCAGCGCGAACTGCCGCCGCGCCTGCGACCGAGGCGACAGGCGGGACTGGCGATCGTCGGAAGCCGACTGGTCGCGTTCCGTGCAGTACCTGCGCGACTACTCCAACTACCTGTCACCGGAAGTCGGTTTCTTCAGTGCCGACACCTGGTCGATGTTCACGATCTGGATCCGGAACGCGCTGCTGGTTCAGGTCACGATCGCACTGGCGGTCGCCTGTGTCCTGCTCGTCCCCAGATTGGCCGTCTGGGTCTTCGGCGTCTGGCCCGACGCCGGGAACTTCCGCTGGATCAGCGTCTTTCTGTTCATCACCAGCATCGCCGGCATCGCCGGGAACCTTCAGCAGGTGAGCACCGCGAAGCCGAACAGCTGGCGGCGGTGGCTCCTTCAGAAAGAGCGCGCGTGGGCCGGCCTCGCGCTGAGTATCGCGTGTGGCGCCTCGGCATGGATCATCAGCCGGGCAACGGGATTCGATCCATTCGGCCCCAGGCCTATCGATCCCTGGATCGCTTTTGTCGTCGCGGGACTCCTCGTGCTGGGCGGCTATTGCATCCTGCCCGTGGCGCTGGCCGTTTTCGACGCGCTCGTCGAGGGTGACTACACGCAGGTGAATTACGGTCAGACGCACGTGCAGTGGTTCATCGTCCTCCCGCTGCTCGTCTGCTCGTATCTGTTCGGGGCGATTCTCTGGGATCTCAGTAACACCGTCCTCTCGACACCGCAAACGTATGGTGCGCTTTTCCTGCGTGCGTGGCGCGACTGGCCCTTCCCGCTGTCGGTCGTGTTCGTCTCGCTGTGGGGGCTGGCGTTCTGCTCGATCGAACAATGGAGAGTGAAGGGCCCCCTCGTCGCCTTGATTGCCGCGCTCGGATCGGTCGTCGCGCTGCACGCGCTGCTCTGTGCGATTGTGCTCGTGCTGCAGCCCTGGGCCACGGACTCGATGGACCACGCGTTCGTGGCGGCTCCGGTCATGGTGTTGTACGCGTTCGCACTGACCATCGTCGTCTTGATCGGGCTCGTCGGCCGGCAGTCCCTCGAGGGTGTCCGCGAGTGGTGGAGCCGGCTCGGGGCGTGGCTCATGATCTACGGAGCCGCGTGGGTGATCGTGACGGTCGCCGCGGTGTACGGTCCGCGATTGGTCTACCTGGCATTCCGCGAGCACTTCTGGGTGTCGCTGTCGTCGCTCGGGGGATGGGTCGGCACCATCCTGACCGGACTTCTGGCCGGCCACTCCGAGCAGACGGGGCGCGACGAGGCGCGACGGGCGCGGAGTCCTCTCCTCGAGATCGTTGCGTTCGTCGCACCCTTTCTCTTCATCGCCGGCTTGCTGATCGGTGTGTCCACGCTCGTGGATCTGGTCATCCAGGCGAACACCCACGCGCTGACGTGGCAGCACGTGGGCGGGAACGATACCAATTGGACCATCTTCCGGGTTTCGCTGGTCGTGCTCGGTGTCTCTTTTGGCCTCCTCGCGCTTCTCGGCTGGCGCACCGACGTCAACGTGTTCAGCCTCAACGCGTTCTACCGCAACCGGCTCGTGCGCGCCTACCTCGGTGCGACCAGGCTGCCGAATGCGAAAAGCCCGGACGCTGATTCGCTGACCGATCGCCGCAACCCGCAGAACTTTACGGGCTTCGACGAGAAGGACGATCTGCCGCTGGCCGAACTGATTGGCAAGAAACTCGCCGGGCCCCTGCACATCGTCAACTGCGCGCTGAACCTCGGTGGGGCCAGCGATCTCGCGCTGCACACGCGTCACAGCGCATCGTTCACGCTGTCGCCGCTCTACGCCGGCAGCGACTACGAGCATTGCGACGCCTCCGGCACGATCTCGAAGGTCGGCTATGTGCCGACGGCGCTCTACGGCGGGCGGCCCGAGGAGACGACGCTCGGCAAGGCCGTCTCGGTGTCGGGGGCGGCGGCGAGCCCGAACATGGGGTATCACACGTCGCCCGTGGTTGCCTTTCTGCTGACGGTCTTCAACCTGCGTCTCGGCTGGTGGTTCGCGAACCCCGCCCGGAACTACGCCCGCAGGGCGCCGCGCTTCAACCTGCGCTACATGATCCTCGAGCTGTTCGGCAGTGCGACCGGCCGCTCGAAGTTCCTGATGGTGTCGGACGGTGGCCACTTCGAGAACCTCGCGGTCTACGAGCTGATCAAACGACGGTGCAAGGTGATCATCGTGAGCGACGCCGAGTGCGACCCGACGATGTCCTTCGAGGGACTGGGTTCGCTGATTCGCATGTGCGAGGTCGATTTCGGCGTCAGAATCACGATCGACGTCGGATCGCTGCGGCCGCGGGCCGGAGCGCCGTGGAGCGAGCAGCGGTGCGCAGTTGGCACGATCGACTACGGCGGCGGCCGCACCGGCCACCTCGTCTACCTGAAAGCGGCGATGACGGGGCACGAGCCTACGGCGGTCCTTCAATACAAGGCGCGCCATCCGCACTTCCCTCACGAAACCACCGGCGACCAGTTCTACGCGGAAGACCAGTTCGAGAGCTACCGCCGGCTGGGGGCCGAGGTGACCTGCTGTGCGTTCGACAATGCGATCGCCGTGGTGGGATCGCGCGACATGGTGGCGCTGGCAAGGACGCTCGCGCAGACGAATGCCCCCACCCTGCAGCACGTCGAGCACTTCACGAGGCACACGAAGTCGTTGATCAGCCTTTGGAACAAGCTGCAGAAATCGCCGGATCTCCGGCCGCTCGATCCCGGGTTGTTCGGGACGGCGCTCAACGGCGGCTCGGAGGACGGCACCAGGCTTCGCCGCTACACCTGCGCCGAGATGCTTCAGTTGATGGAAAACGTCTACCTCGACCTGCGCCTCGACGAGACCTGGGACCACGCTGACAACAGCGGCTGGCGGACCTTGTTCACGCGGTGGTCGGAGCTTGACGAGCTGAGGAGCACCTGGCGGGAGACATCGCACCTGTTCGGTGTGCGGTTCGGGTACTTCTGCGAGCGGAATCTCAAGCTGTCGCAAGTGAAGAAGCTCGAGGCAACGGGATAGACCGTCACATTCGGCGAGGCTGTCCGGTCTAGAGTGGCGGAGGCCGCGATGAACCGGACGAGCAGGAGAGAGACGATTGTCTATTGGCTGACCACCGGCGCCGTGTGTGCGGTGATGGCGTTCAGCGCTGTGAATTTCAACCTGAAGGAGCCGTACGGCCCGATGAAGGGCGCCTTCACGCACCTGGGATATCCCGGCTATTTCCGGATCGAGCTCACGGCGGGGAAGGTCCTGGGCGTCCTGGCCATGCTCGTGCCGGGAATTCCGGATAGAGTCAAGGAATTTGCGTACTTCGGCTTCGCTATTACCCTGGTCTCCGCGAGCATCGCGCATTTCTCCGTCGGCGACCCGCTGCTGTTCGTCATCGATCCCCTGCTGTTCCTGAGTGCGCTGATTGCGTCGTACGCGCTCTTCCTCAAGCGCACTGGAGACCACGTACCGGCGGCTCGCGTCCTACAGAAGACAGCCTGATGGACGATTCGAACAGGACCCCGGTTTTCGAGCACCATCGCCGTCTGCTGTTCTCCATCGCGTACCGCATGCTCGGAAGCGTGGCCGACGCGGAAGACGCGGTGCAGGAAACGTTCGTCCGCTGGCAGCGCGCGTCGGACACGGACGTGCGATCGCCGAAAGCCTTTCTCGTGACCGTCCTGAGCCGCGTGTGCATCAACCACCTGCAGTCCGCCCGGGTGCAGCGGGAGACGTACGTCGGGGAGTGGCTGCCGGAACCGCTCGTCACCGACCCAGGAGGCGACCCGTCGCGCATTGCCGAGATCGGCGAATCGGTGTCAATCGCGCTGCTGCTCCTGCTCGAGCGCTTGACGCCTGTCGAGCGCGCGGTGTTTCTCCTGGCCGAGAGTTTCGACTATACGCACGCGGAGATTGCCGGGATACTCGGCATCACCGAAACGAACTGCCGGCAGCTGCTGAGGCGAGCCAGGCAACACGTCCGGTTGGAGCGGCCGCGCTTTGAGGCGTCCACTCGGGAGCACGCGGATCTGCTCGAGCAGTTCTATCGCGCAGCCGGAAACGGCGACACCGACGGCCTGCTCGCGTTGCTCTCGGCCGACGTCGTGATGCACACCGACGGCGGCGGCAAGGCGAGCGCGCTGCCGCTGCCGATCTATGGGCCGGACAAAGTCGCGCGTGCGAGCATCTTCGGGCTCATGAGGCTGAAGGCGCTGAATCCACTTCAGCGCCTCGCCGAGATCAACGGCGAGCCAGGCATCGTCAGCTATGTAGAAGGCCGGCCGCAGTCGGTGTTTACGATCGATGTGATCGACGGGCTCATCCACGCCATTTACATCGTGACCAATCCCGAAAAGCTTTCACACATGCCATCGCCGCCCTTCTAGATCTCGTCCGGCAGCGGCGCTCGACCATCCGCATCCTTACGAAGTGTTTATCTATTCCGGATCCGGGACTGAGCACTCGCTGCATGGATCGCCGATCTGGATGAGCCAGTGCTCCTGTCACACCGACGAACGCTCCTTCGTCTAAACACCGAGGAACGCTCTTTCGTCTAATCGGAGCGCGAGCCTTTCAGTAATCGGAGCGCGAGCCTTTCAGGCGAGCGTTGGTTTTTAGCCCTTCTGAAACGGGTCCGCGGTTCGATCTTGGATCCGAACTCGCTGATGAGCGTCTAACACCAGTGCTGAAGTGCGTGGCGGACACCGCCTCGCGAAGGAATCTCATGACGATGGTCAGTGCCGAGCCCTTTGCGTACGATCTCGAACACCTGAGCGCTTTTCACGATCTGCTCCCGACACTCGCGCGCGCGCTCGACGTGCGCGATATCTTTCAACGTTTCAGCAAGACCGCGGCACGCATCGTTCCGCACGACGAGGCGAATCTCGCGCTGTTGACGCCGGATGGCACGCAATTCCGCCTGTACGCGAGCACGCGCGATGGCGCACCGGAACTGGTCTGCCGGGGCAGGGGTTGCCCGATTGGCGATGCGGACGAGCCGCAGGTGTTCGATGTCGTGCCCGGGCCCGAGCGTGGCCTTCGGTCGGGCCTGGCCGTTCCGGTCAGGATCGACGATCAGCTCGTAGCGGTGCTCGCCCTGTTCTCGCGGCGGCCACGAGCGTACTCGGCCAGGGATCTCGTCGCGGCGGAACGTCTCGCGGGTTACGTCGGTGTGGCCCTCGCGCACCAGCGTCTCGCGGAGGCAGCCCGTCATGCAGCGGTGGAACGGGAGCGGACCGCGAGCATCGAGAGCTCCGTGGACCTGTTGCGCACAATCTCGGACGTGCTCGACATCCGCACCGTATTTCCCCAGGTGTCGGAGATC
>DASSGK010000575.1:0-14295 GCA_035693505.1 Vicinamibacterales bacterium
CTCCGAAAAATCGCCGGCGCGCATCGCCTTCGACGCGGTGCTGTAGAGCGTCTGGAACTGCTTCCGATCGTTGTAGCCTTCCCAGTTCGACAGGAAGAACAACCGGTTCTTCAGCACCGGCCCGCCCGCGGTATATCCATACTGGTTCCAGTTGAACGGCGCCTTAGGGGCCGCTGCCTGTGCCGGGGTGAACGCATACGGTCTGGCATCCATCGCGTCGTTCCTGAGGAATTCGAAGACGGTCCCATGCAGGCTGTTCGTCCCTGATTTCGTGACGACGTTCACCTGGCTGGCCTCGCGCCCGAATTCGGCGGAGTAGACGCCGGTCTGCACCTTGAATTCCTCGAGCGCATCCACCGACGGCTGGAAGATGTAGGTGTTGAAGTTGACGTCGGTGTTGTCGACGCCGTCCAGCGTGTAGTAGTTGAACTCGCGGCGCTGCCCCGACACCGACAGCTGCTGATTCGATCGCGTCCCGCCCTGCCGGTCGCCCGCCTGACCGGGGCCGGCGAAATCGGCGCTGACATTGGGGCTGAGCGCGACGAGCTGCAGATAGTTTCTGCCGTTGAGCGGCAGCTCGACAATGCGCCGGTTTTCGATGACCGTCCCGACGGTCGCGTTGGTCGTTTCAACAAGCGGCGAGACACCGGTGACGGTCGCCATCTCGGAAATGGTGCCGAGTTCCATCGCCAGGTCGACGCGTACGGTCGCCTGCACCTGCAATTCGAGATCGCGTGTCACGGTCTTGAAGCCCTCGATCTCGCCTTTCACCGAGTAGGGTCCGGGCGGCAGGGCCGGGAAGTCGAACAGTCCGACCGCGTTGCTGACGCTGGTCCGCGTCGCGTTGGTCGCCTTGTTCACCACGGTCACCGTGACGCCCGGGATCACGGCGCCCGTGGAATCTTTGACTTCTCCAGAGATGGTACCGAGCGTTTGGCCCCACGATGGCGCGCAGAGGAACAGCCAGAACCAGGCCACGACGAGCGTCCGGCGCATACAAGGCTCCTTTCGACTGTGGTCGACCGTCTCGATTCGATAACGACGGGGAAGCCGATAAAACCGGCGCGCGCGGAATGAAAAAAGGCTATCTGTTGTGTATGTTTTGCGTAAGTTCGGAGAGGCTACGCCGCCAAACGAGCCAAGTCAAGCCGGAAGGAGTTTTAGTTCGAGTCCATTTCACGGCGGAGCCGCGCGAACGCTTCCAGCATCTCCGCGTACGAAAAGTTGGCGTTGCGTCCGCTGGGATTCGGCAGGACGAAGACCCGCGCGCCTTCGATGCGCTCCTCCTGTGGCCCGAGGGCGACCGGTTGTCCTGCGGGACGGCCGAAGACCGACCGGAACAGCGTCACGCCGACGAAGGCGACCACTTCAGGTTTCACGCGACGGATTTTTCTTCGCAGGGTTCTGGCCCCTGCCACGTACTCCTCGCGGCGCAACGTGTCGATTCCAGGAGTGGCCCTGGGAATCAGATTGGTCATCCCGATGCCCCATTCCGGCAGCCGGTCGTCGTCGGCAAACCCGATCGGCTCCGGCACGAGGCGCGAGTCGTACAGCAGCTTCCAGAAGCGGTTCGACGGTCCGGCGAAATGATGTCCGACCTGCCACGAACGCATCCCGGGATTGATGCCGACGAGCAGGAGGCGGACGGGCAGGCGAATGCGGTCCTTCAGCAATTGACAATTCGCAGGGGACAATTTACAAAGAGTCTAAGCCCGCTGACGCTTTGTAAATTCCCTTATTGTCACCTGTAAATTGTATGAACTGGCTGTTCAAAGAAGAACCGACGCACTACGGCTACGACGAGCTCGTGAAAGACAAGAAGACCGTCTGGAGCGGCGTCAAGAATCCGGTCGCGCAGCGGAATCTCCGATCCGTCAAGAAGGGCGATCAGATCTTCTACTATCACACCGGCGACGAGAAATCCGTGGTGGGGATCGCGAAGGCGCTCGGCGACGCCTATCCGGATCCGGCCGACAAGACCGGCAAGGCGCACGTCGTCGACGTCGGCCCGGTGCGGAAGCTGGCGCGGCCGGTGACGCTCAAGGAAATCAAGGCCGACGCCTGGTTCAAGGATTTCGATCTGGTCAGGATCTCGCGGCTGTCGGTGATGCCGGTAACGGATGCCCAATGGTCGCGGATCGAGAAGCTCTCGACATAGCGGCCATGTAGGTGTAGACCACCGGTGTCAGATACAGCGTAATCAGCTGCGACACGATCAGTCCGCCGACGACTGCCAGCCCCAGCGGACGCCGGGCTTCTCCTCCAGCACCGAAGCCCAGCGCGATCGGCGCCGCGCCCAGCAGCGCCGCCATCGTCGTCATCATGATCGGCCGGAACCGGATCAGGCAGCCCTCGTAGATCGCGTCCGCGGGCGACTTGCCGTGCTGCCGCTCCGCTTCGAGCGCGAAGTCGATCTGCATGATCGCGTTCTTCTTCACGATGCCGACCAGCATGACCAGGCCGACGAACGAGTAGATATTGAGCTCGTCGCCGAACAGGTAGAGCGTCACGAGCGCGCCCAGGCCCGCCGACGGCAGCCCCGAAAGAATCGTCAGCGGGTGAATGTAGCTCTCGTAGAGCATGCCCAGCACGATGTAGACGACGCCGATGGCGATGAACAGCAGCAGGCCCAGGTTGGTCATCGACTGCTGGAACGTCTTTGCGGATCCCTGGAATGTCGTCGTGACCGTCGGCGGCAGCAGCGCCGCCGATACGCGGTTGATGTGATCGACGGCCGCGCCCAGCGACACGCCCGGACGAAGGCCGAACGAGATCGAGACCGCCGGCAGTTCGCCGACGTGATTCACGGTCTGCGGGCCGACCGTCTCCTGCGGCGTGACCACGGCCTGCAGCGGCACGAGCGCACCGGACGAGGTCTTGAACGCGATCGTCCGCAGCGAGTCGGCGTGCTCCTGATACTTCGGATCGAGCTCGAGCAGCACTTTGTACTGTGCCTGCGATCCGTAGATCGTCGACGCCCACTGCGGCCCGAACCCGTCGTAGAGCGCGGTTTCGATGTCGCTCGCGCTCAGGCCCAGCGCGGCCGCCTCGTCTCGATTGATCACGAGATTCACCCGCGGGCTCTTCATCTGCAGATCGTCGGAGACGTCCTGCACCTCGGGTAACGGCACGATCGCTGCCTCGAGCTTCGCTGCCCAGTCGTACAGATCCTGGGTGTCGGCGCTCTGGACCGTCAGCGTGTACGAGCTGTTGCCCTGGCGTCCGCCGATCTGGATCGCCGGCGGCAGGCTCACGAACGCGCGGAACCCAGGGAAGCGCAGGAGCTGCGGCCGAAGCTGCTGCGCGATCTGCGCCGCGGTCACCGGCCTGGCGCGCCGCGGCTTCAGCTGGAGGTTGAAGCGCGCCATGTTCATCGAGCCGAATCCGCCGCCCGTGCTCGCGAAGAACGTGTCGACGTACGGGTTCGCGTTGATCACCGCGGCGACCTTCGCGAGGTTCTGGACCATGTCGTAGTACGACGTGCCCTGCGCGGCCTGCACGTTCACGTTGAGCGAATCGTTGTCCTGATCGGGGATGAACCCTTTCGGGACGATCTCGAACATGGCAACGGTCGCCGCGAGCACGGCCACGAAGACGCCGAGCATCACCGGGCGATGCCGCAGGACGATCCCGAGGCTCCACTCGTACCAGTTGAAGGCGCGCTGGAAGATCCGTTCCATGAGCCGCGCGAATCGGCCCTTGCCGTGCAGCGAGGCGACGCGCAGGAAGCGGCTCGCCAGCATCGGCGTCAGCGTGACCGAAACAATGCCGGAGATCAGGATCGCGGTGGTGATGGTGATGGCAAACTCGCGGAACAGCCGCCCGAGGATGCCGCTCATGAAGAGAATCGGGATGAACACGGCGGCCAGCGACATCGTCATCGAGACGATCGTGAAGCCGACTTCCTTCGACCCGTTCAGCGAAGCCTCCAGCGGAGACTCCCCCTCTTCGATGTGCCGAACGATGTTCTCCAGCATCACGATGGCATCGTCCACGACGAAGCCGATCGAGAGGATGAGCGCCATCATCGACAGGTTGTCGAGCGTGAAATTCATCACCTGCATGACGGCGAACGTGCCGAGGATCGAGAACGGCAGCGCCAGCGCGGGAATGAGCGTCGCGGCTCCGCTGTGCAGGAAGGCAAAGATCACCGCGACCACGAGGACGAGCGTGATCAGCATCGTCCACTGGATGTCGCTGAAGGCCTCGCGGATGTTCTTCGAGCGGTCGCCGCGGATCGTCAGGTGGACCGACGGTGGCAGTGCCTCCTCGAACGTCGGCAGCAGCGCGCGGACGGCGTCGGTCACCTCGATGGTGTTGCTGCCGGGCTGGCGCATGACCTGGAGGTTGATCGCGCGGCGGGCGCCGGCTTTCGTGTACAGCCACGAGGCGTTCTTGTTGTCCTCGACGTTGTCGATGACGTTGGCGAGTTGGTCAAGGCGGACGGCCGCGCCGTGCCGGTAGGCCACCACGACAGGCTTGAACGCCTCCGCGTTCATCAGTTGGCCGGCCGCCTTGATGTTGTAGGTCATGGACGGGCCGAACAGCTGGCCCGTCGGGGTGTTCACGTTCCAGTTCTGCAGCGCGGTGTTGACCTCGTTGAGCCCGATGCCCTCGGCGTGCAGCTTGTCCGGATCCACCTGCACGCGGACTGCGTACTTCTGCGCGCCCTGCACCTGCACCTGCGAGACGCCGCTCACCATCGAGATGCGAGGCGCGATCATGTTCTCGGCGTAGTCGTCGAGGACGTACATCGGCACGACATCCGAGGTGAGGCCGAGGAACATGATCGGCTGATCGGCGGGGTTGAACTTGCGGAACGACGGCGGCGCCGGCATCCCCGACGGCAGCAGCGGCATCACCGCGGCGATCGCCGTCTGCACGTCCACCGCAGCGCTGTCGATGTCGCGGCCGAGATCGAACTGCAGCGTGACGTTCGTGCTGCCCGCCGCGCTCGACGATGTCATCTCGTCGAGGCCGGCGATCGTCGTGAACTGGCGCTCGAGCGGGCTCGCAACGGCGGAGGCCATCGTGCCGGGATCGCCGCCGGGCAGGCCCGCCCCGACATTCAGCGTCGGGAAATCGACGTTCGGCAGATCGCTCACCGGCAGCGCGCGATACGCGATCACGCCGAACAGCGCGATGCCGAGCATGAGCAGGCTCGTCGCTATCGGACGCCGGATGAACACCGCCGAGATGTGCATGTCGGCATCGTAGCAACGCGCCTGCAGCGCGGCCCGTAGTCTTGCTGCAAGGAATCGCGAAGGAAGCAATCAATGTCACCGCACGCACACAAGCGCTGACACATGCGTGCAACGCGACACGGATGTTTCAAGTCAGCGCCACAACTCGTTCACACCTGGGCCGTCGAACCACAGTGATGCCCACACGTCCTGCCCGCGGAGGTTCCACATGAAAACGTTGTTCATCGCCGCAATGCTCGTGCTGGCTGCGGCGCCCTCCTACGCGCAGCACCCTGATGTGTATGCGAGTCTGGCAGGAGGGTTCGCCGTCAGCCCCGACGGTACGTCTGGCGACGTGCTCGGCGAGGTCGGCGTACGCATCGCGCCGCACCTTTCCGTCTTCGGCGACATCGGACAATTTCACAACCTTCAACCGTCACAGTTGCAGCCTTCGGTCGATGCTGCCACCTCCACGCTGGCGGCCGGCGGACTCTCGGTGACCGGCGTGGCTCGCGTGCCGGCGTGGTACTCGATGGGAGGTGTGCGATGGACGATGCCGGTGAGTGCTCGTGTGTCACCGTACGTGTTCGGCGGCGCCGGCTTCGCGAGGCTCACGCCGACGGCGACGTTCACGTACTCGAGCGGCACGCTCATCGGCGCGATCTCGCCGCCGGTGTCCGGCGACGACGTCACGAGCCAGATCGTGTCGCTCGGCGACTTCACGCAGCCGCCGTCATCGACGGCATTCATGTACGCGTTCGGCGGAGGCGTGGAATCGCCAATCGGCCCGCACCTGCTGGCCAACGTCGGCTATCGCCTGTCGCGGGTGCAAGCGGATACGCCGGTGAACGCGCAGAGCGTGACGTTCGGGATCGGATACAGGTTTTAGGCAGGATGGGCGGGAAGGGCTGGACGGGCAGGATAGGCTGGAAGGGCCGGATCGGAAGTTGCCCATCCTGCCCCTCCCGCCTATCCAGCCTGTCCTGCCCTGATCTGCTTCCCGACCGCGTCGACCTTCTCTAACAGTCGCAGGATGTTCTCGCCGAGGATGTTCTTCACGTCCTGCTCGCTGTAACCCTTCTCGAGCAGCGCCGCCGTGATCTTCGGCAGCATCGAGACGTCGTCCATCCCGTCGGGAACGGTCGTCCCGTCGAAATCGGAGCCGAGACCGACGTGCGTCGCGCCGACGAGCTTCACGGCGTGATCGATGTGCTCGACGATCTTTTCCCAGGAGACGGTGGGCCGTTCGGCCGGCGGGACATTCCGGAGGCCGGCCTGGTACAGCTCATCGGAGAGGAAGCTGCGCGAGTAGTTGATCATGATCACGCCGCCCTTGCCGCCGAGCGCGCGAATCATGTCGTCGGTCATGTTGCGGGGATGCCCGGAGATCGAACGCAGCGAGGAATGAGACGCGACGAGCGGCGCCTTGCTCGTTTCCATCGCGTCCCAGAACGTCTTGTCCGACACGTGCGAGATGTCGACGAGCATGCCGAGGCGGTTCAGCTCGCGGACGACGTCCTTGCCGAAGTCGGTCAGGCCATTGTGCTTCGGCGTGTCGCCCGACGAATCGCTCCAGTTCGTGTTCACGCTGTGCGACAGCGTGAGATAGCGCACGCCGAGCCGCTGGTAGTCGCGAAGGACGGCGAGGTTGTCGTCGATCATGTGCCCGCCTTCCATCCCCATCAACGCCGCGAACTTTCCGGCCTTGTGGGCGGCGCGCACGTCGGCCGCGGTCGTGGCGAGCACGATCTCGTTGGGATGTTTCTCGGCCAGGCTGCGGACGTGATCGATCAGCACGAGCGAACGCTTCACGGCCTCGGGACCCGTGATTGTGCCGGGCATGTAAATCGAGAAGAAGGCCGCGTCGAGCCCGCCCTCGCGCGCGCGAGGCAGATCGACATGGTTGCTGTCCTCGCCCCTGGTGGGCTCATGGCGCACCATGAAGTCCCACCCCTCGCGACCGAGCATCATCGTCGTGTCGATGTGCGTGTCGACGACGATCGCTTCCTTGTGGATGCGGGCGGCGCGAGCCGCCGCCGACTCGGAGGCCGGCTTCTTCGCCGCCGGCGCCTGCGCGCCGACCACGGCAGACATCATCACGACCACAACCAACAGTCTCATCGCCATCGATCCAATTAACAATTGACAGTTGACAAGTTACAACCAGCCCTCAGCCCTTAAGCCCTAAGCCCTGAGCCCTGAGCCCTGAGCCCTGAGCCCTGAGCCCTGAGCCCTGAGCCCTGAGAGATTACTTATTCTCCTTAAAGCCTGCCGGCACCGCGACGTCGGCCGGCGTCACGTCCGTGACGACCTTCAGGACTTCGGTGGTCGTCGTCATGAACGTCGTGCGCGGCTTGGCCGCATCGTCGCCGCTGCTCATCTTCTTCGCGGCCATCTTCTTCGCGAAGCCGCCGAGCAGGCCACCGGCGCTGGTCGGCGTCGAGGACTTGCTGTCGTCGCCGCTCTTGGCGGCCTTCGCTTCCTCGGCGATCTGTTCTTCGGATTTCACGGTGTCCATGGTGGTCGTGGTCTGGATGGCCGTGCCGTCGATCTTTCCGCCCTCGGCGCTCATCTTGCCCAGCGCGTCCTTCATCATCGGGTACATCGCCATCGCGGCGGCCATCTGCTCGGCCGACACACCGGCGACCATCGACCCGTACAGCATCTTCGCGTAGCGCATGTCGAAGTCCGCGATCTCCTTCATCGCGGCAATCTTCGGCGCGAGCCACATGTCCGAGGTCATGACCATACCGCCGCTCTGCTCGAGTGTTTTGCCTTTCTCACGCACCGTGATGGTGATGACCGCCTCGTGGGTATCGAAGCCGTTGATCGCCTTCTTGGCGCCGGTGTTCTTCACGTCGAAATCGATTTCCACCTGCTTCGCGTTGGGATCGGCGGCCGCTGGCTTCTCCTTCTGTTGAGCGGATTCCTTGCGCGCGTCTTCCTCGGCTTTCTTCTTCGCTTCTTCCATCCGGCGGCGCAGTTCGGCGAAGGTCGTGACCTTGTAGCTCTTCTTCTTCAGATCGAGGTCGTAGACCTTTTCTTCAGCGAGATCGATGATCTGGCCGGTCTCGCCGTTCATGGTCGCCTTGCGGTCGCCTTTCACCGCAACCGAGGACGTCACGCCTTCCTTCGCGGCCTTGCCGCCGAACATGTTGAACATCCGGCCCAGCATGCCCGCGAATTCGACATGGGATTTCTGGTCGGACCGGACATCGGCCCGGAGGGAGTAGGTCGAAAGGGCAATCAGTGCAAGGGACAACGCGGCAATATGTCGTGAGCGGCTCATGGATCCTCCAGGTGGCCTACAGGGGGCATTCTTCTCTATCGGCAGATGCGGGTTTTGCACTACCCGACGGCGTCAGGTTCAGGGCGGACGCCGGATTGTACTCCCGCGAGCAGGGCGCTGACGACGAGAAGGAGCGGCGCCCACAGCAGCATCAGCCGCGCGAAACCGAAATGCTCGAACACGAATCCTGCCGTCGCCGGCCCTCCCAGAAGGCCGACGCCCCACGCCATGTTGTACAGACCGTACCCGACGCCGAACGATCCGACGCCGGCCGCCGAGACCGCCTCGGCCATGAACGCCAGCGACGGCGTGATGACGAGCGCCACGCACATGGTGTTCAGCACGAAGAAGGCGATGGTCGACTGATAGCTCCATGAAACCGTGAGCAACGGCATGACGCAGGCGACCAGCGGAAGGCCGATCAGCATCAGGCGGCGCCCGCCCCAGCGATCCGCCAGGCGCCCGTAGATCGGATGCAGCATCGAGGTCGCGACCGCGCCGCTGCCGAAGATCAATCCGATGCGCGCGGGGCCGATACCGAGCTTCGCCGACAGAAACAGAGGGAGGACCGGTTCGAGCATCGAAATCGTCGCCGAGATGGCGACGACCACCACGGCACATGTGGCGACGGCGCGCGAGCCCAGCACGACGCGGATCGGCACCGCTTCCGTCTCCGCGCGATCGGACGGGATTTTCAGCCACAGAAACCCGAGCGCGGACACGGCCGCCATCCCCGCGACGGTCAGGAAAGGCGCCCGGATGCCGCCGATCTCGTATAGCCAGCCGCCGATGGTCGGACCGACCATCACCGCGGCGCTCGTCCCCGACATGACGATGCCGCTCACGCGCCCGCGCTCTTCGGGGCCGAACCGATCGGCGATCAGCGCAAAGCCCACCACCCAGGTCACGCCGTCGGCGGCGCCCTGCACGAGCCTGGCCGCGAATAGCCAGGGGAGGCCGCCTGCGTAGGCAAACAGAAGGGTCGCGGCGGCGAGGGCGAGCATGCCGCCGACGAGCGGCGCTTTGCGCCCGGTCCGATCGGAGATCGCACCCATCGGGATGGACACGATCAGCAGCGTCACGCCGAACGAGGCGAACAGGAAGCCGATCACCGTCGGCGACGCGCCGAACCGCCGGCTCAAATCGGGGAGGACCGGCACGGCCACCGAGTAAGCGACGATGTCGGTGAAGGTCGCGAAAGTGACGAGGGCGACCGCGACGGCGCGAGACTCACGGAACGCGCCGATCACCGCGAAACCCTCGAATACGCGACGGTCACGAAACTCACGAAACACACGAAAAAGATCGTACTGGTTTTTTTATCTTTCTTTCGTGGATTTCGTGGGTTTCGAGGGTGTTTGGTGTCAGCCGCGCTTCAGCAGCAAACAACCGAGAGGCGGCACTGTGAGCCGCAACGACTGGTCGAAGCCGTGCGCCGCAGTCGGCTCCGAATCGAGACCGCCGCCGTTGCCGACGTTGCTTCCGCCATAAACCGACGCGTCGCTGTTGAGCAGCTCCGCATAGAACCCGGGTTCGGGCACGCCGATGCGGAAATCGGTCCGCACGACTGGCGTGAAGTTGAAGATCAGCACGACGAGGTCGCGCCGATCCTTCGCGAACCGCACCAGCGACACGACGCTGTTCTCGACATCGTTGCAGTCGATCCACCGGAAGCCCTCGGGATCGAAATCGGCCTGGTGCAGCGCCGGCTCCGCCTGATAGTGACGGTTCAGATCCTGGACGTAGCGCCGCATGGCCGCGTGCGCCGGATCGTCGAGCAGGTGCCAGTCGAGGCTGCGATCGTGGTTCCATTCGCGCCACTGCGCGAACTCGGCGCCCATGAACAGCAGCTTCTTTCCCGGATGACCGAACATGTAGCCGTACAGCAGGCGAAGCGATGCGTACTTGCGCCACGCGTCGCCCGGCATCTTGTCGATCAGCGCGCGCTTTCCGTGGACGACCTCGTCGTGCGAGAACGGCAGGATGAAGTTCTCGCTGTGCATGTACATCGCGGAGAACGTCACGAGGTTGTGATGCCACCGCCGGTGGATCGGCTCCAGGCTCATGTAGCGGAGGATGTCGTGCATCCATCCCATGTTCCACTTGTAGGTGAAGCCCAGGCCGCCGAGATGCACCGGGCGGCTGACGCCCGGAAACGAGGTCGACTCCTCCGCCGCCGTGATCGTGCCGGGGTGATCGCCGTGCGTCAGGCTGTTCAACTGCTGCAGGAACTCGATCGCCTCGAGGTTCTCGCGGCCGCCGAACCGGTTCGGGACCCACTGCCCTTCCTTGCGTGAATAGTCCAGATACAGCATCGAGGCGACCGCGTCCACGCGAAGGCCGTCGACGTGATACTCCTCGAGCCAGAACAGCGCGTTGGACAGCAGGAAATTCCGCACCTCGTGGCGGCCGTAGTTGAAGATCAGCGTGCCCCAATCCTGGTGCTCTCCCTGCCGCGGGTCCTCGTGCTCGAACAGCGCGGTCCCGTCGAACCGCGCCAGACCGTGCGCGTCCTTCGGAAAGTGGCCGGGCACCCAGTCGAGAATCACGCCGAGCCCCGCGCGATGGCACGCATCGACGAACAGCTTGAAGTCTTCCGGCGGACCGAAGCGCGCGGTCGGCGCGAAGAATCCCAGGACCTGGTAGCCCCACGATCCGGAGAACGGGTGCTCCATCACGGGCAGCAGTTCGATGTGCGTGAAGCCCATCTCCTTCACGTACGGGACCAGGCGATGCGCCAGCTCCCGGTACGTCAGGAACCGGTTGCCGTCCTCGGGCACCCGCGCCCACGATCCCAGGTGCACTTCGTATACGCTCAGCGGCTTTTCGAACCAGGCGCCGTGCGAAGGCCGCGCTGACATCCAGTCCGCGTCTTCCCACACGTAGCCGGAGCTGTCGTGAACGATGGCCGCCGTCTGCGGCGGCGCCTCGAACGCGCGCGCAAACGGATCGGTCTTCTTGAGAATCGCGCCGTTTCGCGTGCGGATCTCGAACTTGTACTTCTCGCCGTCGGCAAAGGCCGGAATGAAGATCTCCCACACGCCGGTCTCGAGGAAGCGCATCGGCGTGACGCGGCCGTCCCAGCCGTTGAAGTCGCCGATGACGCTCACGCGAGCGGCATTCGGCGCCCAGACCGCGAAATGCACACCGATCGTCGTGCCCAGCACAATCCGATGCGCGCCGAGCTTCTCGAAGGCGCGATAGTGCGTGCCCTCGCCGAGCAGATGGAGATCGAAATCGGTCAGCACGCGGCCATACCGGTACGGATCGTCGATCTCGATGACGTGATCGCCGGCGTAGGTGATGCGCAGTCGATAGTCAGGAGCCTCCGGCATATCCTGCCTATCCAGCCCCTCCTGCCCATCCCGCCCTGCAATCCTGGTCTCGAAGACGCCCGCCGCATCACGCCGCTCCATCGGCACGATCGTCTGCGTCGCCACGAGAACGACCGCGATCGAACGTGCCGCCGGCTGGAATGCGCGAATGACAATCGCGCCGGTCTGGTCCGCGTGCGGACCCAGCAAGGCGAACGGATCGCGGTGCGCGCCGCGGATGAGCGACGCGAGCGCTTCGTCGATCGCGGGCTTCGGGGTCGCCGGCATCTTCTGGATCTTATCGGCTTTGTGCTAGAAAAGACCGGACGAGGCATTCATCTCATGAAGAAATCGACTCTGCAGGTGGGACGACGACGGTTCCTCCGCGCCGTGCCGGCTGCGGTCGCCGCGACCGTCTCGCTGCCTGTCGCAGGCCGCGCACAGCGTGGCGGCGGCGCCCCGGCGAAGTTCGGCAAGGACGTGTTGAAGTGTGCAGAACAGATCGACGGGCTGTCCTTTACCGATGCCCAGGAGGAACTGGCCGTCAGCGGCGTCAGCCGAAACCTTGACAGCTACGAAGAGCTGCGGAAGCTCGACGTCCCGCTCGATACCGAGCCCGCCGTCACCTTCCGGCCGTACCTGCCCGGCAAGCGTCCGGCAGGACATTCGACGCGTCACGCGCGGCTGATCGTCGGGCGTCCCCCGCGCGTCCAGGTGACCTCGTCGTTGGAAGATCTCGCGTTCGCGCCGGTCACGACGCTCGCATCTCTCATCCGCACCCGCCGCGTCAGCTCCACCGACCTCACCGCGATGTACCTGGATCGGCTCAAGCGGTACGGCGATCAACTCCACTGTGTCGTCACGCTCACCGAGGATCTCGCGCACGAGCAGGCGGCCGCGGCCGACAAGGAGATCCGGGCCGGCAAGTATCGCGGCCCGCTCCACGGCATCCCGTTCGGCGTGAAGGATCTGTTCGACACCAAGGGCATCAGGACCACGTGGGGCGCCAAGCCGTACGAAAACCGGATCGCCCAGATCGACGCGACCATCGTCGAGCGCCTGCGCGACGCCGGCGCCGTGCTGTGCGCCAAGCTGTCGATGGGCGCGCTGGCGCAGGGCGGCGTGTGGTTCGGCGGATCGACGCGCAATCCCTGGTCGCCGGACAACAGCTCCAGCGGATCCTCAGCCGGTCCGGGAGCGGCCACCGCGGCCGGACTGGTCGCCTTTGCCATCGGCACCGAGACGCGCGGCTCGATCATCTCGCCCTCGTCTACCTGCGGCGTCGTCGGCCTGCGTCCGACGTACGGGCGCGTGAGCCGCTACGGCGCGATGGCCCTCAGCTGGACGATGGACAAGATCGGACCGATGTGCCGGAGCGTCGAGGATTGCGCGATCGTGTTCAACGCGATCTATGGCAGCGACGGCCGCGACGAGACCGTCGTCGACGCACCGTTTGCGTGGCGCCCCGACGTGCCGCTCTCGAGCCTGAAGGTCGGATTCGTCGAGAGCGAGTTCAATTTGACCGCTGACTCTGGGCAAGGGCGCGGCGGCGGCCGAGGAGGCGCAGTCAATCCGCAGGACGCGCGACGGCGCGCCGAGGAGCGCAACAAGCTGATGAAGGACGCGCTCGACGTGCTGCGCCACGCCGGCGCGAAGCTCGAGCCGATGTCGCTGCCCGAGTTCCCGGCCAACGCCCTCGGCTTCATCCTCAGCGCGGAGGCGGCCGCGGCGTTCGACGATCTCACGCGGAGCAAAGAGGTCGACCTGCTGACCGAGCAGGGCCCGGGCGCATGGCCCAACACGTTCCGCACTTCCCGCTTCATCCCGGCGGTCGAGTACATCCGCGCGCAGCGCGCGCGAACGTTGCTGATCCGCCAGATGGAAGACCTGATGTCCAGGTACGACGTGTTCCTGACGCCGACCGGCAGCGCGAGCCTCGGGATCACGAATCTCACGGGTCACCCGGCCGCGTGCCTGAAAGCCGGCTTCGTCGACGGCTTGCCGCAGGCGCTGATGATCACGGGACGCCTGTACGACGAGGCGGCCGTCCTGCGCGTGGCCCTTGCGTACGAGCGCGCCACCAGGTGGCACACGATGAACCCGACGCTGGACGAGAACCTGAAGAACATGAAGCCGACGCAGGCTGGGCAGGACGGGCAGGATGGGCGGGATAGGCAGGAGAGGCTGGATGGGCAGGAGGGGCTGGACGGGTCGGAGGCGTTCGATTGGTAGTGCGTGAAAGCGTTAGTGCAGTGTCACCGCTGTTTCAGTACCGGAGTTCGAACCGCCACGAAAAACACGAAAAACACGAAACCCAAACGTTTTCGTGAGTTTCGTGAGTTTCGTGGCTGATTCACGAGATGCTGCAAATGTGGCAACCAGTCCAGAAACGACGCGCACAGCCACTAGACGGCAGGCCGACTGTCGATCCGCTGCAGGATCTCGTCCGACCGCTGGCTCGCCCGAAACTCGATGACGCGAAACTCCGCCAGCCCCTTCGAGATGAACG
>DASSGK010000576.1:0-12503 GCA_035693505.1 Vicinamibacterales bacterium
CGGCACACGGTACCGGCAAACCATTCACCGTCGTCGAGGCGACGATCCCCGAGATGCAGGCGGCGCTGAAAGCAGGACGCGTCACGTCACGCGAGATCGTCCGGCAGTACCTGCAGCGGATCGGGATGTACGAAGAGCTTCTCCACGCGGCGATCACCGTGAATCCGAAGGCGATGGAGCTTGCGGAGGAGCGGGACCGCGAACGCGCAGCCGGCCGGATTCGCGGACCGCTGCACGGCATTCCGATCGCGCTGAAGGACAACGTCCACACGACGTTCATGCGGACGACCGGCGGCGCGCTCGCGTTCGAGAACCTGACGCCGCCCTATGACGCGACGTTGACGAAGAACCTGATCGATGCCGGCGCGATCATCATCGCGAAGACCGGGATGAGCGAGCTGGCCAACTTCGTGGCCGGCGCCCCGACGCCGATGCCGGCGGACTACAACGCGGTCGGTGGCCAGGGCTACAACCCGTACGACCCGCGCAAGGATCCGCGGGAGGCGACGTTCGATGGACGCCCGGCGCTGCAGACAGGCGGATCGAGCTCGGGGATCGGCACCGCCGCGAATTTCTGGGCCGGCAACGTCGGCACCGAGACGTCAGGCTCGATCCTCAGCCCGTCGAACCAGAACATGCTGGCGGGCATCAAGCCCACGGTCGGGCGCATCAGCCGCTACGGGGTGATTCCGATCACGGCCGATCAGGACACGGCCGGCCCGATGGCCAAGAGCGTGACGGATGTCGCCATCATGTTCGGCGCGATGGAGAGCGCATCGCCGGATCCCAACGATCCCGCGACGAAGCTCTGCACGCCGGCGCCGGGCCGCGATTACACGAAGTTCCTGAAGGCTGATGGATTGAAGGGCGCACGCATCGGCATCCCCCGCGCCTCGTTCTACGACGCGTTCACGCCGCCGGGTCCGCCGCCGCCACCGCCGGCCGATGGGGGACGAGGCGGACGTGGGGGTGGAGGCGGCGGCAACGGCCTGAATCCCGATCAGAAGAAGGCGATGGACGACGCCATTGCCATCCTCAAGGCCCAGGGCGCGATCATCGTCGATCCCGCGAACATTCCGAGCGTCGTCGATCAGGATCCGAAGAACAACTTCCTGCGCTGGAACGGCTGCTCGGGCGCCAACAACGCGAAGGGCAAGGACGAGGACTGCTCGGTCGTGCTGAAGTACGGGATGAAGCGCGACTTCAACAGCTGGCTGAAGACGCTCGGCCCGGCGGCGCCGGTGAAGACGCTGACCGAGCTGCGCGAGTGGAACACCGCGCACGCGAAGGCCGGTTCGATCAAGTACGGGCAGTCGCTGCTCGACATCTCCGACGAGATGGACGTCGAGAAGGATCGCGTGCGATACGAGGCCGACCGCGCCAAGGACATCCGCCTCGGCGGCGCGCATGGCATCGACGAGATCATGAAAGCGGAGCGGCTCGACGCGATTCTGTTTCCTGGAGCCAGCGGAGCCGGCATCGCGGCGCGGCCAGGCTACCCGACGGTGATCGTGCCGTTCGCGCTCGTGCCGAACGCGCCGACGCCGGCGTTTCCGGACGGCTTCAACGCGAAGCCCGGACCGTTCGGTGTCAGCTTCACCGGCATGGCGTGCAGCGAGCCGAAGCTGCTGGCGCTCGCATATGCCTTCGAGCAGGCGACGAAGAAACGCGTCCCGCCGCCCGCCGTGCCGTAAGAGCGAACGGAGGAAAGGGAGGAAACGGGATCACACAGAGGAGCGGAGCAACGGAGACGAACGGAGAAGAAAAAACCTGCACTGGCGTAGCGAAGGTTCGACGATACGTCGCGAAGCGACGTGTCGTCGAACCTCTGTTCGTCTCTGTTTCTTCGTTTCTCTGTGTGATCCCGTTCTCTCCATCGTCTCAGTTGCCTACGACTCCGTCGTCTCAGTTCCCTACGACTGTTTGTGGTACCTGGTGACGAGCAGCGTGATGTCGTCGGTGGCTTCTGCGGGCGCGGAGAAATCTCGAACGGCTGTGAAGACGCGGCTCAACAGGTCGGCTGGCTCCGCTGGCGGCGTGACGCACTCAACGAGACGCTCGTCCCCGAACTCCTCCTCGCCGGCGTTTCTCGCCTCGGTTACGCCGTCCGTGAACATCAACAGCGTGTCGCGGTCATGCAGTTGTAGCGTCTCCTCCTCGAAGCGCGCGTCGCGGAAGGCGCCGACGATCGGTCCGCCGGTCGTCAGCCGCTGGAGATGGCTGTGCCGCAGCAGGACCGGCGGATTATGACCGGCGTTCGCGTAGACCAGCCTTCCGTCGGGTGAAAGCACGGCATAGACGAGCGTCGCGAAGCGTGACCCGATTGCCCGCGCGGCAAGGCGGCGATTGATCCGCTCCAGCGTCGCCGCCGGCCCGTCGCCGGCGGGTGCCTCGACCGAAAACATACCCTGGACCATTGCCGCGAGCAGTGCAGCCGCCGGACCTTTGCCGGAGACGTCGCCCATGACGAACGCGCAGTCGCGCGACGGCAGCTCGATCGCCTCGAAGAAGTCGCCGCCGATGGCGCGGCACGGCAGCGAGTCGCCAATCGATTCGTAGAACGAGCCGACGCGCGAGCTGCGCGACGACAGCTCGCGCTGGACCTCGGCAGCGGTGCGCAGCTCTTTGTCGAGCCGCGCCTTCTCGAGGCGCTCGAGCAGGTTCGAGCTGTCGTAGATCCGCTCGTCGTGGACGATCAGGCCGTCCTTGACCGTGAAGAGCAGGACCAGTCGATAGGCGATCGGCGTGCCCGTGGCAGGGAGACCAAACCAGCCGTTCCGATCGGTCGTGTTGATCAGGCCGAGCACGGCGACGCGGTCACCGTCGACGAGGAAGTCCATGTTCTGGATCGTGAGGTCCGAGAACGTGCTGAACAGCGTGGACCACGTGTTGACGATCGCTTCACGGCCTCGCACCTCGCCGAACATCGGGCTGCTCGCAACGGCGTCGGGCGCGTAGCACTCGAGGACCTGCTGGGCGTTGCGGCCGGACGCCGCGAACAGCAGCCGCCGGACGAGCGCCAGCATGTCGTCGCGCGGGGTGGACTGATCGGCCATACGGATCCAAGAGCTTAGTCGAGAAGCTTGACGGCTGCCGGCCCGTACTGCTGCAGCATGTCTCGCAGCGTTCGGCCGGGCTCCTCCTGAAAGCGATCGCCGAGCGTCGCTGCGCTGATGCGATCCAGCCGGAAATTGCGGAAGCCGGTTCGCATCTCGCACCACGCCGCCAGCGTCCAGGTCTTGCCCCAGAAGAACACGCCGAGCGGCCGCACCGTGCGTTCCGACGCGTCACCTTTCTCGTCGGCGTAGTGCAGGTGCAGGCGCCGGCGCGCGATGAGCGCTTCCCTGGCCACCGCCAGCCCCGCCGCCGATCGAGCGCCGCTCCTGGTATTCGGCACGAACAGACGCGTATCGGCGAGCAGCGGCTCCAGCTCCCTGGGTAGCACGCCTGCCACCTTGCTCAGAATCGATTCGCTCGCGCGCGCGAGCGCGGGATCGCCGAATTGCGCGACGATGCGCGCGCCGAGCACGAGCGCCTGGATTTCATCCCTGTCGAACATGAGCGGGGGCAGATCGTAATCGGGACGCAGACGGTAGCCGACACCGGCCTCGCCGTCGATGGGCGTCCCGGACGCGATCAGATCGCGGACGTCGCGGTAGACCGTCCGCTCCGAGATCTCCAGCTTTTCCGCGATCTGCCTGGCCGTCACGATGGTGCGGCGCCGGCGGAGGAGCTGGACGATCCGGAACAGACGATCGGCGCGGCGCATCCGCTTATTGTGCGGCAGCCTTGCGCGCTTCGACGAGGCCCAGCACGTGCCCTTCCGGATCCTCGAAGATGCCGAGAACGACGTCGGGCAGCTCGGTCCGGGGCATGACGACCGCACCGCCAAGTGCCTGTGCCTTCGCCAGCGACGCGGTGACGTCAGGCGTCTCGGTGTAGAAGGTCACCCACGACTTCGTTCCGGGATAGACCGGGCCGACGCCGCCCATGATGCCGCGCTCGTCACCCGTCCTGGCCACGCCGTAGCCGCCCGGCGGATTGACGTCGAACGTCCACCCGAACAGATCGCCGTAGAACTTCCGCAGCTTGTCGCCATCCGCCCCGAGCACCTCGAACCACATAACTGGATGTGTCATGACCGTCTCCTTCGTCGCCTCATCGCGACGAGGGCCAGCGTAGCGGCCGCCTCCTGACAGCGTCCTGTCAGGAGAGCGATAATCGGCTGACCATGAGATCGATTCCGGCCGCCATCTTTGCCACGCTGCTGTTTGCCGCGCCCACCGCGCCGGCCCGCGACTACTCGATCCACGCGGTGCCGATGACAGCGGTCACTATCGACGATGGATTCTGGGCGCCGAAGCTCGAGGTGAACCGCACGGTCACCATCCCGCATCTCCTGAAAGAGAACGACGAGACCGGCCGCGTCGCCAACTTCGAGAAGGCCGCCGGCAGGAAGACGGGCGCGTACGAGGGCCGGCGTTTCAACGACACGGACATCTACAAGATCGTCGAGGCCGCGTCGTACTCGCTGGCGCTCGTGCCGGACCCGCGGCTCAGCACGAAGCTGGACGAGCTCATTCAACTGATCGCGGAGTCCCAGGAGAAGGACGGCTACCTCTTTCCGGCGCGCACCATCGACCCGCAGCATCCCGCTCCCGGCGTCGGCCCCGAGCGATGGATCTACGAGAACGGCAGTCACGAGCTGTACAACGCCGGACATCTCTACGAGGCGGCGGTCGCGCATTTCGAGGCGACCGGCAAGCGATCGCTGCTCGACATCGCGATCAAGAACGCGGATCTGGTGTGCCGGACGTTCGGACCGAACGGCCGCCGCGCGGTGTCAGGCCACGAGGAGATCGAGCTTGCGCTCGTGAAACTGTACCGCGCGACGGGAAACGTGACCTATCTCAAAACCGCAGACTGGCTGGTCGCCGAACGCGGCAAGCCGCATCCCGACATGCCGCCGTATCCGGAGAAGGCGTTCGAGATGTACAACGACCGCGCGTACAAGCAGGATCAGGCGCCCGTTGTCGAACAGGACCGCGCGGTGGGCCACGCGGTCCGCGCGATGTACCTCTACGCCGCCGTCGCCGATGTTGCGGCGCTGACCGACAACGACGCCTTCGCAAAGGCCGCCGATCGTCTCTGGCAGGACGTCGTCAGCAAGCGGCTGTACCTCACTGGCGGCGTCGGCGCGCGCGGAACCACGGAGTCGTTTGGCGACGACTACGAGCTCCCGAATCTTCGCGCGTACACCGAAACCTGTGCGTCGGTCGGCAACGACCTGTGGAACCAGCGGATGTTCCTGCTGCACGGCGACGGCAAGTACATCGATCTGTTCGAACGCGTGCTCTACAACGGCGTGCTGGCGGGTGTGTCGCTCGCGGGCAACACGTTCTTCTATCAGAATCCGCTCGAGTCCAACGGCCGCGCGAAGCGCACGGAATATTTCGAGGTAGCCTGCTGCCCGGCGAATCTGGCGCGGATGCTCGAGCAGCTTCCGGGACTCGTGTACGCCGTCGGCCCTGACACGACCATCTACGCGAATCTCTATGTCGGCAACCATGCCGACGTGAAGATCGGCAACCGCCGCGTGAAGATGGTCGAGGACACGCGCTACCCCTGGGACGGCGATGTGTCGATCCGCCTCGAGCCGGAAGGATCCGGCGCGTTCACGTTGGCGCTCCGCATTCCGGAGTGGTCGCGGGACCGCCCGGTGCCGAGCGATCTCTATCGCTTTGCGGACAGCGCCGGCGAGCAGCCATCGATATCCGTTCGCAGCCGCAACGCGGAACCCCAGCGGGTGGCACTCGACGTCCGTGACGGTTACGTCAGAATCCGCCGGAACTGGAAGAGCGGCGACACCGTGCACCTCACCCTCCCCATGCCCGCGCGCCGCATCGTCGCTCACGCGGGCGTGAAAGATGACGAAGGGCGGATGGCGATCCAGCGGGGACCGCTCGTGTACGCCGTCGAGGGGATTGACAACGACGGCCACGCGCTCGACCTCGTGATCCCGCGTGGTGCAGCCCTGCGATCCCGCTTCCGCGCGGATCTTCTCAACGGCGTCGAGGTGATCAGCGGCGAAGGCAGCCGCCCGTTCGTGGCGATTCCGTACTACGCGTGGAACAACCGCGGCCAGGGCGAGATGTCTGTCTGGATTAAAGAGAAGCCCTGATACGACGATCGGAAGAAACCGCGGAAACCGCGGAGACCGCCGAGATCAATTTGGTTTTCAGCCCGGTGTAGTTAAGGCCTTTGGGCCTCTAAACAAGGCAAACCTCCGCGGTCTTTGCGGTCTCCGCGGTTCCTTCTTGTCGTCGGGAGCTATTCCTGCCGCAACGCGACCGTCGGATCGATTCGCATCGCGCGCACGATCGGGATGGCTTGTGCGGCCAATGCGACGGTCATCAGCACGATCGCGACGCCGGCAAAGGTGGCGGGATCCGTGCTGCTCACGCTGTACAGCGAGCTTTCGAGGAATCGCGACGCAGCGAAGGCGAGCGCGAGGCCGGCGACGAGACCGGAACAGACGATCGTGAACCCGCCGCCGATGACAAGCCGCACGATGTCGGCAGGCCGAGCGCCGAGTGCCGTCCGAATGCCGATTTCGCGCGTCCGCGCGGCGACGGTGTACGAGATCACGCCGTAGACGCCGACCGCTGTCATGAGCAGCGCCAATCCGCCGAAGAGCTCCAGCAGCACCATGACGAAGCGGCGCGGCCCGATCGATCGTTCGACAAGTTCCGTCAGCGGCGCGATTTGAAAGACCGGCACGTCCGGCGCCTCCGCGGCGATGGCTCGCCGTGCGTCGTTGACCAGCTGCGACGGATCGCCATGCGTCCGGATCACCAAGGTCAGGAACGAATCGGTGTTCTGCGACTGCGGCAGGTACATCTGCATGGTCGGCGTGGTCGCGAGATCCTGATGCCGCACATCGCCGACAATGCCGACGATCGTGCGCCACGGACCGGTATCGCCGCCAATCTTCACATGCTGTCCGAGCGGGTCGGCATTGGGCCATAACGTCCGCGCGGTGTGTTCGCCGATCAGCATCACGTTTTCGGTGGCGGCGCTGTCGGTGATCGCGAGAAGCCGTCCGCGGACGAGCGGGATCCGCATGACGGCGAAGTAGTCGGGAGTGACCGCGTAACGTTCGACGGACGGATCGTCGGGCGACACTGGCCGTCCCTGGAAATGAAAGCCCCAGGTGTCGCCATTGCCTCCGAGCGGAATCTGCCCCGCGGCGGCAACACCCGTGGCGCCCGGCAGGGCCCGGAGCCGCGTGACGATGGCGTCGATCTTCGCCAGAACGGCGTCGTTCTTCGCGTACGCCGGTCCGACGAGCGAGATCTGCATCGACAGGACGTGCTCCGGATCGAAACCAGGATTGACGTCGATCAGGCGGCCGACACTCTTGATCATCAGGCCCGCTCCGATGAGGAGCACGACGGCCATCGCGATGTCGGCGCCCACCAGCAGGCGGCGCGCGATCGAGGTGGCTTCCTGTCCCGACTTGCGGCCGTCGCCGTGCAGCGATGTCTGCAGGTTCGTCCGCGACGCTTTGATCGCCGGCAGGAGACCGAAGAGGAACGCCGTCGCGAGCGACAACCCCATCGAGAATGCGAGCGCACGTCCGTCGGTCCGCGCGCCGGCGAGCCGCGACATCGTCGACGGGGCAAGGTGAACGAGCAGCGGCACGGTCACGAAGCTGACGATGAGCCCGAGGAGCCCGCCGGCGATGGCGAGCAGACCGCTTTCGACCATCAGCTGACGGACGATGCGGGCGCGACTGGCGCCGAGTGCGGCGCGCAGCGCAAGATCGCGTTCGCGGCGGGCGATGCGCGCGAGCAGCAGGCTGGCGACATTGGCGCAGGCGATGAGCAGCACGAAGCCGACCGCGCCCATCAGCACACCGAGCACCGGGCGGATCTCTCCGGTGAGCGCCTCCTCGAGCTGAATCAGCGTCATCGTCGACGGCGCATAGTCAGTGGGATGCTCCCGGCGAAGCGACGCCTGGACCGCGTCGGCGTCGGCACGAGCCGCTTCGATCGTAGTGCCGGGCTTCAGCCGGCCGATGGCTTTCAGGTGCTGACAGCTGCGGCAGGCGTAGGCGAGCGAGGTCGCATAGCCGACCGGTGCCCACATGTCCGCGCGCGTGTAGAAGCGCTCGGAGATCAGCGGTTCGAACGTCGGCGGCATCACGCCGATGATCGTGAAGGGAAGGCCGTTCATCGTGATCGGTCGGCCGACGATGCCGGGATCGGCGGCAAACGTCCGGCGCCACTCGCCGTCGCTGAGGATCACGACCTGCGAGCCGGCGGGCGTGTCATCCATGGGCGTGAAATCGCGGCCGATGGCCGGCTGCACGCCGAGCGTGCGGAAGAAATTGGCGGCGACACGCATGCCGCTGACACGCTCCGCCTGTCCGTTGACGATCAGCGTCGGATTCCACGACCTGATCAGCGTCAGCTCCTCGAAGCCGCGTGTACGGTCGCGCCAATCGAGAAACGTCGTGTAGCCGACGTTGTTCGGGAATCCCGTGGGTCCGCGCTCGCCGAGCAGCACGAGGCGATCGGGATCGGCGTAGGGCAGGGGCCGGAGCAGCACCGCATTGAGTACGCTGAAGATCGCCGTGTTGGCGCCGATGCCGAGCGCCAGCGTCAGCAGCGCGGTGGCGGCGAATCCTGGAGCGCGTCGAAGCAGACGTACCGCGTAGGCGGCATCGCGCATGAGACCGCCGAAGGCGGAACTCGAACTTTCGGGTGGTGCCGGAGTTGTCGAACGCGGCCGATCGGCCTTCGCCAGATCCGCCGCAAGGCGCGCCGGGTCGCCGAGTGCCCTCAGCGCTTCGCGCATCGCCTCGTCATCGTCGCGGCCGGCCGATTTCAGGTCCGCGCAGTGCTGCGCCACGTGTTGCGCGAGCTCGTCGACGATGTCGGCGGCGCGCGCGGGGTCGAGCGGAATGGCGCCGAGCCGCGCACGGACCAGGGCCTTCCAATCAGGCATGGCCGATGCCGGCGACGCGGTTGAGCGCCGCGAAGAACGCACTCCAGCTCCGGCGCTGCGCGTGAAGCCCTTTCCGGCCCGCGGCCGTGAGCCGGTAGAACCGCCGCCGGCGCATGCCGGCCTGCTCGACCCAGCGGCCCTGGATCAAGTTGCGCCGCTCGAGACGGTACAACGTCGGATAGAGCGAGGCCACGTGGAAGGTGATGGCGCCGCCGGATCGCTGGCCGATCAGTTTCGCGATTTCGTAGCCGTGCCGGTCGCGTTCTTCGAGCAGGGCGAGAATCAGGGTTTCGGCGCTGCCTTTTCGGAGCTCGCGGTCGGTCGACATATGGCGGCAGCATATGTGGCAATCACACATATGTCAATCGACGCGAAACCGCAGGGTCGCTCCGTCGCCCGGTGGTTTTGGTGCGGTGTCCAAGGTTGTCGAAACCGATCAGATCTGCACGCGCGGCGGACTATAATCACCTCTTGCTCGAGTCCCTCTTCGCCGACGTCCGGTTTGCGCTCAGGTGGCTTCGCAAGAGTCCCGGGTTCGCGCTGGTCGCGATTGCCTCGCTGGCGATCGGGATCGGGTTCAACACGGCGCTCTTCGCGATCGTGGACGCCGTGCTGTTCAAGCCGCTGCCGGTCTCGGAGCCGTCACGCCTGGTCGACGTCTTCACCAGCGACTCCACCGGCACGGTCGAGTTCAGCACCTCGTCGTATCCCGACTATCGCGACCTGAGCGCGCAGAACGACGTGTTCGACGCGCTCGTGGGATACAGCCCGATGTTCGCGGCGCTCAACCTCGACGGCCGTTCGCGGCTCGCGATGGGGGAGATCGTCACCGGCAACTACTTCCAGGTCTTCGGCGTCGGCGCCGCGCTCGGCCGCACGATTCTCCCGTCCGACGATGCGCCGGGTGCGCCGCGAGTCGTGATGGTGTCGCGCCGCTACTGGGCGCGCGAGTTGGGGTCGGCGCCCGACGCCATCGGCCGCACCGTCCGGATTCGCGGCGCGTCGTACACGATCGTCGGTGTCGCGCCGGCCAGCTTCAACGGCATGGTGCCGATCCTCGCGCCGGAGATGTGGATCCCGGTGTCGGCCTCGCTCGACGTGGAACCGGTCGGCATCCACGACGCGATGCCCTCGCCGACGGGCACCACCCGCCTCGATCGCCGCGCGGATCGCTGGCTGTTCATGCGGGGGCGCCTGAAGCCGGGCGCGACAATCGAGCAGGCGCGCGCCAACTTCACGGTGCTGGCCTCTCGCCTCGCCGCCGACAATCCGCTGACCAACCGCGAACGGCGGATCTCGGTGAAGCCGACGAGCGACGTGCACTTTCACCCGTCGCTGGATCCCGTGATCGTCCCAATCGCCGCGGGGCTGATGGCGGTCGTCGGCCTGGTGCTGCTGATTGCCTGCGCGAACGTGGCGAGCATGCTGCTGGCGCGCGCATCGAGCCGCCACAAGGAGATCGGCATCCGGCTCGCGATCGGTGCGAGCCGCGGACGGCTGATGCGCCAGCTGGTCACCGAAGCCGTCGTCCTCTCGCTGCTCGGAGCGGCGGGTGGGACTCTGCTCGCCTGGTGGATCACCTCCGTCGTGGCGTCGATGAGCCTGCCTCTGCCGATTCCGCTCGCGTTCGATCTGCGCATCGACGGCCGCGTGCTGGCGTTCACGGTGGCGGCGACATTCCTCGCGGCGCTGCTGGCGGGGATGGCTCCGGCGCTCCAGGCCACCAAGCCGACCCTCGTCGCCGACTTGCGCGGCGAGGTGAGTGTGTCGACGGCCGCGGGACACCGGTGGACGCTGCGTGACGCGCTGGTCGCCGGACAGATGGCGATCACGGTGGTGCTGCTCGTGATCGCCGCGCTTCTGACGCGAAGCTTCATCGAGGCGCAGCGTACTCATGCGGGATTTGCCGTCAACACGCTGGCCATCGTGTCCACCGACACGTCCACGCTCAGGCTCACGCCCGATCAGAGTCAGCGCTTTTACCAGAACGCGCTCGCGAAGGTGTCGGCGATCCCCGGCGTCGAATCGGCGGCGCTCGCGACGCGCGTGCCGCTGCAGCTGAACCTGAACAACTGGGAGATCTGGGTTCCAGGCCGTCACCGGCCGGGCGAACACGGCGACACGGTCGAGGTCACGACGGTCTCGCCCGAGTACTTCAAGACCATGGGCGTCGGCATCGTCGAAGGCCGCGGCTTCACCGATGCGGATCGTCCGGACACGCCCCGGGTCGCGATCGTCAACGAGACGCTGGCCAGACGCTTGTGGCCGAATCAGAGCGCGATCGGAAAGGTCTTCCACACGCGCGGGGGAGAAGGGCCGGCCTTCGAGATCGTCGGCGTGTCGGCCGATCACAAGGTGAAGACGCTCAGCGAGCTGCCGACGCCGTTTCTGCAGCTCCCGCGAAACCAGCGGCCGGGTCCCTACGCGGCGATCGTGGCGCGCACGCGAGGGGACGCGAACGCGCTGCTTCGTGACATGCGGCGCGAAATCCTCTCGCTCGATCCCAACGTGGTCTTCGTCGAGAACCAGACGATGGAGACGCAGGTGAACGCGACGCTGTTTCCGATGCGCGCGAGCGCGTGGCTGGTCAGCGGCGTGGGCCTGGTGGCGATGCTGCTGGCGGCGATCGGACTCTACGGCGTGATCGCGTACTCGGTCGCGCGCCGGACAAAAGAGATCGGCATCCGCGTGGCGCTCGGCGCACGGCCCGGCGCGGTGGTGGGGCTCGTCATGCGGCAAGGTCTGCTTGTGGCCGCGGCCGGGTTGACGGCAGGCTGTGTCCTCACGGCTGTCGTCGCGGTGACGGCCGCGCAGATGATCGCCAGCCTCCTTTATCGCGTGAGCGTGGCGGATCCGTTCTCATGGGCCGGGGCCGCGCTGGTCCTGCTGTGCGTGTCAGCGTGCGCCAACCTCATCCCCGCCTGGCGGGCGTCGAGGGTCGACCCCTCCGAAGCGCTCCGCATCGAATAAACCGAACCATTCGGTGAACTTCTTTCACCGCCTCACGTCTACGGTCTCGTATGATTTCCGATCTTCGTGTCGGCCTGCGGCTGCTGTGGCGTGACAAGGCGTTTACGATCACGACGGTAGCCACGCTGGCGCTGTGCATCGGCGCCAACACCGCGCTGTTCTCGGTTGTCCACAACGTCCTGCTCAGGCCGTTGCCCGTGCCCGAATCGGAGCGCATCGTCCTGATGGGCAACGCCTATCCGGGTGCCGGCGCGGCCGCCGCCGCCGGCGGCAACTCCGGCGTGCCGGACTACTACGATCGGCTGCGCGAGACCGACGTTTTCGAGGAACAGGCTGTTTTCAACGGCGCCAACCAGAGCATCGACCAGAACGGCACGCCGCTGCGCGTGCGTGTGACACGCGTGTCTCCCTCGTTCTTTCGATTACTGCGGATACCGCCGGCGCTCGGCCGGACGTTCAGCGAGGCCGAAGGCGAGGTCGGCAACGACAAGAAAGTGGTGCTGAGCTACGCGCTCTGGCAA
>DASSGK010000577.1:0-6833 GCA_035693505.1 Vicinamibacterales bacterium
GCCTCGCGATCCGTGTACGCGATCGCGCCGCTGCCCGCCGGTCCCCAGCTGAACATCAACCCGGGCACCGGGACCTCGTTCACGAACTCGCTGATGATCTCGCCGAGAAGCACGAGCCGCGCGTAATTCTGGTACTGACCCTCGGCGGTTTTCTCGATGTCCACACCCACGCTGGAGCCGACTCCGGGCGACGCAGTGGCGGCCTCGCCCGGACGGCCGGTGCCGGTGCCGATTTTCATCTTCTCCTGCTTCTGCTCGAAGTCGATCATCAGCGAACCGACACCCGGTGCAAACCGATCGGATTTGACGCTCCAGTAGTCGGTGGCCCACTGAGGCGCTGCGTCGACCGGCATCGGCGCGCCGCCTGCGGTGGGCACGGTGTAGTGGCGGAGTTTCGGTGACGGCCCGTTCCCGTCGGCCGTCTGCACGTACAGCTCGGTGCCGTCGGGCGACCAGCCGACCTGGCGCAGCTCGCCCTTCAACTTGCCGAGATCGAGCTCCGCGACCATCGCCGGGGCGCCGACCTTCAGCGCCGAGACGTCAATGGGTGCGCCGGGAGCCTGGCCTTGTGAGATCGACAGCGCCGACGTGAGGAGCAGCCACTGCAGCATCGCGAACCTCGCCGATCACAGCGCGCGACCAGTTCGTGTGCGGCGCGCGGTTTTCCACCAGCCAGCCATACAGAAGGCCCGAGTAGTTCTGCCACCGCATGCGATGCCGCTCGTAAAACGGGAGGAGCGCCCGCTGCAGGGCGGGCAGCCGGTAGAACGGCACACCGGCGAAGTAGTGGTGCTCGAGATGGTAGTTCGAGTTGAGGAACGCGAAGTCCCAGAACCAGTGGCCGCGCATCAGCGTGCCCCACTTCGCGGTGTCGGTGGGATCGATGTCGTAATGCTGGCCCAGGCGGTTCAGCGTGAACGCGATCGGGAAGATGAAGAACACCGGGATGATGTAGGCGCGCGCCGCAGCGGCAAAGCCGGCGAACGTCCAGATCAGCGCAAGCACTCCCAGGTGCGCGGCGATGGAGACCTTGCGCTCGAACGCGATTCTCTGCTGCAGCGCCATCGGATACGTGGCGCTCTCCCGGCGCGCGGCGCGGAAATAGATCGGGAACAGCGCCGGCGAGCAATAGAGCAGCTTGAACCAGCGCGCGTTGACCTTGGGCGACAGATGATGCCGCTTGGGATCGTCTTCGTCGGAGCCGAGCTCGGCGTGGTGATCCAGGTGCCAGCGCGTGAACTGACTCGCCGAGATCCCGCTGGGCACGGCGTACAGCCACCCCAGCGCGCGCTCCGCGGCGGGACGCCGCCGCTCGAAGATCGTGTGGTGGACGACCTCGTGCAGCAGCACCGTGAAGTTGAAGACGGTGAATCCCTGAACGAAGAGCAGCGGAATCCAGATCAGCGGGTTCGTGACGGCGATGAGCGCCCAGGTCGTCAAACCAAGGATCGCGAACTGCCGCACGGCCACGGCAAAGTGACGCGACGCCACCTTCGTGTGAAACAGACGCATCTGTTCACGGCTCAGCGTATGGCCGAGTTCAGTCCGCAAAGCCGCCGCGTGCAGACTGTAATGATGAGATTTCACGGGACTTATGCCGGATTGTACTACTATGGACCCTATGCATCGCATCCGAACCTTCGGAGTCGCCCTGTTCCTTTTGGGACTCACGGCGGCGCCCGCCAGGGCCGATATCACCGCGTTCATCGGCGCGAACACGACGCCGGCCAATCGCCACGTGACCGGAGTGGCGCTCGGCGCGGGACTCCTCGTGGTCGGCTTCGAATTCGAGTACGCCTACACGCCCGACGATCCGCTCGTGGGAGCGCCGTCGCTGAAAACCGGCATGGGCAACGTGATTCTGCAAACGCCGACGGCCATCATGGGATTTCAGCCGTATTTCACGACCGGCGGAGGGATCTACCAGGAAGAACTCGGCCTGCACTCCGACACGAGCGTCGGATTCAACACGGGCGGCGGGGTGAAGATCTCGCTGGCGGGACCGATCCGGCTCCGGGTGGACTACCGGATCTTCAAGCTGGGAAGCGGCGCGCTGGATTCACCAGCGCACCGCTTTTATGCAGGACTGAATCTGAAACTCTGACCCTGATCCAGGGTGTCTACTTCGCGAGGTCCGACACCAGCGACAGATTGACGAAGTTCTGCCCTGATGCGTAGGCCTCTGCGTACTGCTTGTAGAGCGCCTGCACCTCGGTCGGGAACGCCTCGGCCAGAATCGTGGACACCGTGTAGTCCGCGCCCTTGACCGATGGATCGATCATGAAGACGTAGAGCACGTTGCCGCCTTGCGCCGGGTCGGGCGACTTGAACACCTTCCAGCTCGCCGCCTGCTGCTTGCGCTCCGGCTTCTCGCTCTTGTGGAGCGCTTCCTTCAGCTTGCCGATGACCGCCTCGAAGTCCGCGGTCTTGTCCGCCTTGATGAAATTGAGCACCATGCCGGCATCCGACGCGAACAGCCGTGCGGTGGGTGCCGCCTGGGCCGCCGCCGCGGGAGCGGCCTGAGCGAAAGCGGTGGTTGCCGACAGCGCGCCGACAACAAGTCCAAACACAATCCTGCGAAGCATCGCGGCCTCCTCTGCGAAAGGCGGTTACTTTAGCGTACTTGTTGCTACACGAAAACCGACATCACTTCGTGAGCAAGGAGCATTCCCTCGCGGGTCAGGCTGAGGCGGGATTCCGTGCGCCGCAGGCAGCCGCCTTCGAGAAACGGCACGAGGTCGGCGCCGAACCGGCGCCAGACGTCCACTCCGTACCGATTTTGTATGGCATTTACGTCGATTCCGTCAACCAGCCGGAGTCCGGTGAACAGGGCGTCACCCAGCCGTTCGTCCGCCGTCAGCGTGCGCCGGTCGACGGCGAGTGCCCCTCCCTGCGCGACTCGCTCCACATATTCCGCTGTCGAGGAGATGTTCTTCCACCGGACACCGCCGCGTGTCGAGTGCGCGCCGCAGCCGAAGCCAAGCCACTCGCCGTCTGTCCAGTATTTCAGGTTGTGACGGGACTCCCGGCCCGGTCTGGCCACGTTCGAGATCTCGTACTGCCGGTAGCCCGCGGCATCCAGGCGGTCCATCGCGCCCAGATACATCGCCGCGACATCCTCGTCCGGCGCCTGCGACCAGCGCGCGCGTGCCATATCGTCCTTCAGCGGAGCGTTCGGATACACCTCCAGCATGTAGAGCGAGAGGTGCTCGGGGCCAAGGGCGATCGCCGCATCGATCGACTCGAACCACTCGCTCACCGTCTGCTGCGGCAGCCACATCATCAGGTCCAGGCTGACGTTGTCGAAGCCGGCGGCACGCGCCTCCCGAAGCGCCGCGCGCGCCCGATCCGCGCTGTGAAGGCGCGAGAGGCGGCGGAGCTCATCCTCGCGAAACGACTGCACGCCAAAGCTGATGCGATTGACGCCGGCGCGGCGGTACTCGGACAGGCGCGCCTCGGTGACCGACTCCGGGTTGGCTTCGAGCGTGACCTCGCGATCGCGCGCGACATCGAACGCCGACTCGCACGCGGCGATGATGCGGGCGACTTCGGACGGTTCGAGCAGCGACGGCGTCCCCCCGCCGAAGAAAATGGTATCAGCGCCGGGAGTTCCTGCCTGTCCCGCCGTTCCTGCCCGTCCCGCCCGGGCAATCTCGACGATCAGCGCGTCGACATAGCGCGCCTTGAGATCCGCGTCGAACAGACCGCGATTGAAGTTGCAGTAGTTGCAGATGGCGGAACAGAAGGGGACGTGGACGTATAAACCCAGCATGGCTGATCGCTGATGGCTGATGGCTAGGGCCGAATGACTATCGCCGACGGTCAACCCGTCGACCATGCTTCATATGCCCTCAGCTCTCAGCCCTGAGCCATTTCAGGATCCCGCCCGTCCGCCCGGCCATTTGAGATCGGCCTTGCCGTCGCGCACGGGGTCGCGCAGCTGCGCCCGCGCCTGGCGGGTGGCGCGCGGGGGCAGCGCGGACTTCTTCCGCATCTTCCACAGCGTGATCAAGTCGTCGACGCCGCCGTTGACCGGCAGCTCGCGGTAGTCGGCGCCGTCCATCTCGATGAAATCGCACATCTCGTGCAGCCGCGAACGCATCCGGTGGCCGATGCGGAACAACAGCGAGTTCGGGTCGCTGTCGTCGGGCACGTCCAGGTAATTCGAGGTGAACAGCGTCATCCGGCGCTCGTTGTACCGGGTATTGACGATGAGATTCATCGTCTCTTCGACCCATTCCGACGTCTTCTCGGCGCCGAGATCGTCGAGCACCAGCACCTGGGCGTTCATCACCGGCCGGAGCACTTCGAGCTCGGTGGTCCGAATCGACGGATCGTACGTGCTGCGGATGACGCGCAGCAGATCGCGCGTGTCGTAGAAGAGGCCCGTGGCGCGCGACCGATCCATGATCGCCTTGAGCACGGCCACCGCCAGGTGCGTCTTGCCGACGCCGGGCTGTCCATCGAGAAAGAGACCGCGCCCGACGAGCTCGCGCGCGGCGGCTCCGTCGAAACGGCCGGGAATGGCCCGCGCCGCCTCGAGCGCGCGTTCGAGCGACTCGTTGTAGGCCGAGAAGTTGTCGAACGTGCAGTGCAGGTAGCGCTTCGGAATATTCGCGTCGGCCAGACGCTGCGCACCGACCTGTTCTCGCCAGCACTCACATCGGACGACGCGACGAACGCCAGAGACTGGATCGTCGATCGGTTTCCAGCCTGTGTCGTCGCAGTGCGGACAAGACATCAGAAACGCATTCTAACAACTTTTTCTGACGATGATCGTACCGCGTCGCGATCGAAATTTATTTTTGACTCTTGACCAGATCGGTCGGCGACGATTTCACGAGCGCGGTGGAGAGCCGCGCTTCCCAGTCGTCCACGCCGCGCGCCATTTCTTTCTTGACGTACGCCATGAACTCGTTCACCTCATGCTGCATCGCTTCGATCTTGCGGCGCATGTTGAGGATGATTTCCACGCCGGCGAGGTTGACGCCCATGTCTCGGGTAAGTGACAGAATGACTTCGAGCTGCTCGAGATCCTCTTCCGAATACAGCCGCGTGTTGCCGTCGGTGCGCGACGGTTTCAACAGGCCTTCCCGCTCGTAGAGGCGCAGCGTCTGCGCGTGGATGTTGTACTTCTGCGCGACGGCGCTGATCATGTAATACGCTTTGCCGGGCTTCTTCATATAGAACAAGGACACAGAGGCGAACGAAGGTCGCAAAGGAATCGGAGGAAACGTCCTCTGGTCACCTTGGTGTCCTTGTCGCCGTCATGAACGGAGTTCTCACGTCCTCGCTGTTCAGCCTGCCGAATTCCCGCAACAACTCTTTCGATCGCTCGTCGAGCATCTTCGGCAGCACGAGCTGCACTTCCACGACCAGGTCGCCGCGGCGCCCGTCGCGCGGCGACGGCACGCCGCGTTCGCGGACGCGGAACCGCTGCCCCGACTGCGTGCCCGGCGGCACGCGAAGGCGCGCGGGGCCGTCGGGCGAAGGAACGTCGATCTTGGCGCCCAGCGCCGCTTCGTGAACGGCCACCGGCACCGTGACGTGCAGGTCCTCGCCGTCGCGCACGAAGAACGGATGGGCCCGGACGGCGACGTCCACGTACAGATCCCCGGCTTCCCCGCCGTTGCGGCCGGCGTGCCCTTTTCCAGGCACGCGGATCCGCGCGCCGTCGGCCAGGCCGGCGGGCACGCTGATCGTCAGCGATTCGGTTCGCATCTGATGCTGATCGCCCCGGCACGCGGGACAGCGGGTTTGGCGCTGCTGACCGGTGCCGCCGCAATGGAGGCACGGCTTGGAAAACACCATGTGCCCCCGGACCGACTTCAACGCGCCGGCCCCGTGGCAATGCAGGCACGCCGACGGCGTCACGTGGAGTTGTCCGGCGCCCAGGCACGTCGGGCAGTGCTCCTGTCGCGTAACCGTGACCGTCCGCCGGACGCCGCTGATCATCTCGTCGAACCCGAGCGCGATCGACTGATGGAGATCGATGCCGCGCTCCGGTTCGCCCTGCGTACGCCGCGCCTCGCGCTGGTTCAGGACGTCGGCGAAGAGGTCGCCGAAGGTCGGCGCCTCGTCGCCGTGAACGCTGATCGTGAAGTCGAACCCGTCGAAGCCGAACGCGGGGCCGCTGTCGGCCTCTGCGCGCGATCCAGTCCGGTCGTACTGCTGGCGCCGCTGCACATCGCTCAGCGTCTCGTACGCTTCGGCGATCTGCCGGAACTGCGCCGCGGCCTGCCGGTCGCCCGGATTGATGTCCGGATGGTACTTCCGCGCGAGACGCTTGTACGCCCGCTTCACGTCGGCCAGCGACGCGCCACGCTCCACGCCGAGGATCAGATAGAAATCCACTTCTAACTTCTAACTTCTCACTTCTAACTTTAAGTTTAAGTTTGCTTACCCTCGTCCACCACTTCGGCGTCGATCACGTCGCCTTTGGGCTCGCCGGCTCCACCCGCGGCGCCGCCGGTGCCGCTCGCGCCGCCGTCGCCCGCCGGCCCACCACCCGGCGCGGCTCCGGCGCCCGCGGCCGCGCCCTGCTTATAGAGCGCTTCAGCCGCCTTGTGCTGCACGCTCGTGAGCTGATCGAGAGCGCGCTGGATCGCGGCGGAGTCGGTGCCCTCGTTGGCTTTCTTCACGGCCTCCATCGCTTCCTCGATCGCCTGCTTGTCGCTCGCGGTCAACTTGTCGCCGGTATCCTTGAGCAGCCGCTCGGCGCCGTAGACCGCCTGGTCGGCGCGGTTGCGGACCTCGATCTCTTCCTTCCGCTTCTTGTCCTCGTCCGCATGGGCCTCGGCTTCCTTCATCATGCGGTCGACTTCGTCCTTCGC
>DASSGK010000578.1:0-51219 GCA_035693505.1 Vicinamibacterales bacterium
GGTCCGGACGATGCAGGAAGCGATGGCCGAGTCGGTCACCCAGCCGCGGCTTCGAACGACGCTGCTGACGATGTTTTCCGGCGTGGCGCTCGCGCTTTCGCTCATCGGCGTGTACGGCGTGATGGCCTACACCGTCAGCGAGCGGACGCATGAGATCGGCGTCCGCATCGCGCTCGGCGCCTCGCCCGCCGACATCCGATCGCTGGTCGTCGGCCAGGGGCTGAAGCTGGCCGGGGTCGGGATCGTCGTCGGCATCGTGGCTGCCCTGGCCACGTCGCGCGCACTCGACACGCTGCTGTTCGGCGTCAGCCCAACCGATCCGTCAACGTTCGCTCTTGCAGGTGTTGGACTCGCGGTCGCCGCGCTCGCGGCGGTGTATGGTCCTGCGCGCCGCGCGAGCCGGATCGATCCCGTGATCATGCTCCGATAGCAGCGGCGCTGAAAACAGAATGTAAACTGTTGCTGACCCGCGACGAGCATCGCGGGTCCCGACCGCTGAATCAGGCACAATAACCAGCCCGAATGCTGCTGCGCAAACGTCTTCAGTCCATCATCGTGTGCCTGCTGGTGATCATCGGCGGCACCGCCGCTCACGCGCAAACCGAGCCCGACGTCGCGACACCGGCGACGACGATGTTTCCGCATCCGGCTGACAGCCGATGGTGGCTGTCCGGACAGATCAACCTGATCTGGCAGGCACACGGAGCATTCACGTCCCCGTACCAGGGCGACAACAGCCTTCGTCCGGAAGCCGAGCAGGCGCTCTCGCGGCTGTGGACGATTTACACAGGCCTCAAACTGCCCGGTCACGTCGAGCTGCTCTTCGACGTCGAGAGCGCCGGCGGCCGCGGTCTCAGCGACGCGCTCGGACTGGCGGGATTCACCAACCTGGATGTGGTGCGAAATCCGTCGCTCGGCTCGGCACCGTACGTCGCCCGAGCGCTGGTGCACGTGACGATTCCGCTCGACAAGGAGTTCACCGACGCCACGCCGACGCCGCTCTCGCTCGCGGCGCGCGTGCCTGTGCGGCGCATCGAACTCCGCGCCGGCAAGTTGGGCATGGCTGATTTCTTCGATGTGAACACGGTCGGCAGCGACAGTCATCTCCAGTTCACGAACTGGACCGTCGACAACAACGGCGCGTACGACTACGCGGCCGATACTCGCGGCTACACGTACGCGGCCATCATCGAGTACGACGCGCCCGGCTGGGCGCTCCGTTTTGGCGAGGCGCTGATGCCAACCGTCGCCAACGGCATCGACATGGACTGGAACGTGTCGCGAGCGCATGCCGACAATCTCGAGCTCGAGCTGCACCCCATCAACGGCCTGGGCGTGCGGCTGATCGGATACGCGAATCACGCGAACATGGGCAGCTACGAGGAGGCCATCCAGGGCTTCCTCAGCGGCCATGATCCCAAGCCCGACGTGGTCGCGTATCGCCAGCAGGGACGCGTGAAGACCGGGGTGGGCGCCAACGTCGAGTATGCGTTTTCCCGTCCGCTGCGGCTGTTTGCGCGCGCCGGGTGGAACGAAGGGAACAACGAGTCGTTCGCATACACCGAGGTGAACAACAGCGTGCAGGCCGGCGGCGATCTGGCCGGCGCGTCCTGGCATCGATCGATGGATCGCCTCGGCGTCGCCTTCGTCTCGAACGGTTTGTCGACGCCGCACCGCCAGTATCTGGAACTTGGAGGTGAAGGCTTCCTCCTCGGCGACGGGACCTTACGCTACGGACGCGAGGATATTCTCGAGACGTATTACACGGCGCACCTCTGGCGAGGCCTGTCGGCGTCCGGCGGCCTGCAGTTCATCGATCATCCAGGCTACAACCGCGATCGCGGCCCTGTCCTGGTCGAGATGCTCCGCCTCCATGCGGACTTCTGACGCATCGACGAATGGAATAAAACGCTGAACCGGCGTTATATTTGACGTATCCATTGCCCGGCTCTGAAGTGAGACAGCCATGACACGAATCTTTAAAACGCCTTCTTCGATCGTCGTCATCGTCGTGTCAGTGTTGCTGATGGGCCTCGCGATTGCGAGCCATCCGGTTGCCGCCGACGGCGCACGTGTCGTGCCCGCGCCCATGGTCGACGCCCCTCCCGGACAGGCAACGTCGGCGGTCGTCGTGCTGGCGGGCGGCTGCTTCTGGGGCGTGCAGGGCGTCTATCAGCACGTCAAAGGCGTCACCAGCGCCGTATCGGGTTACGCCGGCGGAGACCGAAGGAGCGCTGAGTACGAGACCGTGAGCACCGGCCGAACGGGACACGCCGAGTCGGTGCAGGTCACCTACGATCCGCGACAGATCAGTTACGGGCGAATTCTTCAGATCTTCTTCTCCGTGGTCCACGATCCGACCGAGCTCAATCGCCAGGGGCCGGACACGGGCACACAGTACCGGTCGGCGATTTTCCCGTTGAACGCGGAGCAGGCGGACGTGGCGAAGGCCTACATCGCCCAGCTCGATCAGCTGCACACCTTCAAGAAGCCCATCGCGACGAAGATCGAGCCGGATCGCGCGTTCTACCCGGCGGAGAACTACCACCAGGATTTCCTGACGCGCAATCCGCGGTATCCCTACATCGCGATCAACGACCTGCCGAAGATCGACGATCTGAAGCGCCTGCTCCCCGAGCTGTACCGCGCGACACCCGTGCTCGTCGCCGGTGCGACATCGTCAAAGTAAGCGACGCGCGAGCGGAATCAGGCGAGACGCTGCCAGGTCAGCGTACGGGTCACCGGCTCTCCGGACGCGGTCGCCGTCTCCAGCGTGATCGTCAACGCCGAGCCTTCCACCGTCATCGCGCGTGTGAGCTCCTGACCGACGTTCTCCGGCGACAATGCGCCGAGCAATCGTTGCGTCACGGTGCCGCGCACGTTGTCGACGGTGTACGTACCGAAATACGCGTCATAGCCGCCCCGGGCGCGGCTGTTGTTCGGACCGGCTGTTCCCGCTCGAACTGAACCCTCGTCGCTCGCGGTCGCCGCTGTGCGATCGCGCTTCATGAATTGCGCGGCGAAATGGCCGGACCGATCGTAGTAAAGCAGCGCGACCGGGTCGTCGCCGAGCAACGGTTCCAGCCGGCGCTCACCGCTCTTCGTGCGATCGATCCGGGAGATCAACTGCCAGGTGCCGATCAGATTCTGCGAGAGCGAGCCAGCCTCAGATGAGTTGTCGGTCATAGTCTGGTGCACCGTCCTTGTCTGCTCCTCGCCCTATAGGGCGCGTCGGCCAATCTGCTTCGTTCTCTGCTCCACGACCGGCACTCACCGTCCGTCGATGCTGAATGCGTACAATCGTGTGTTGCCGCTGCCTTCGACGCCCGACCTCGAATAGCCGGATCCCCAGTAGACCGTGCCATGCACAACGGCCGGTCCGGCGTTGACCGAACTGCCTGCACCGAACTGCCACACTATGCCGCCGGTTCGGGCGTCGAGCGCGAACATCTGATCCTGGCTCGGCAGCTTCGCCATCGACGCCGCATAGAGAACGCCGTTTGCGACCGTCACGGGCGCGAGATCCCACACGCCGACGACGCCAACGGCCGGCAACGTCTCGACCTGAGGATCCGCCGTCTGCCAGAGAATTCGACCGGTCGCCGGATCCAGCGCCGCCCGGGATCCGCCGGTGACCGTCGGGCTGGAGATGACGCCGTTGTCGGTCAGCCTGTAAGGAATGTGGTGATGGTTCGTGATCGACACGTGAATGCGCTCGCCGTCGAAGGCCGTCCCCCACTCCACACGATCGCCGCCTTCATCCTTCGCCGCGGCGTGGGCCTGGGCTTGATGGGCCTCGGCAGCGCTCGGAGGAGCCGCGGCCTTGCTGTTCACGAGTATCGTGTTAGCCTGCTACGTACCCGCATGGAGGGCTGCCCGGCTCGATCCGCTCGTCGCGCTTCGCTCGGAGTAGCAACTCGGTCATGAAAACGCTGCTGATCTGGGCGCTTGCAGGTGCCTTGCTGGGGATTGCCATCGCCTCGCTGGTCGTGCCGCCGGCACTCTCGTGGTACTCGGCGCCTGGAGGCCTCCCGGAGGGAACCCAGATTCAAGCGCTGGTACAAATCCCCGAGGTGATCCGCTACGCGACCGGAAAACTCATTCGCGGTCAGATGATTGGCGCTGCCCTCGGCGCTGTCGCAGGCGTCGTGTGCGGTTTTCTTGCCGGCAGGAAACGCGCGGCGGTTCAAGAGACCGTGCAGAAACCCGTGCCTGCTGAAAAGGACAGGGGATGAAACTCAAACCGGTGGTCAAGCGGGCCCGGGAGTTCTCGCGGCCTTACCGTATCTCCGATGGCCGCCGGTTTCGGTTGAAGGACTTCGACCCCGGCGACACCGGCGGTCTCGGCAGCAAGGACAAGCCGGCCGCGCGAGAGATGCTCGAAACGGGCGTCCAGGCCTTGTGCGAGCTGCAGGATCTGCTCTACGCGCAGGACCAGTGGGCCGTGCTGCTCGTCTTCCAGGCGATCGATGCCGCCGGGAAGGACAGCGCCATCAAGCACGTGATGTCGGGTGTCAACCCTCAAGGATGCCAGGTCACCTCGTTCAAGACGCCGTCCTCCGAAGAACTCGATCACGATTACCTGTGGCGATCGATGAAGGTGTTGCCGGAGCGCGGGCGCATCGGCATCTTCAACCGGTCCTATTACGAGGAGCTGCTCGTCGTCCGGGTGCACGAGGAACTGCTCGCCAAACAGAAGATTCCGCCGCAGCTGGTGCACAAGGGCATCTGGAAGGAACGCGCCGAGGACATCTCGAATTTCGAACGGTACCTCGCGCACAACGGCGTGGCGGTCTGCAAGTTCTTCCTTCGCGTGTCGCGCAAGGAACAGCGCAAGCGGCTGCTCGAGCGGCTCGACGAGCCGTGGAAGAACTGGAAATTCTCAATCGCCGATCTGAAGGAACGCGACTGCTGGAACGATTACATGGAGGCGTACGAGGACGCCATCCGCCGCACCGCCGCCGACCACGCCCCGTGGTACATCGTGCCCGCCGACCACAAGTGGTTCACGCGGCTCGTCATCGCGGCGGCCATCATCGACACCCTCGATTCACTCCACTTGCGGTATCCGGAGATCGATGACGCGCAGCGCCGGGATCTGGCGAAGGCGCGCAAGATCCTGATGGCGGAATGACCGCGGGACTGTGCGTGCTTACGCCGTTCTCGTAACGGCCGCCGGCACCGCGCGAACGGGTTGCGCAAGGGGAACACGAACGCCGATGCGTGTCCCTCCGCCCGGGAACGTGTGAATCGCGAGCTCGCCCTTCAGGAAGGCTACGCGCTCTCGCATACTGGCCAGTCCGAGCCCTTCACGCGGGTTGCTCTTCACATCGAACCCCACGCCGGGATCCGAGATCTGAAGGACGAGACTGCCGGCGTCACCGGTCAGTCGAACCTCGGACTGCCGGGCCTGGCTGTGCCGGACGACGTTGTGCAGCGCTTCCTGCGCAATCCGGTAGAGGCACAGCGCCACGTTCGGGTCGACCGCCTCGGGGAAGACATCGCGCTTGAAGATGACGTCGACCGCGCCCTGGCGCGACACGTCGCGACACAGGAGCTGCAGGGACTCGACGAGGCCGAGTGTCTGCAGCTTCGACGGATGAAGCTCGTGCGACAGATCGTGAATGTCGGTGGCGATTTCGCTGACGCGATCCGACAGCTCGCTGAACTGCTGACGGTCGGTGGCAAACGTCTTCGCCAGCTGATCGATGCCGATCGAGAGGAGCGCGATCTTCTGGCTTACGTCGTCGTGCAGCTCACGCGCGATTCGATGCCGCTCGTCTTCCTGGCTCGCAATCAGCTTGCCGATGAGATCCCGATTCAGCGCCAGCGCGCGTTTTGCCTCGGTGACGTTCCGGATGATGCTGACCACGCGGTCGACACCGGCATGAACGAAGCGGGCTTCGAAATGACAGCCGCCATCCACGGGCAGATCGTATTCGACCACGACCATGTCGTCGCCCTGCGCAGCCTGCTCGATCGCATTCATGAACGTGTGGGCGAGATCCGGCGGCATGACGTCGCGAATCGTCTTGCCGAGAAACACCGTGGGCGACAGGAACAAGAGCTTCGAATCGCGCGCGTGGTAGTCGATGTAACGGCCCTCTCGGGAGAGCACGAACATCAGGTCCGGGATCGCGCGAAGCATCGCGCTGTTCCGCCTCTCGGCTTCTCCAAGGGCTTCCTCGGCGCGCTTTCGATCGGTGATGTCGCGGCCCACACCCTGGAGCTCCACCACTGCGCCGCGCTCGCCGGCAATCGCGTGGTTGATCCAGTGCTGCCAGCCGATCGTGCCGTCCGCCAGCGTGACCTGGTGCTCGTGCGAATCCGACCCCTTCGGAATGCGAGCGATCCGCTCGAGCACCGCCGCGCGCTCGGGCTCGGGAATCAGCTCGATGAACTTGCGCCCCACCAGCTCGTCCCGCGACTTGCCCCAGAAGCGGCAGTACGCATCGTTGACGAACGTGAGCGTGGAGTCCGGAAGGAAACGGCAGATCAACTCGGACTGCGTGTCGACGACGCTGCGATAGCGTTCCTCGTTGGTGCGAAGCGCTTCCTCGGCGCGACGCCAACGCACCCGCTGGGCGACGAGACCCACAATCAAGACGAGCTGCACGACGAAGACCAGCAGATACACACTCATCGTCCGGCCTGATCGCGCTCACCGCGCAAGGCACGCACTCTGTTGCGGGCTGCCATGATGAGGCCTGAACTGCCGGGTCCGCTGTCGCGATGAAGCGCCGGCGAGCGGAACGGGACCCAGGCTTCCAGCGTGGTTCCGCGGCCGGGTGCCGAGTGGACTTCGATGTCGCCGTTCATGGCGTTCAAACGCTCGCGAATGCTGGCGAATCCGAGGCCCTTCGCCGTCGCCGGTGATTGAAAGCCGGCGCCGTCGTCTCCGATCCGGAGGCGAAGACGATCCGCGGTCGCGTACAACCGCACGGACGCGTTTCTGGCCTGACTGTGCTGGACGACATTCTGCAGCGCCTCTTCCGTCACTCGGAAAAGACAAAGCGACACATCGGGCGGAAGATGATCGGGAATGCCTTCCACTTCGCATTGAATGTTGATCTGCGATTCTTCGCCCAAATCCGAGCACAGCCTCGTCAAGCCGAGCACCAGGCCGAGATACTGCAGATTCGACGGATAGAGGCCGTGTGAGATCTCCCACAGTGACTGCGAGACCATCGTCAGCTGGTCGCGCACGCGGTGCAGCAATCCACCGATCACCTGACTCGGCGCCTGATCGACAATGCGATCGAGCTCGAGTTCTGCAAGCGCCAGGTTTTGCGCGACGCCGTCGTGCAGTTCCCGCGCAATGTGCTGACGCTCGCGTTCCTGCGCGTCGATGATCCGGCGGGTCAATTCCCTGATCGCCTGCGCGTCGCGTCGCCGCTCCGCCGCGACGGCGGTGAGAATCAGCAGCGGCACGCCCATCATGCACAGGAAGATCTGCATCGACAGCACGCTCGCCGCCACCGATGTCCCGATGAACGGCCCGCGTCCGTGCATGACCGCGTGGATGGCGACGACCGAGATCGTGAGCAGCGACGCACTCAATCCGGCGGGGCCGAAGCGCATCGACGCCCACAACAGCAGCGGCAGCGGTAGATAGATGAGCGCGGGAAGGTCCGTGCTCGACGGGTGCTCCATTTCCAGAATGGACACGCTGACGACCACGACCGCAGCGGTGAGGAGAACGGCCTCGACGACGGTTCGGCCCGATGCGCGCCTCACCCACGATCGGCCGCCGGTGGCGACACCGACAATCAACGGTACGATCGTCAATTCGGCGAGCATGTTCGAGAGACCGCGCGTCGTCCACAGGACCCAGTAGTTGCGACCCCAGTTGGTCTCGACCACGATCGCCGCGTCCAGAAACGATGTGATCAGGGGCGCAAGGATGAAGCCGCACAGTAAAAACCGCGTGACCCCGTCGAGGCTGTGAAACAGCGTGCCGCGCCGCGCCGGACCCGCGAGCAGCGCCGCGCCCAGGACAGCTTCGCTCACATTTCCCAGCAACCATCCGGTGGCCGTGCCGACCGGGACGCCGGTTGGAAGCTGCGCGAGGAAATGCACGGGAATCAGGGCGAGCAGGATCTTCCACCAGAGATTGACGGGAGCCAGCAGGAGCGCGGCCAGCACTATCGCGTTGGGAGGCCAGAAGAAGGATATCGGCGTATCGCCGCGGGTCAGGACGAAGCCGACGCGTGTTCCTGCGTAGTATGCAAGCGCGACGAGGAGGACGTAGGCGGCGTTTCCGTAGGGAATGGGTATGACGGGCGATTGGCCGGGCGCTGGCGGGCTTCCGAGCGATCTCTCCGGCGAATCGGGTAACGCGGACGTCAGCACGCCTGGCGACATGCCGCTCCTTCACTGCGCATGACGGGACAGTGTGCGATGTTTTCCCCGCCGAGTCCAGCGCGATCACGCGCTGAATTTCACGATGTTTGTTTCTGCGAGCCGCAAGGGCTGAAGCCCTGCGCTACTAGAGTCCCTGGTCTCTTCGCAGTCCAGCTTAGCGCGGGCGACGGGAGGGAATTCGGTACTGCGCGAGGATCACCGTCGCGTTCTCTGCGGATCGGCCCTCGAGCGCCGCATCGACGAGTCGCCGGGACGACTCGTTGGAATCGCGGCGATCGGTGAGGATATCCGCGATGCGTTCCTGCCCCAGCGCATCGACCAGCCGCTGGCTGCACAGCATCAGCACGTCGCCGTCCTCGAGTTTGTATCGCGCGGTGACGACCCTGGCGCGCCCTTCACCGCCGAGCGCGTCGCTGAGCATGTCCTCGAGACGATCCCTGTCGTCGCCGACGAGACGAGGACCGAGCTTCACCATGGGCTGTGGAGGCGGAGGGACGTCCGACAGCGGCGATAAGAAGCCATTCCTGAAGATGTACGCACCGGATTTCCCCGAGTGGAAGACGAACAGCTCGTCTCCGGCGCTGTAGGCTCCGGTCAGCCTCGTGGACATCTCCGCCAGCCGGACGTTGGTTCGGGCGTGGCGCTTCACCACTTCATCGAGCTCGCCGTAGACCCAGTCGAGGCGTTCGAGGATCTCGAAGGCCGTGCGGGCGTCGACGCGGACATTCCAGCGCCCGTAGTGCACCATCAAATGAACGAGCGTGCTGATTGCGACGCGCGATGCGACACCGCCGCTCCCGGTGCCGCCGAGGCCGTCGGCGACGACGAAGCCGTATCCGAACTCGCGAAACTGCTGCGGTGTTTCAGCGTCTAAAAGGCTCGTCGCGAGCGTCTCCTGGCTGCGGCCCAGGCGGACGATCAGATAGTGATCTTCGTTGGGCGCACCCTTCGGCCTGATGTCCGAGCACGCGCCGTAGTCGACCCGAACGGTCGACGACAGCGGCTGGAATTCTTCATTCTGCAGAATCGGAGACAGCGAGCGCCGGCGAGCGGCGCCTGCGGCATCGGCTTCTGGATCCATCGGCGGAACAGGTGGCGTGTTGCGGCGTTAACGAGGCGCAGTTCTCAGGAAAAGATCCGCGTCACGGTCTGGATGGGCGTCGGGGCTCCAGCGTAGTCGTCCACGACGACTCCGGTTCCATCTGCGGACGGCTTCACGCGCGCCGCGCCCGAGAACGTCCCTTTCCCCATCCCGATGTCGTCGACGTCGAGGGTGATCACCGCCAGTTCGTATCCGGTTCTCGGTTTGGCGTCGGCGTTCCCGCCGCCGAAAAAGTAAATGGGCTTGTCGGTCGCCACCGTCACCGTCTGGCGCTGGTTCGCCTGCTGTTGATGGGCCCATCGCAGATCCCATTTCTGATCCTTGATCTGGACGTACCCGGCGACGGGCACCTTTCGGAACGCGGGAAGGAACGCCTGATATCCGTTCTTGGTGAGCGCCGCGAGCAGCGCCGAGCGATCGCGCTCCGCGGTGTAGTGGTCGATGTGAATCTTGAGCGTCGTCGCCACGGCGCCGAGAGGGCCGGTGGCGTTGACGCTCGCGCTGAAGTCCACCGGGACGTCGCCCGGTTTGTGCTGGGCGGCTGCGCCGCCTCCGACGAGAGCGACGACGGCGACAGCGACAGCGGCGGCTCTGAGCATCAGCATGGAGGCCACGATAATTGGTGGGTCGAGCGGATGACTATGCGGTTTCGGCACCATTCGCGGGCGTGCCGAGCCCACCGGATGTCGTGGGAGATCCGAGCCGTATCACCGGCTTGGCGTCCCAGTAGTGGGAGATCCGGTCAATCCGCCGGTTTCCCGCCATGATTGAGGGGCGGGCGGAATCACCGTGCCCGTGCGATCCCCAGCCTCATCATCCGGCTTCGCAGGGTGCTTGGTTTCAGGCCAAGGATCTGAGCGGCGCCTCCAGCGCCTTCGATCCGCCACCGGCTCGCCTGCAACACCCTCGCGATGTGGCGACGCTCGACGTCGACCAGCCGCGCGCTTTCGTCGATCGCGACCGGTTCGAACGCCGACATCGATGCGTCGGCGAGGGACAGGACCGATCCCGGCGACATGATGATCGCGCGGTGCAGCACATTCTCCAGCTCGCGCACGTTGCCGGGCCAGGAGTACGTCTCGAGTACGCGCATGGCATCCGGCGGAATCGCGTCGATGCGTCGGTTGAGCGTTCGACCGAGGCGCTCGATCAAGTGCCTTACCAGCGGCGCGATGTCGTCGGGCCGCTCACGCAAGGCCGGAATCGCGATCGGAAAGACGTTGAGTCGATAGTACAGGTCGCGCCTGAATTGGCCGCGCCGCACATCCCCGGCGAGATCCCGATTGGTGGCGGCAATCACGCGGACGTCGATATCGATCGTGCGCGGATTGCCGAGCCGCTCCAACTGGCCTTCCTGAATCACGCGCAGCAATCGCGGCTGCAATTCCAGCGGAAGCTCGCCCACTTCGTCGAGAAAGACCGTTCCGTGCTGGGCGAACTCGAACCGTCCCATCTGACCGGCATGCGCGCCGGTGAAAGCGCCGCGCTCGTGGCCGAACAGCTCGCTCTCGATGAGCGACGCCGCCAGCGCCGCACAATTGATGACGACAAACGGGCGGTCACGGCGCGCCCCGCGACGATGGATGGCGCGCGCGAGCAATTCCTTGCCGGTACCGGTTTCCCCCGTCAGCAGCACCGTTGCTTCGGTCGGCGCGACCAGGTCGACACGGTGCATCACCTGCCGGAGCGCTTCGCTGCCGCCCACGATCCCCTGGGCCTCGACGTCGAGCGGCCCGAGACCGTCGAGTCTCGCGGCCGTCGGGTCGAGGATTTCTGAAGCGGCGTATGGACGTACCGCGGCCATCGTGGACGAAGACTTTAGAGAACCATCACGAACAACGGCTATGCAGAACCGGCATGCACCGCAGTCGGTGGACGAAGCTTCAGGATCCGCTGCGAAACGACAGCGTGGGTTGCCAGATATTGCAGGCGCGTAAACGTGCGAGCCACCGGCGTGCGACGCGTGCCCCGAGCCCAGGCTCAACCGGATCGCGCGAATTCGATTCACCGCACCACTTCATGAGCGCGGCGAACAGGACGAGCGCAAACTGTTCCGTCACGATAGCGGGACCGTCGCCGTCACCATGCTTCGTGCGCCGGCAGGATCGATGATTCCAACGTCAGCTCGAATCGCATGCGGCACCGCCACACCGCATGTGAACGTCGGCGCCAGAACGAACGTCCGGCTGGTGCCCGCGAGCACGATCGTGTTCGCAAACGCGCTGTTGAGACCCACCGGTGGGACGGTAATGCCGGGGCCGCCTACGTTCGAGCCGTCGAGCAAGTGCAGCGTCACTTCTTCGACGGTCACGTTCCTCGCGGACGTGATGATGAGATTCAGGTTCGGCGTGATGAACGCCGCCGTCGCGCAGGACGCGAACGGGTTGAAGATCCCCGCTCCGGTCGTGATGACCGCGACCGCTGCGGGAACGGTTGCCGGTGCGATGGCGGCACCAGTGATCGACTGCTCGCAACCTGCGCTCGCAAGGACGGTGACGATCGTCGCGAGCGCGAACGCCGCACGCTGCACTCCGCGGGTCGACAGGATGTTCCTCATGCGGCGAGCCTACCGGCCGCAGCAGTGTCAGACTATGCAGATCCGGCAGATTCCGTGCGGAAAGGCGGGCTCAGGCGGCGCCGTGTGCCGGCGGAACGAAAGCCGTCCTGGACCGCTGAAGCGTCTGAGAGGGGGCCTCGCCGAACAGCGCCTTGTACTCGCCGGCAAAGCGACCGAGCTCGAAGAATCCGTGGAGGGTCGCCACGTCGGTCACCGACAGCGGAGGCCGCTCTGCGCCGCGCAGCGCACGACGCACTTCATGAAGCTGCCAGAGCTTCAGGTAGCGCTTCGGACTCGTCGTGCAGACGTGGTAGAACGCGTTTCGCAGGCTTCGCTCGCTGACCCCCGCAATCGTCGAGAGCTGCGCGATCGACACCGGTTCGCCGACGTGGCAGCGGAAGAACTGCTCCGCCCTCCGCACGACCGAGCTTCTCGCGCCGGCGTTCGCACCCCGCCCGTGCGTCGGGTTTCGCCGGAGGCACTTGATCAGCCGCTCGGACACCCCCTCGGCGATCTGTTCGAGCGCGTCCTTGCCGCCGGCGCCTTTCGCCTCCGCCGTCGCGTGCAGTTCCCCGAGGCGGCGGCGCAAGGCCATCGAGTCAGACGCCGCCGGACGCAGCACGCAGCTGGCGGTGCCGTCCGGCCCGGCCAGGCATGCGGCGTCGACAAACTCGGACCAGACGGCCGCCGGAACGCTGAGGATGGCGAACTGCATCCCCCCGGGATCAAAGGCGTAGTCGTCGCCGCCAGCCGGACAGACAATCACTTCGCCGCCGCGGATGGTGTGACCGTTCCAGCGGGCCAGCCCCGGGACGTTCAGCGGAACGATGAAAGCCAGCCGATCGAGGGGCACCTGGAGGCGGCGGACGATGGCGATCTCGGCGCGTGCGAATTGTACGACCATCGACGGCAGGTGAACGACGGTCCAGTGGCCCTTGAACGGCCTGGCCTCCAGCTGCACGTATTCGCTGCCCATCCCGTCCGCGATGGCGGCCGACATCGCATCGACGTCGTCGATGTCGCGCGAGTCGACAACCGCCGGCAAGACGGGCGCTTCCGCGTCGGTCGCAGCCATGAACCTGCGCGCATGATCCGTGGAAGACGCGCAGTCATTGAACTGTCAGACAGCTCAGGTGCTTCAGATAAGAATGACCGTCAGACATTGCCGGACCGGAAGGGCTGGATCGGGCAAAGGACTGCCGGAACTGCATAGGCGGCCGGAATGACTGGCGTTATGCTGCGCTTATGAAGAGGTGGATGCTCGTCTTGACCGGCGCCGCGTTCCTCGGTGGCTGTGCTCCTGGCCCGTTGTCCCCACCCAAAATGAGCGGCGCCTCGGGCCCCATCAACAAGCCGATGAAGGGGTCGGACGTGGAAGCCGGCGCCGGCAGTCTCGAAGATGTGCGCCGCCAGCTCGAAGGCACGTGGTCGCTGGTCTGGTATGACATCTACGAAAACGGGAAACGGCGGAGGCTTCCGGCCACCGGCGATCTGGTTTATGACGCGTACGGCAATCTCACGCTTCATGGCCAGCTGAAAGAGACGCCCTCCGGAGGCGATGCGCGTCCGCTGGCGCTGAATTATGCCGGCCGCGCCGTGCTCGACGTGCGGACCCGCGAAATACGCATGCAGGACGTGACCGCGACCGGCGATCCTCTTCCACGCCCGGTGGAGGATCAGGTAAATACGGCGAGCGTCCGACATTACGAGTTGAAAGCCGGAACGTTGACGCTGACGGTGGTCGATAACAACGGAAAACCGACGGCGGTATCGTCGTGGAAAAAGCGCAGCTGACTAGCATTGTTGACAGTTACCCAGGTGCTGGCTTGCTGCTATAAACGGGGCGCTTACATACAGTTACATCCTATGTAAGTTTTGCTAGGTGCCCCTGTTGCCGAGGCTATTGTGCGGGAATTGAGACAGACCGCGGCACTGAACGAAGCCATGCTGGCATCGCCGCCACTGCCGATTGTCGTTTTCGACCGCGCCGGCTCCGTCCTGTCGTGTGCAGGATTGTTCGGGAGGCCCTACACAACGTGATCAAACACAGCGGCGTTCTGGACGCAGAAGTCCAGCTGACCGGAACGGCTTCTCATGAACTGCAGTTGCGGGTCGCCGATTCCGGGAGTGGCATGCGCATTGGAGTCACTGTACGGCTGCTGCCAGGCGCCGCGGTGATGCAGACGCCATGAGCCGCCCGCGCGTCGTTCTCGCCGACGATCACACGCTGCTCCTCGAGGCGTTTCAGAAGCTCCTCAACGACGACTGCGACGTCGTCGGCATGGTATCTGACGGCCGGGCCCTGCTCGCCGCCACCGACAGCCTGCGGCCGGATGTCGTCGTCGTCGATATCTCGATGCCGCTGTTGAACGGCATCGATGCCGCGCGCCAGATCAAGCAGGCTCTTCCCGACACGCGCATCATCTTTCTGACGATGAACGAGGATCCCGACCTGGCCGCCGCGGCCTTTCGTGCCGGCGCGTCCGGTTACCTGCTCAAGCGTTCCGCCGCGTCCGAACTGCAGACGGCCATCCGCGAAGTGATGCGGCGACGCTCCTACGTCACCCCCCTGGTGACCGAAGGCTTGATGGGATCGATGCTGCAGGGACCGGAGTCGGGCCACGGCGCCCAGCAATTGACGCCGCGCCAGCGCGAAGTCGTGCAACTTGTCGCGGAAGGCCACTCGATGAAAGAGGTGGGCCACATTCTCAACATCGCGCCGCGAACGGTCGCCTTTCACAAATACCGGATTATGGAGCAGCTCAAAATCCGGACCACCGCCGAACTGATTCAGTTCGCCATCAAGCATCACATCGTGTAAGACCTGTCTGTTGATCCCGCTGGACACTGTCAAAGCGCTGGATTGCCGGGAGTCGTGAGGGTCACTAAGATTCGAACGGCCCTCGATGAAGCGGACGACCCTCCTTCTGGCTGACGATCATTCTCCGGTGCTCGACTACCTGACGCAGATGCTCTCGAACGAGTTCGAGATCGTCGGCGTGTTTGGCGACGGGCAGGCCGCGTTCGAGGCCGCCTTCGCATTGAAGCCCGAGGCCGTGGTGTTCGACATCTCGATGCCGGTATTGAGCGGTCTTGCCGCCGCTGCGCGGCTGACCGAGTCGCCACAACCGCCTCGCGTGGTCTTCCTCACCGTCCACGAAGATCAGGACTTTGTGGACGCCGCTTTCAACGTCGGAGCGTTGGGCTACGTGCTGAAGCGCCGGCTCGGCACCGACCTGATCCCGGCGATTCGAGCGGCGCTGGCTGGACGCGCATTCGTGTCGCCCTCGTTGATGCCCGCCGTCCCGGTCCGCGCGCCAGCTCTATAGGTTCCGATAGTCGTGCGGACCTTCAGATCCGCCGTGTCGCGCAGTTGCAGAGGCGCTAGGCCGATCCTGCGGAGAGCCGCTCGGGCCACTCTGATTCGACGTCTTCGGCAACGGGCATCGTCAGAGGCGCGCGTACGCCGATTCGCGTGCCGAAGCCGGGCAACGATCGAATCGCAAGGCGCCCGCCGACGAAGTTGATGCGTTCCCGCATGCTGATCAGGCCGAGACCGGTTCGCACGTGATCGGCCGGCACGAAGCCGTTCCCGCAGTCGGCGATTTGCAGCGAGATTTCCGTGGCGGACGCGCTCAGGTGCAGCCACGCGCCCGTCGCGCCGCTGTGCTTGACGACATTGTGCAGCCCTTCCTGCGCGATTCGAAACAGACAGAGCGACAAATCCGGCGCCAGTCGCGCGGGCATGGCGTCGGTGACGAATTCGACGTCGAGGCCGTACTGTTTCGACATGTCGGCGCACAAGGCTCGAATCGCCTCGACGAGGCCCAACGCCTCGAGCTTGAACGGATGAAGACGATGCGAGAGTGAGTGCACGTCGTTCGAAATGTTCGTGACACGCTCCGAGATACCGACAGCCGCGGGCACGGAGTCGCCCACAGCCTGTCTCATGAGATCCACCTCGATGGACAGCAACGCGAGCTTCTGGCTCAAGTCGTCGTGGAGCTCACGTGCGAGCCGCTTCCGTTCCATTTCCTGACCGGCGATCAAGCGGCCGGCCAGATCCTGAATCTCCTGATAGCTCGATCGCAGTGTCGCCTCGCTGGCGCGCAGCGACTCTTCGGCCCGCCGTCGATCGGTCACGTCGGCAAACGTTCCGATCATGCGTTGGCCTGCACCGTCCTTCGGTCCCGTGGCCGTACCGCACGTGTGGAACCAGAGGATGGAACCGTCCTTGCGCAGCACACGGTGCTCGACGTCGAACCTGGGCGACCGCCCGTTCAGACAATCGCGGGCGGCGGCTTTCGTCTGCTCCTGATCGTGCGGGTGAACGATCTGCGTCCAGTTGAACGTCGCGCCGGGCGACGTGGTGTGCTGATAGCCGAGAAGCCGGAGGACTTCGGGATCGATGACCAGTTCGTCGGTCTCGACTGCCCACTCCCACACGCCGACCCCGGCGGCTGCCGTCGCAAGCGCGTAACGTGCCTCGTTCACTCGCAACCGTCGCTCGGCGCGCTTCTGATCCGTCGTTTCCCGAACGATGCTCAGCACTTGATCGCCGTCGCCGGCAACCATTCGGGTTTCGAAGAAGCGCTCGCCGTCAGGCATCTGAAGCGAATACTCCACGACTTTCGGCTCGTCGCCCGCGTGGACCGAGGCGACCGCTGCACCGAGGATCTCCGCCAGATCCGGCGGCATCACGTCGTAGATCGTTTTGCCGAGGAATTGCTCCGGAGGCACGAACAGATCCCGATGATCCCTGGCGTGATAGTCGAGATACACGCCGTCGCGGCTCATGACGAACATCAGGTCGGGCATCGCGCGCAGGATGGCGCCGTTTCGTGTCTCGCTGCGGCGCTCGGCGGCGCGGCGCTTGCGGACCTCCAAAAACAAGGCGGTGATGAGCGCGGAGAACACGGCGAGGACGGCGAGGGTGAGCGCGAAAGTCATCTTCGGCATGGTTGTGTCTTCCCGGCCGACCGACTCAGCGTGTGGGCGAAACTGCCAGTCAGCATAGACGCCGGGCGTCTGTCTGTCCATGCGAATCCGGCGGACGCGCAGTCCCGGTGTGGTAGCGTGCCGATGCCGGATCCGCATAGGCGCCCTGGCAATCCGCGACATAGGGTTGTGACATGCACGCTCAATTCGGACGCACTCTGCTGGCCTGCGCCGCCGCGTTGTCGGCCATCGCGCAGCCGGCGCCGCTTCCGGCCGACTTGAACTGGCTGTTGCAGCAAGGCGCGCTGTTCACGGCGGACCAGGTCGCCGATCTCAATGCCGGCAAGGTCATCTCGCGAACGGACGTCTCGCGCGACGATCGCGAGGCGGCGGCGGCCGCGATCGTGCGGATCTCGTCGCCGATGGAGCGCGTGGTCGCCTACTTCCATCAGTTGGTCTCGTACGAAGACGGAGAGGTGACGCTGGGATTCGGGACGTTCAGTCGTCCACCCGGCGCGCCCGATCTCGCGCGGCTGAAGCTCGACGCAGACGACGTCGACGATCTTCAGTCGTGCCGTCCGGGTCGCTGCAACGTTCGAATGGGCGGCGCTTCGATGGCCGACGTGCGTTCGGCCGTCGACTGGAAGGCGCCTGGCGCCGTCGACCGCGCCAGCGAATGGGCGCGTTCGAAGATGCTCGCGTACGTGTCGAGCTATCTCGAACGCGGCGACGCCGCGCTGATCACCTACGACGACCAGTCCAAGCCGGTGAAACTGGCCGACGAGTGGCGCGGCATCATTCGAAACTCGCCGTTCCTTGCCGCGTACGCGCCCGCCCTGCCTCGCTATCTCACCGAGTTCCCCAAGGCATCCGTGCCGGGCATGACCGACGAGCTGTATTGGGACAAGCAGCACTACGCGAGCCTCAAGCCGATCCTCGGCGTCACGCACATGGTCACGTGGCGCGATCCTCAACGGCCGGACCGCATCGTGGTGGCGCAGAAGCAGCTCTACGCGAGCCACTACTTCTTCGGCTCGCTGGCGACAACGGTCTTCCTGGAGGATCGAACCAACGTGTCGGCGCCCGTGACGTACGTCGTGTACGCGAATCGATCGCGCGGCGACCTGATGAGCGGAGGCTTCGGCGGATTGAAGCAGCGCCTCGCGGAAAGCGCCGTCAAGAAAGCTGCGGAAGACACGCTGGGACGGATGAAGCAGGCGCTGGAAGCACCGTAGCGGATGCCGGCGGCCGCGGGCCCGAACGCCCGCGACCCACCGGGCCTGTGTCTACTTCGCGTGTTCGACCGACGCCAGGATCGCCTCGGTCGCGACGATGTCGATGTTATCGCCGACCTTCACGCCCTCGAGATTCGCTTTGTTCTCCACTTTGCGGGTGACGACGCGGCCGTCTGACGTCGTGACCGTGATCGAAGGCACCGACATATCCACGGCTTTGACGGTGACGGTCTGAACCGTTTGACGCGATATCGTGCCGCTGGGCGCCGCGCCCCTCCCGGCCGTCGCGACCATCCGATCCGATGGCTCGAGTGGCGGCGCGCCCGGCTTCCTCAGGTTATAGACCTTCGACTCGTAGTAGGTCATGTGGACCTTGTCGCCGACCTTCAGCTCGTTGAATCGCTTGAAATCGGGGCCCGCGTAGACGGTGTCTTCCGTTCCGTCAGCGGAGCGATACGTCACCAGCCGCTTCGTCGAGTCGATCTGCTGGATGGTGACGGTGGCCGTGACCTTTTCGCCGGGCACGGCGACGGTCTTCTGAGCTCCGAGCGCGGCCGCGGAGCCGAAGAGGATCAGTGTGAGAGCGAGGGACCGGTTCAGCGTCATGCGTCCTCCTCTGTCATTTCCCCGGAAGTTTCTTGATCAGGTCACGCACTGCCTCCCGGATCCGTGCGTTGCGTTCCGCGTCGGTGCTCGATTGTTCGAGCTCTGACTGCGCGATTCCGCGCCAGACGACGCGATCGAGCTTCGTCGATACGACGTCGAGAACAATCGAACCCGTCTGCATGATGCTGTAGGACATGGTCGATGCAGTGAAGGGCGGCACTCCCCACTCGGGCACCGCAGGGAGGAATTGCCCGGTCGTCTGGGTGTCGAAGCCGACGGTCACGAGCACGTAATAGTGCAGCCGGATGTCCGGCGCATTCTGATCGAGCGTCAGCTTGCGCGCGGTGAGCTCCTTGGTGACCGCATCGACCATCGGCGGCTCGACGCGCCGCTGGATCGGCGCAGGATCGTCCTCGGAGCTCCGCGCCATCTTGACTTCACCGGGCCCGTCCTTGTGCCAGGCCCACGTCCGCACGGACTTGAAGTCGAATTGCTTATCGTAGTCGGCGCGAACCTTGATTTTCGCCGCTGTGACGCACACACACGCCGCAATCACGATGGCGCACGCCAGCTTCGGAGCACTCACAGTTGGCTCTCCTTCGGATGACGCACATGACCCGCGTGACTCACGTGACCTACCCGACCCACCCGACCCACACTCACCCGACCCACCTGACCTACCCGACCTACGTGACCTACCCGACCCACCTGACCCAGAGCGGTGTTAGCTGAGCCGCAAGGTATCGGACGCACGTGCGAACAGCTATGCAGATTCGGCACGTACGCCGCGACATCGCAGGACTGAAGCCGTTAACGGCGGGATCTGACGCGAATCGCAGGGCTGAAGCCCTGCGCCACATGGCGCGTCGGATGTGGCGCGCGTGAGGTTTTTCAGGTATGGCGCACGGCTTCAGCCGTGCGTGAGGTTTTCAGGTGTGGCGCACGGCTTCAGCCGTGCGTGCGCTCCATCGCGACTTCGGCCTCGAGGTTTTTCTTGTCGCGCCCGATCGTGGCGACGGCGACGTTCTGCCCAGCTCGCACGTACGTGACGGTACAACCGGACGCGAACGCGCCATCGACGGAAACGGCGTCCCACTGTTCCGCGTGGCCGACGTACCGGATCGTGACGTCGTAGTGCTGGCTCCAGAAGAACGGCACCGCATCGAACCGTTCGCGGCGTCCCAGGATGTTGCGCGCGGCGGTCTGCCCCTGCCGCTCGGCGACGACCCAATGCTCCACGCGGATGCGCCCGCCCGTGTGAGGATCGGGCCAGCGGGCGACGTCGCCTGCCGCGAAGATTCCGGGGGCGCTGGTCTCCAGGTACTCGTTGACCGAGATGCCTCGATCCATCGTGAGCCCCGCCTGCTCTGCCAGCCCGGTCGCGGGCCGGACACCGACGCCCATCACCACGAAGTCGGCATCGAGCGTACGGCCACCGCTCAGCGTCACTGTGCGCCCGTCGACTGCGGTCAGCGTCTGGCCGAGATGAAACACGACGCCATGTCCCTCGTGCAGCGACTGCACGTACTGGCCGACCTCGTTGCCCACCACCTTCTCGAGCGGCACGCGATCGGGCGCGACAACGTCCACGGAGATCCCGCGGGCGCGCAGCGACGCGGCGACTTCCAGGCCGATGAAGCTGGCGCCCGCGACGACGGCATGCTTCGCCGATTGCGCGCGCTCGACCAGCGCGCGGCTGTTGGCGAACGAGCGCAGATACAGGACGTTATCGCCGTCGGCTCCCGGGATGGGGAGATGAACGGGATCGGCTCCGGTGGCGAGCAGGATCGCTCCGAATTCCCGCCGCGATCCGTCTTCGAACACCACGGCGCGCGCGGCCGCGTCGAGCGAGGTCACACGACGCCGCAGGATCAACTCGATCTGCTTCTGCGCGTACTGGTCGGACGCCCACAACGGAATCCAGTCGTCCTGCGCCTCGCCGGCGAGGTAGTCCTTCGACAGATTCGGGCGGTCCACCGGCGCGTCTTCGTCCGCGGTGATCATCGCGATCGGCCCGTCGTATCCTTCGCGCCTCAGCATGTCGGCTGCCGCGAGAGCCGCGGCTCCTCCGCCGACGATGCCGACTGACGTGGGCGACGGCTTCGCGGCTGGCGCGCCGGCCGGCTTCGATTCAGACGCCGTGATTTTCTCGCGCACGACCACGCTGTCGCCGCGGCGCTCCACGCGCCAGCAGGCGATGGGATCCAGCGCGGGAGCGCGCAGCGCCTCGCCGGTGCGAAGGCTGAAGCACGCGTGATGGAGCGGACAGCGGACGGTTCCGCCGACGATCAGACCGTCTGCGAGCTGGCCGCGATAGTGCGTGCAGTGCGCGCCGACCGCGAAGACGGAATCTCCGGCGCGCGCGAGCAGGACCTCGTCGTCGCCGACGCGTCCCTGCAGCATTCCGCCGTCAGCGAGCGCGCTGAAGGAGACGCCTTTCGTCAGGTCCGGTCGAGGTGGATCGGTCGAGTCGGTCATTGGGGCCTCACTGCCCCATCTTGCCCGCTTAGGAAGGTGAAACGCCAGTCATGCGATCGACCGGCAGCCCGTGTGATGGTGCGGCGGGCGCGAGTTCGTGCGCACTCGTCAGCATCTGGAATGCGCGATCCGCCGCGTCGGCCTTCTGGCTGTAGTGGAACTTGATCTCGTCGCCCATACCTTCGACCTCGCGAACGTCGAACTTCGCCTTGGCCCTGCTGTAGGCGGCTTGAATGACATCGAGACTTGCGTCCGGTGGGATATCGAGCGCGCGGTACGGATCGAAGGCGGCTTCTTCGTCGATCGACACGGCGTGGCGCTGCACCTGTGCATCCTCGGCGTGGCGGCGACGCGCCTCTTCTTCCGCTTTCTGAGTCGCCTCCTCGACCTGGCGCATCAGGTCCTGCTGCTGTCGTTGCGCCTCCTCGGCTTCCTGCGCGTGTCGTTGCCGATCTTCCTCTTCACGTTCGCGTTGCTCGCGCTCCTGGGTCTCGGTCACTCGCTGCCGCTCGACACGCTCCGCCGCGGCACGCCGCAACGCTTCCGCAGCTTCGCGCCGGCACGGAGCACACAGATCGCCAGCCCCTTCGACGGCTGTCCCACAGACCCGGCACATTCGCGGTGCACGCGCCCGCGCCTTCATCGCGAACATCAGACCGGCACCGGCTGCGCCCAGTGTCGCGAGCGTGAGCGAGACCACGACCCAGATACGAGAGGAGGATTGAGAGTCGCCGCCAGTCGATGGCGTCGGCGCCGCGGCATGTTCGTCGACGGGAAGCACGGCGGCTGTCGCGGTTTCCGCCACGGCGCCACGCCCGTGATTCCAGCGAGCCTGCACGGCCGCCAGCTGGGAAGCCAGACAACTGACGTACGCTTCTCGCCCCGCCGCAGCGTGTGTCGGCTCGCACGCCGTATCGATCTTTCGTCGATCGGCGCTCGAAAGCCGGCTGAGATCGCGGCCGAAATCGGCACGCATCACATTCAACTTCTGTTGAAGACACTGGTCGTGCAGGTCGGGATTGATCGCGATGGCCGGCGGCGTCGAACACGCCTGTTCGATCAATGCCTGTTCGATGGGTGTCGCGATTGCGGAGTCGACGGCCGCCGCGCGAGCGCCTGGAGCGAGTGCTCCAACGGCGAACATCAGGAAGGCGGCCAGACCGGCACGGGTCATATCAACCTGATGAGCAAGGGAGGTGCCCGGGTACAGACCGCGGTAAGGCGCGAATCGACCGCCAACGTGTGCACCGGCATGCAGACACTGACGGAGTGCGTCAGTCCGGGCTGACAACGGTTGTCAATGAAACTGGGAGTGCCAAACGGTCGAACGCGGACGAACGGCCACAACGTGATCAGCATCACGTCGTGGCCGCCTGGAGAGTCGATCTCTTTTCGGGTCGGACTATTTCGGCGTGCAATCGGCCGCGACCATCTTGATCGACGTCACGGAGAGTCGATCGTCCATCGCGTGCGGAGAGGCCGCGCCGGGCGTTGCGGTCGCCGCCGCCGGACTCTTCGGCTCGATCGTCCCTGTGACTTCGATGCGATGACCCACGTGGCTCTTCAACTCGGTGTCGCGTCCTTCGAGCACGTACGACGTGCCTCGCGCACTCGCGGCCGTTCCCGTCGTGCCCGTCGTGCCAACGGTCGAGCCCGACGCAGGCGATCCACTGCCCATCGTCGCGTTCGCGAGGATGAAGCCCGACTTTGCGACAGCGCCGCCAGGCGCCGCGGACGAATCCTCGAGGCAACCTGTCACGGTCACGGTCTTATCGTCTGTCTTGCTGCTGGGAGTTGCGCTCGGCGTTTGCGCCGCCACGCCGATCGCGGTCGCACACGCGAATGCAGCTGCCGTCCATAACGCACGATTCATAGATAACCCTCCTCGGCGCCACAGGTCTGCAAGCAGGATACCCATTCAATCGCGTGGCCGCGTTGTCACCGCGAGGATTTGCGCCTGAAAACGGCACGCACCTCACCAGGCGACGCGAGGCTCATCGATGAATCAAGGCGTTGCGCGTATCGCCGAGTAAGGATTGTGGTCACCAGATGTGATGAGAGGCGACGTGAAGGTAATAATTTCGCGGCGGTTGTCCACCACGTCGACAGATATCGTCGAGTCTGGATCTCTACTCGAGCAGCCGCGCGAGAATGCGTACGAGCGCGCGCTGCTCAGCGGCCGAGAGTTTCTGAAGAGTCGCAGGCGGCGCGGTCATGCGGTCGAGCAGGAGTTCGCGAAGCCGCAAGCCCTTCGGCGTGAGGTCCAGCACCTTGACGCGCCGATCCGCGGCCGACGGCCGCCGCCGCACCAGGCCGCGCGATTCGAGACGGTCCACCAGCCCGGTCACGTTTGAGGCGTCGCACGCCAGCGTCTCGGCGAGCTGACCCATCGGGACCGGACGGCCCGGCTCGATGAGGTGCAGGACATGGCATTGCGCCGGCGACAACTCCAGCTCGGCCGCGACCGGAGGCAGGTTCGCGCGCTGCGCGAAGAACAACTGCACCAGCAGCTGCCAGGCGTCGCACGCAGGCGGGGTCGGGCGGGACATCCGCTCCAGTATAGTCGATTTCCTCAATAGTTAATGTTATCAATCGTTGACATCATCAAGTAATGGGCGTAACCTCGGAGCATGACTACCCTCAAGCTGATTCCCCTGGACGATGCCGTGGCGTTCCCCGGCATGCCGGTGACCATACCCGCCGAAGTCGGCGGCGATTCGCGCGTCGTGCTCATCCCCCGCCGCGGCGCCGGCTACGCCAAGGTCGGCGTGGTCGCCGAAGTCTCGGAGCGCGCGGCGCTGGCCGGACGGCACCTGGCCACGCTCAACCCGCTCCACCGATGCGTACCCGGCGCGGCCCATGCCGACTCCGACGGCGGCCTCCGCGTCGACGTCGACGAGCGCCACGACGTCACGCCGCCGCCGAGCCTGACCCGCGACCTCGAGCGCGAGTACCGGGCCGTGGTGGCCGAAATCCTCGACATCCGCGGCGACGACGGCCGCATCGCCGCGTTCGTCCGCTCCATCACCAAACCCGGCGCGCTGGCCGATACGGCAGGCTACTCGCCGGATCTGACCTTCGAACAGAAGCTGGAGCTGCTCGAAACGCTCGACGTCGTCGAGCGCCTGTCGCTCGCGTTGAAGTTCCAGCAGGAGCGCCTGGCCGAGCTGCGCGTTCGCAAGCGCATTCGCGAGGACGTCGAATCGGGAACGCAGAAGCAGCAGCGCGAATACTTCCTGCGCCAGCAGATGGACGCGATTCGCAAGGAGCTCGGCGAGAACGACGGCTCGGTCGCCGAGGAGTACCGGAAGAAGATCGAAGCGGCGGGCATGCCAGACGCCGTGCGCCAGCAGGCCGACCGTGAACTGGCGCGCTTCGAGCGCATGGGCGAGTCCAACGCCGAAGCCTCGATGATCCGGACCTATCTCGACTGGCTGATCGCGGTGCCATGGTCGAAGCGGTCGGAAGAACGACTCGACCCCGAACACGCCCGCAAGGTGCTCGACGAAGATCACGCGGGCCTGGACGACGTGAAGCAGCGGATCACCGAGTACCTGGCCGTGCGCAAGCTGCGCGCCGAGCGCGGCCTCTCTGACGATCGCCGCTCAGGCGCCATCCTGACGCTGATTGGCCCTCCAGGGACCGGCAAGACCTCCATCGGCGAATCGATCGCCCGCGCGACCGGGCGACAGTTCGTCCGGATGTCTCTCGGCGGCGTGCGCGACGAGGCCGAAATCCGCGGCCATCGCCGCACCTACATCGGCGCATTGCCCGGGCGTCTCGTCCGCGCGCTGCGTGACGCGGGCACGATGAATCCGGTGATCCTGCTCGACGAGGTCGACAAGCTCGGCGCCGACTGGCGCGGCGATCCGTCCGCGGCGCTGCTCGAGGTCCTCGATCCGGCGCAGAACCACGCGTTTCAGGATCACTATCTCGACGTCGCGCTCGATCTCTCGCACGTGTTGTTCATCGCGACCGCCAACGTGGCGGACACGATCCCAGGCCCGCTGCTCGACCGCATGGAAGTGATTCGGTTCGACGGGTACACGATCGACGAGAAGCTGGCGATCGCGCACGATTACCTGTGGCCTCGCCAGGTGGAACGCAATGGCCTGGCGCCCGACGACGTGACGACCAGCAACGACGCGCTCCGGCTCGTGATCAGCGACTACACGCGTGAGGCTGGCGTCCGGCAGCTGGAACGGGAACTGGGCACCGTGCTGCGTAAAGCCGCGACGCGGATTGCGGCAGGCCTTCGCGAGAAGCCAGTACGCGTGGACACGACGGCCGTCGTTGACGCGCTCGGCCGGCAGAAGTTCTTCCGCGAGTCCGCGGCGCGAACCTCGGTCCCCGGCGTTTCGACCGGTCTTGCCGTCACCGGCGTCGGCGGCGACGTGTTGTTCGTCGAGGCCGCGTCAATGGCCGGCAAGAACGGGCTCGTGCTGACCGGGCAGCTCGGCGACGTCATGAAGGAGAGCGCGCGAATCGCCCTCACCTACATCAAGAGTCATGCGGCGCCGCTCGGGATCGAAGAGCGCTCGCTCGAGGGACGGGAGTTCCACGTCCACGTGCCGGCGGGTGCGATCCCCAAGGACGGACCGAGCGCCGGCGTGACGATGGTCACCGCGCTCGCCTCTCTGCTCACCGGTCGACCGGTCAAGAGCAGCGTCGGAATGACGGGAGAGGTCACACTGCAAGGGCGCGTGCTGCCAATCGGCGGGCTGAAGCAGAAAGTGCTGGCCGCTCATGCCGCGGGGCTGACGGACGTGATCTTCCCCGAACGCAACAGGCCGGACCTCGAGGACGTGCCTGCGGATGTGCGCGATCACATGCGCTTCCATCCGGTGTCGTCGGTAGACGAGGTGATTCTTCTCGCGCTCGAACCGGCGGCGCCGCTCGCGATGGTCGCCTGATCTCTCGACAACTGACTGGGCCCTACGTACGCGTAGGGCCCAGGAGCCGCATGATCTCGTCGTCGGTCGTCTGCGGAAACGCTTCGTACCACGCGCCGACAGCCTCGAACGGCTCGGGCATCGACAGGCACACGACCTGATCCGCGATCGTGCGCAACCTCTCGCAGGTTTCGCGCGGGCCCACCGGCACCGCGACGACCACCTTCGCCGGTGCCTGCGTTCGCAGCACGCGGATCGCCGCTTCCATCGTTGAACCAGTGGCGAGCCCGTCGTCGACCAGCAGGACGATGCGCGCGTTGACGCTCGCCGGCTGGCGGCCGGCGCGGTACACGCGATCGCGGCGTTCGAGCTCGAGGCGCTCGCGCACGGCGATCTGCTCGACCGTCTGACGCGGAATCCCGAGGTCGCGAATCAAGTCGAGGCTGAGGACTTCGACCCCACCGTCAGCGATGGCGCCCATGGCCAGCTCCACATGGCCCGGCACGCCGAGCTTCCGGACCAGGCAGACGTCCAGCGCCACGTGCAGCTGCCTTGCAACTTCGTGCGCGACAGGCACCCCCCCGCGCGGAAGTCCGAGGACGAGCACGTCGGGCCGGCCTTCATACTCGGTAAGCGCCGCGGCCAGCTGCCGTCCCGCGTCAATGCGATCGTGGAAGCGCATTGCGTGTTCCTACGAAACACCGAGCGATGGCTCGCGAGCGTTCAGGAACCATCGGTCGAGCACCAGGTGCCGGGTGAACCACGGGTTTCCGAGCAGCCATGGGAGGAGGCGAGACCCCAGCGCGTCGACAATCGACTTCGGTATGACAGGCCAGTTTCGGGCGCCGCCGAATCGGCGGCGCAGGCGCTGATCGTATGGCGCGAGGCGCTCTGCCGAATAGCGGCCGCGCGCTTCGACAATGGCCGATGCCGCGAGGAGACCTGATTCGATAGCGGGCCGGATACCCTCGCCGCTCTGCGGATAGGCGATGCCGGCCGCATCCCCGATCAACACGACGCCGTCATCGAACGCACGACGCCGCGGCGCGTCCGAGACCAGGTACGCGTGGCCGCGCCAGCGCCACGACGCTCCCGGAATTCGACCGCGCTTCCGCAGGAACGCCACGAATTCCTCGGTGGCCTTCGGCAACGATCGACCGTTCAAGAGACCGAAGCCGACGTTGACGAACTGTTCCTTGCGGAAATACCAGCCGTAGCCGTTCAACGCGCGGCAGAAGTACAACTCCGGCATCCCCGCGATACCCGGCCACGCCCCGGCGTCGCCTGGATCCACGGCAAATTCCGCTTCCTGCGCGACGACGATCGGCGCGCCCTGCAGCAGCGGGTTCAGCCAGCGCGCCACCGGACAGAAATGGCCACCGGCTCCGACGAGCATGCCAGCTTTGACGGACTCGTTGATCACCCAGTGCCCGTCGTCACGGCGGATGGACGACACCGGCGTATCGAGTTTCAATCGGCTGCCGGAGTGTTCGAGGAGATAGTGGTCGAACTCACATCGCCGGATCCCGAAGCTGACGGGCTGCGCGTATTTCGTCTCGATGGCGGCATCGGATCCGATGACGCCGGTTCTGAATCCGACGATGGGCTGAAACGTCCGGCCCCTCCGGTAATCATGCACATCGAGCTCGATGTCCTCGAGGACTTGCGGCGTGATCCAGCCGGCGCAGACCTTGTCGCGTGGAAACGCGGACCGATCCATCACGATGACATCGAGGCCGTGCTGGCGAAGCCGGCGCGCACACGACGACCCCGCAGGTCCGCCGCCCACGACGAGCACGTCACAGTTCTCCATCGCGTCGTGTGGGCTTGCTACTCGGCCCGCGTCCATGGAATCGCGTTGCTCGCGCCAGGAGCGAACACGACCTGGAACAGTTGCATCATGCCCGTCGAAAAGGCGGCTTCCGATCCGGCCAGATAGAGCCGCCATGCGCGGACGAACGTGTCGTCGAACATTTCCCGCACCTGCTCCGACGCGTGATCGAAGCGCCGGCGCCAGTGCTCGAGCGTGAGCGCATAGTGCAGACGAAGGTTCTCGACGTCGAGCACGGACAAGGCGCCGGGTTCGAGCACGCGCTCGAACACCTCTCGCAGGGTCGGCGGGTACGCGCCGGGAAAGATGCGCTTTCTGATCCACGGATTCAGCAGCATCGGCTGGTTGCGGCCGATGAAATGCAGCAACCCTCTGCCCCGCGCCTCGAGGCAGCGGCCGATTGTTTCACCGAGCGTGCGAAAGTCGGCGAGGCCGACATGTTCGAGCATGCCGACGGACACGAACACGTCGTAGCGGCCCCGGGCGTTTCGATAATCGTCTTCGACGAAGGTGACTGCCGCGTCAAGACCTGCCGCCTCCGCACGCCGTCGTGCGAACGCGATCTGCTCTGACGAGACGTTCATGGCCGTCACGGTGACGCCGTAGTGCCTGGCCATGAACAATGCGAGGGATCCCCACCCACAGCCGGCTTCGAGTACTCGCTCCCCGCGCTTCAGCTTCAGCTTCCGGCAGACGAGGTCCATCTTGGCGATTTGCGCCTCTTCCAGCGAATGCTCCGGCGTCGGAAAATACGCGCAGGTGTAGACCATCTCATGGTCGAGCCACAGCCGGTAGAAGTCGTTTCCGAGGTCGTAGTGCTGATGCACGTTCTCCCGCGCGGCGGATACGTCGTTGGATGATTGCCACAGCCACCACGGCCTCGGCTTCACACCCAGGGCTTCGTAAATGACCTCGAGCGCGCGGAGAAGGTCCCCCTGAATTTCGACGGCGCCGAACATGTACGCTTCGCCGAAATTCAGATCCGGGTCCCAGATCCAGCTGAAGAGCGCACGCCGATTCTTGAAGACAATGGTCGCAACCGGCGGGCCCGCGATGGACGGGAGCTCGAACCCGTCCCAGAGCCTGAAATCAAGCGGTGCGGTGGCGACTGATTTTCGAATGCGCTCCAGCGCCCACCGATCCGCGAGCGTCGAGCTGGCGGACACGGTGTCGCTCGAAAAGGTCTGAGGCCCGGCCGCAACTTGTGATCTCACAGGCAGCCCCTTGTCAAAAGCTCCCCCGGGATCGGATGGATCGAGGAGCGTACCCACTCGACCCCGGCTTGTCTACCGGGCCGATGGAGACGCCCTAGCGGCGGTCGCCGGCGGGCAGACTGTAATACGTCGATTTCCACCATCCCGGCAAGCGATAGTGGATTTCCAGCTGCACCGCCGACACCTGGTTGGCATCGTCGCAGGCTGCCGCAATCTGCTCGTCGAGCTGCCTGATATCGGCCGCTGACAGCGTCTCGAACTCGCGCTTGTTGAAACCCGGGAACCGCTTGACGCGATCTTTGGTGATGTCTGCCGTCAGGCCGGCGCCGTCCGCGTTGAGACCCGCGTGCCCGATCGGCAGCAGGAAGTGCTTGTGGATGAACCAGCCGGCTTCGACGACGACATGACGCGGACGTCCCTGAGACACGTCGATGATGAACCCTTCGACCTGGCCCAGCTTCTCGTCATCGAGCCCCATCACCGGCAGACCGGCCAGTGACTTTCCATCGTCATCGAGATCCTTCGCGCTTACGTACTTCAGTTCCGGTCGCGTGTGATCCATGTGCCCCTCCGTTTTGATACGAATATTGGAGCAAGATTCGCGCCTGCGGTCGCGATCGGATGAGCGTGCAGAGCTGCCACGGCTTCGCGCAGCGAGCGAGAGCTCGAGCGCAGGACGCCGTGACCGCCTGATGGGGCGGTCAGAACAGAAACTTTACGGCGAACTGCGCGACCCGCGGATCGAGGGCGGTCGTGATCGTGCCGAAATTCGCGGCACCTGCGACCGCATTGGGCGCACCGAGATTGACCGTGTTCAAGAGATTGAAAATCTCCGCACGGAGTTCCAGCGACGTCCCGTTGTGCACGGGTACCCGTCGAATGAACGCGAGATCGAGGTCGCGATACGACGGTCCCCGCACGGGATTGCGCGATGCCGATCCAATCGTGAACACCGGCGCAATGCCGAATGCGGCGGTGTTGAACCACTGGCTGGCCGTCCGCTGATCGGCGGGAAGCGTCGAATCGCCGATGAGATTCGGCCGCTGCACGCCGAAGCCGGCAAAGGCGTTGAAGTTGGTCGTCTGCGTGATCGCGACCGGCATCCCGGACTGGAGTGTGATCAACCCCGTGACGGTCCAGTCGCTGAGAATGGCGCCGAGCACGCCGTGCCCCTGGTGCGCGCGGTTCGCGCCCATCGGCAGATCCCAGACGATCGACGAGACGAACGCATTGGGCATGTCTCCGGTGGAGTAATCGCGCTCGAGCGAGCGGTTGAAGCTGTCGGCGACCGGATAGTTGGCGATCGGTCCGGTGAGAATCGACGCGTCGAACACCGACGAGGCATCGTCGACGAGCTTCGAGCGCGTGTAGGCGACCGAATACAGGAGACCGCGCGCGAGTCTCTGGCGGACGCTGAGCTCGAGTCCCTGGTACCGCGTCGTGCCGACGTTGTTGCGATAGAGGCTGACGGTCGTGTATTCGGGATACGGCTTCATCAGCTGGGAGACGGGAATCGTCGGATCGCCCAGCGACGACGAGCGCGGAATGATGCCGAAGTACGGATTCGGAACCCGCGTGTTCAGCGACGCGCCCTGCGCAAGCTGGCTCACGCTCAGCTGATTGAGGTTCGTGTCCGGGATCCCCACGTGGGTGATGAACGATCCTACGTAGGCGGCTTCGAAGGTGGTGTTCGGGGTCAGCTCACGCTGGACCGACACGTTCCATTGCTGCACGTACCCCGAGCCGAGCGTCGGATCGACGGAGAAGACGCCCTGGCCCAGTCCCGCTGTCGGCGTCGGGCCGATTGGCGCCACTGACGGCCCGTTCCTCAACACGAACGCCGGGTTGATCGTGTCGAGCGCGCGCTGGGAGACGGTCTGGAGAAATGGAAACGTCGGCGTCGTGAATGGCGTCGTGATGCCGGCCATCTCGATCCAGACGAGGCCGTAGCCGCCACCCACGATCGTCTTGTCCGTGAGCCGGTACACGCCGGCCATGCGCGGACCAAAGTTGTTCTTCTTGAGCGGACGCACCGGCTCCGTGCCCGGGTACTCGAGCTGCTGCGTCTGCAGGTTGAACACGGCGGTCTGCCCGTTGATCTCGTTCGACGGGAAGTTCAGCGTGTAGCGCAGTCCAGGATTCAGCGTCAGGCGATCGGAGACCTTCCAGTCGTCCTGGATGAAGTACTCCTGGAAGTGCGCGCGCTCCTGAATCTGCGACTGCTGCAGGTCGATCGAAAAGAGCTGGACCTGGCCGAGGAGAAAACTCGCGAGCGGCGTCCCGGTGTTCACGACGCCCGGCAGGTCGCTGCCCACGGCGTTGAACGTGAAGGAACCGGTCGGCGACGGCGGCTGGACCACGTTCAAGCGCTCCCATCGCCAGTCGAGCCCCGCCTTGATCGTGTGGCGGCCGTGCAGCCACGTCAGCGAATCGGCAACTTCCGACACGCTCGTGTTGAAGTCCGACGCGGTGTTGGGCGGCGACCCGAGCTGCTGATAGCCGCTGACGAGAAACGTCGGAAGCGTGTTCGGAAACTTCGCCGTCGACGGAATGCCTGGGATGTTCAGCGCGCTCCCCGCGCTCGTCGTCAGCTGTGCCGCGGTTCGGCCGACCGTGCGGCGCGTGTCGCCGATGCGCAGCTCGTTGAGCATGTTCGACGAGAACGTGTGCTGGTAGTTCGACGCGAACGACCAGGCCGTCGTGTCCTGCGGTCCTAGCGTACCGCTCGTGACGCCGCTTCCGTCCGGGAGAGGCGTCACAGGAACGAAGCCGTCGCGGAAATATGACAGGCGGCCGAACAGCTGGTCGCGATTGGTCGCGAACTTGTGGTCGATGCGAGCGTCCCACTGATCCTGGTTGTCGACTTCGTTCTCCGTCCGGCTGAAATTATTGGCGACGCCTGAGGCGGTCGGAAGCGGATAGCGCTGAAGCAGTGAGAGCGCGACGGGATCGATCCGCCCCGCCGGGATGACGTTTCCCGGAAACGGCGAGCGGGTCGATCCGACCGTGGTCGCCGGATCGTAGATGACGGGCACACGGCCGCCGATCGGCTCGGTGAAAATCCCCTGCCGCTGCAGCAGCGTCGGGACCGTGGAGGTCACCGTTCGGCCGATCGACTGCCGCTGTCCCTGATAGTCGACAAAGAAGAACGTCTGGTCTTTCACCAGCGGACCACCGAGCATCCCGCCGAACTGATTGCGTCTGTAATCCGGCTTCACCGCGTTGGCAGCCTGAAAATAGTTGGTGGCGTTGAACGCTTCATTGCGGAGGAACTCGAAGCCCGTGCCGTGAAGCACATTCCCGCCCGCCTTCGTGGTGAGGTTGATGACGCCGCCGTTGAACCGGCCGAATTCGGCCGGCGGGCTGTTGCTCTCGACCTTGAATTCCTGGATCGCGTCGACGACGGGGAAAAACGCCACCTGACCGGGCTCGGGCTGCAGCACCGAGATTCCGTCGAAGAGATACTCGTTCGTGCGCGGGCGGCCGCCGTTGATGCGCGGCAACTGGGAATTGGGCGGGAGCGCGACGCCTGGCGCCACCGACGCGAGCAGGATGAACGACCGCCCGTTCAATGGCAGCTGGACGACTTGCTCGTGAGCGACGACGGTGCCGAGGCTGCCGGTCTCGGCGCGTAACGGCGTGGCGTCGGCCGTGACCGTCACCTGTTCGTTGACGTTCCCAATCGCAAGGTCGAAGTCGAGGCGTGCCTTCTCGCCGGTTTCCAGATGGATCCCGGCGCGGCGGACGGGTTTGAATCCCGAGAGGTCCACGTCGACGCGATAGTTGCCCGGCGGGAGACTCGGCGCCGTATAGACGCCGTCCTGACTCGAGACGATGATGCGCTGACGATTGGTGTTGACGTCGGTGACGGTGACGGTCGCCCCGGGTACCGCGGCGCCCGCGGGGTCCTTCAACAGGCCCGTAATCTCACCCGCCGCAACCTGTGCGAGCAGGGGCGTCGCGTGCACGAGGCACCCCGCCACAACGAGAGCACACCCGCACAAACCACGGACCAATCGCATGCAGCCTCCGGAAGACAGTCGAGCGGCTGACTGTATACCGGACGTAAACAATATTCAAATCGGTTTCAACCGGCTTGAAACGGACCCTAAGCAACGGCTCAGGCTTTCGAGGATTGAGTGCCGGCTGGATCCGATGAGCAGACACGCTGATGTTGAACAGAACCGACTGCATCGCCACGGTGTCTGCTGTGCGCGGAGTCGCGGCAGACGGACCGCTCGACAGTCGGGCTGAAGCCGGACACGTCAACGCCCGTCCACGATATGATTCGAGCCGTTTTCCTGGAGGACTTCAGCAACATGGCGCTTCTGACCGCACGAGCCGCCGCCGAGCGGATGGGCATCGGCTATTCCACGCTCAAGCAGTGGATTCGATTGGGAAAAGTCCGAACCACGCAAACCGCGGGTGGGCATCACCGCCTCGCCGAAGCGGAGGTCGATCGGCTCCTGGCCCATCACGCGCCGGACGCACCCGCGTCCGCCCGCAGCGGCGACCGCCCTGCCGGGCTCATCGTCGCGCTCAGCGGCAGGAATCAACTGCGGGGCTTCGTCGAGGAAGTGCGGATCGACGGGCTGCTGGGCCAGGTCCGGCTTCGTATCGGGGATCAGCGGCTCACGGCCATCATCACGGCCGACGCGCTCAGCGTGCTCAAACTCCGGCGCGGCGACTCAGCGCTCGCGATCGTCAAGGCGACCGAGGTCATGGTTGCGCGCGAGGCCGACACCGTCGAGGCACCCGCCCCGAAGAAGCGCCGCGCGCGCTGAATCAACTGCTCAAGTCGTATATATCCGATACCGCTTACTGACTCGCGGAAGGTTCTGCCAGGAGCCGCTCGAGCAACTCGCGGACTTCCTGCTTGTAGCGCGTGTGCTCCGCGCCCGTCGCCGCGCTCGGGAATCCGGCGTGCACGCTCCGGACGCGGCCGTCACGCCCCAGCACGATCGTGGTCGGGTACGCGCCGAAGTTGACGAGTTGCGGCAGCGCCTCGGCGATGGTCTTCGACGTCGGCGTCGCCTGCGTCGTACCCGCGATGAGCATCGGGTACTGCGCGGAGTAGCGTTTGATGAACGACTGCACGCGAGGCCGCGCGATCTTCGGATCGGGATCGTTCTCGAACATCAGCCCCACAATTTCGAGGCCGCGCGCGCGATAGTCGCGGTACAACTCCGTCAGAAACGGCGCCTCGTCGTGGCAGTTCGGGCACCAGCTGCCGCCGATGGCCAGGACCATCACCTTGCCGCGCAGCTGCGGATCGGTGTCCGACACGATCTTGCCGGTGAGATCGGGGAACGCGAAGTGAAAGGGCGAGACCGGATCCTTCACGTTCGTGTAGCGCGACGGGTCCGGCGGTTCGGGAATGCCCTTCGCGCGAGCCTCGCTGCTCCGCACGACACGATAGTGCGCCGATCCGTTCAACGTCACCGCGAGCGTGCCGTCCGCATCGAGCGTGGCCTCGAACAGGTTCGGACGCTCGCCGGCGAAGTGACTCAGCGTCAGCTTGCCCTTCTGCCAGTGCCCCACCAGCGTGCCCGTGTCGCCGTCCACGCGAAGAATCGTGCCCGACACTTCCGCGCCAGACTGACGCAGGAAGACGTGCCACGTGCGCGTGTCTCGCGGCGCGGTCACTTCATCCGCGTTTCGGCGCATCTCCCAGTTGCCGGCCAGCGACGGCGTGTTGTCCTCGGCAATCGCCGTGGGGACGAAGCGGCGCATCCGGACATCCTGCGGGCGCGCGCCCGCGCGGTTATTCCGATACGTGCCGGTCAACGCATCGTCTTTCAGAGAGAGTTCGAGCGTGGTGTTCAGGAACTCGTAATCGAGCTTCAACACGCCGTCCGCGAAGGTGCCGGATGTCGAGCCGACTTTCCTGTCGCCTTCGAAGAAGAACCCTTGCGCCTCGCTTCCCTTCGTCGAGATCTCGAAGCGGAACGGCACGTCGGTTCCGGCGGCCACGATGACCGCGTCCCAGAGACCGTCAAGCGGCGCAGGGGCAGCCTTCGTCGCTTCGTGTGGAAACACCATGACCGCGACGAGCGCCATCAAGGCGAGCGAGAGTCTCTTCATGGGCCTTCTCCTCGCGGCATCATGATTCAGTAAGGCAGAACATTCAACCCTCCGGGGTATACTGCCTGCCGAAAGTGACAGCCTCGGCGAGGCTCGCTTCGAAGGAGTTCATAGTGAAACGTTACGTCATTCTACTGACCCTGCTGCTGAGCGCGGCCGGATACGCACAACGAGGTCAGGCGCCGGCCGGCGAACCCGGACAGGCGCCGACAGCGCCAGCGGTCGGCGGCGCAGGCGGACGCGGACGCGGACTGAGTCCGGAACAACAGGCCGCGCTGGCCGCGCAGACGCAGCTCGAAAAAGATACGCCGCAGATTCCCTACGACGCCGTCTCGCTGCCGCTGATGCCGGCCGGGCACACGATCGGCGAGACCGTCGGTGTGGCCATCAATTCGAAGAAGCATCTGTTCGTCTACACGAGAAGCGGCAACGTGGGACCGGCCCGCGGCGCGCAGGCTGCCGAGCTCTTCGAGTTCGACGAGACCGGCAAGTACGTCAAGGAGTGGGGACAGAACGCGTACGGCTTCTCCTTTGCCCACGCGATCCGCTTCGACAAAGAAGACAACCTCTTTGTGATCGATGAAGGTTCGAACATGGTGATGAAATTCAACCCGCAGGGGCTCGTCACCATGGTCCTGGGACGCAAGGACGAAGCCGTCGACTACATGGAGCGCTTCCTCGAGGAAGGCCGCAAGACCGATCCCGCGGTGCTGACGGGGCCGGGATCGGGCGGCGGACGCGGCGGCAGCTTCGGCCGGCCTACTGACGTGGCGTTCGACACGCAAGGGGACATCTTCGTCGCCGACGGGTACACCAACTCACGCGTCGCGAAGTTCACCAAGGACGGCGATTTCGTGAAGTCGATCGGCACCCGCGGGAATGGCCCCGGCCAATTCAGCACGCCGCACACGATCGCCAACGACGCCAAGGGCAACATCTACGTGGGCGATCGCGGCAACCAGCGCATCCAGGTGTTCGATCCGGACCTGAATCCGATCCGCATCATCAGCAACGTGCGCGCGCCATGGGCGATGTGCATCACGCCGCCCAACGCGTCGGGCCAGCAGTTCCTGTTCAGCGCGGACGCGGGCGGCAAGATCTACAAGGAAGATCTCGAAGGCCATCTCCTCGGCTGGTTCGGCACGACCGGCAAGAAGGTCGGTCAGTTTTACTGGGTGCACGAGATGCACTGCGTCAGCGAGAACGAGCTCTACACGGGCGAGGCGCAGAACTGGCGCGTCCAGCGGATCACGATGCGGCCGGCGCCGCGGACCGCGTCGAAGTAACCATCTGGTTATTGGGTAATTGGGTAATTGGGTTATCTGGTTATTGGGTAATCTCGTAATTTGCGATTGAGTCGCCAGACGGCAAGCGCGCTCAGCACCGCCACACCAACCAGCAGCTGCCGCTCGGTCGACGGATCGAGCGGCTCTCCCGCTTCCTTCAGATCCAATCGCCACCGCAGCAGCCGCGAGCTTTGATGAAGGCGGTAGTACTCCGCCTCCTGCGCGTCATGCGCGGTCACCGCATCGCCGTCGTCGTCCAGCGCCATCGGTAGCGGCGGCGGCAACGAGGGCAGCGAACCGACGGGATCGACCGCCCAGTTCACGAGCTTCAGGCCCAGGCTGCGCCCGTTCTCCGGCGGCCAGCCGAGGACCAGCAGCAGCGCCGCGGCCCAGATGATCGGCCACTGGGCGCGATTGGGTTGCCACATGCACGGAACCTCTATGTCCGCTGCGGTCCGAGCGATCGCAGCGCGAGATCCAGTGTATCGATATCAATCGGCTTGACGAAGTGCTCGTCGAAGCCGGCTTCCCGGGTTCGGCGGCGATCGCTCTCGAGACCGTACCCGGTCAGCGCGATCAACCGGATGTGCGAACATCTCGGCAGCGCCCGCAGTCGCGCGGCCACCTCGTAGCCGTCCATCAACGGCAGCCCGAGGTCCAGGATCGCCACGTCGGCCCCGGTGTCCTCGGCGATGTCGAGCGCCTGTATTCCGTCCTGTGCGTATCGGACAACATACCCGAGCGCGCGCAGCGACTCGGCCATGATCTCGCCGGCGTCGACGTTGTCGTCCACGATGAGCACAACGGCGTCACGGCCGCCAGGCAGCCCGGAACACTCCGCGTCGGTCGGCGCCGACGTGAAGGTGCTCGCCGACGAGAGCGGCAGCCGGATGATGCAGACCGTCCCCCGCCCGCGGCCTTCGCTCTCCAGCATCACACTGCCGCCGTGCGCCGCGACAAGGTTCCGGACGATGGCCAGACCGAGGCCGAGGCCTCCCTGCGACCGATCGCTGTCCTGCCGTTCCTGCGCGAAGGCCCGGAACATCGCGGGCAGAATCGCCGGATCGATGCCGACGCCATTGTCGCGAACCGACACCCAGGCGTCGCCTTCTCGCTGTTCGGCCGTCACGTCGATCGCGCCACGCGGCTCCGTATATTTCGCGGCGTTGGTCAGCACGTTCGACAGCACCTGCGCCAACCGGCCGGCGTCGCCGTCGACGATGAGGCCGTCGGGCACGGAGACGGTGAGACGATGCAACCGCTGCTCGATGATCGGGCTGGCCATCTCGATCCCTTTTGCGACCACATCGGCCAGACGCACCGGTTCGATCGCCAGCTGGATCTTGCCGCGTGTGATCCGCGAGACGTCCAGGAGATCGTCGACGAGTCGCACGACGTGCCGGACCTGCCGCTCGATGACGGCGCGTTCCTTTTCCGCGCCTTTGATGCCGCGCAGTCCCATCAGTTGCAGCGCCGTCAGGATCGGAGCCAGCGGATTGCGGAGCTCGTGGCCCAGCATGGCCAGGAATTCGTCCTTCGCACGGCCGGCCGACTCGAGCTCCGACAACAGCGCCTCGCGCTCGCCGTGCGCTTTTTCGAGAGCTCGCCGCGCCGAGACCTGCGGCGTGATGTCGACGGCCACCGCCATCATGGCGTAGACGTCGCCCGACGCGTTCCGCATCGGCTCGACGTTGAACTTGAAGTAGCACTCCTCGACGCGGCCGCTGCCGTCCCGATCCAGCGGGATGAGCATCTCGTTCGTCACGAACGGCTTGCCCGAGCGGTACACGCGATCGAGCAGGCCGGGAAACGGCGTGTCGTTGAGCTCCGGGAAGGCCTCGACGACGGTCTTGCCGACCATCTGCGTCCGTCCCACGAGCTGTTCGAACAGCGGGTTCGCAATCTGGAAAACGTGATCGGCGCCGGTCACCAGGGCCGTCGCCACGGGCGCCTGCTCGAGCAGGTTGTTCCGCTCGTTCTCCATCACCGCGCGCAGGTAGAGCGTCTCGACCCGTGACTGCGCGGTCGCCGCGTGCTCGGCGAGCTGCCGGAAGTAGTCGCGATAGGTCTTTCCGAACGGCAGCCGGGGGCTGACGCCGAACACGACATAACCGGACGGAGGCTGATCGAGTCGCGACGCGATGCGCGCCACGAACACGTGCGTCACCGGCTCCGGCCACGGGTTGCCGCTGTTCGCAACCGGACTGGCGAGCGGTTGCGCGGACGGATCGCGTGAGAGTTCGACCAGTCGATCGCGAACCGCCGCATCGACGGCCGCGCAATCGTCGCGATGGATGCCGATTGATTGCGCGAGCACGGGCACCTGCGTCTCGGGATTGCTGCGATAGACCAGCGCGAACGGCACATCGGCCGGCTCGCTGCCGAAGACGGCCGCGGCGCTCTCGAGCACCGCCGCCTGACTCGCCGCGAGCACCGTGCGCTCGACGAACGCGCGCAGCGTCCGCAGCCGGCGCTCGCTGACCACGCGCGACGTCGTCTCGGTGCACACGACCAGCGTGCCGCCGACCGCGCCCGATTCATCGAAGACCGGTGAATAGCCGTACGTCCAGTACACCTCTTCGATGCGCCCGTTGCGGAAGATCGGCACGAGCGCGTCTTCGTTCCAGCTCGCCTTCGCGCGGCTCATCACGTCGTCGATCTGCGGCCAGATGATCGGCCAGATTTCGCGCCAGGATTCCTCGCCGCGCTGGCCCATGGCGGATGGGTGCTTCCCGAGGCCCAGGCTGGGAAGATACGCGTCGTTGTAGAACTGGATGAGGTCGGGCCCCCACCACAAAAACATGGGATGACGGGAATGCAGGATGGTCCCCACGAGCGTTTTCAGGCTTGCGGGCCATCCACCGATCGCGCCGAGGGGCGTGCGCCCCCAGTCGATCGCTCGAATCAGCTGACCGGTCACGCCGCCGCCCTCGAGAAATGCCAGCGGCGGCACGCGATCGTCAGTTAATGACATAGGAAGAAGGTGAGAACGCAGCGATCCCGTCTAGCGCGGCGCGCTCATGTGTGGAGTTCAGTCGTCGGCGACTGATTGGGAAAGCCCGGCTCACTCGAGGCGTCGGGCCCAGATCCGCGTGCAGGCCAGGCAGCGGAAGTACGCGACGTTCTCGTGGGCGCCGACCCGCTTGCCCGCGCCCGCGCATTTTGGACACACCGGCGCCTGCCGGTCTGACGATGTTCTGGAAATCTCCATCGAGGAGGTAATACGCCACGCGAGACCTGGCGTTTACCGGCGCCGATCACAACGCTTCCCAGGACACGCCGGCGTCGGTTAAGACCTTTCGCACCATGGCCTTCGCCAGCGTCGAATCGCGGCCCCTCGCATAGAGGATCAGGCGGTCGATCGTTTCCGGATCGAGTGTCCTCGCTGAGAGTTGCGCCGTGAGCTCCATGCGATAGGCCGGATCTCGCGTCAGGCGCGCGATCATGGTCTCGAGTTTCGGGGGATCTGTCATCGGCAAGCAGTCTCTCGAGACCTGTAAAAATTCACAGGCGCATTGGCTATTGCTTACTGGCTGGAGGCAGCAGCCTTGGTTCGTCGCGAAACGGCAGCGTCAGCGAACGCTCGAGCGTTACGTCTTCCGGTTCGGAGAACCCGGCGACACCGATGGTCACGGTTCCTTGCGGCACGTCCAGCCGCAGAGTGCGATGCAGCCGATCCCAGCACGAGAGCAGGCTCGAAAAGTTCGCGTTGGTCTCGTCCACCCGGGTCGAGTGATGGATACCGTGCATGCGCGGTGTCACGAGGATCGCGTTCAGCAGCTGCTCGCTTTCGAGCGGCAACTCCAGGTTGCTGTGATGGAACACGACCGACAACACGAGCATCTGCTGCCACAGACGCAGCGTGCCGCGATCGACGCCGAGCAGTGCCACCTGCATGGCGCGAAACACGGCGGCCATCGCGAGCTCGCCAAAATGAAATCGCACGCCTGTCGTCGAATCGAGATCACGATCGACGTGGTGAACCGCGTGGAACCGCCAGAGGAAGGACGAGCGATGGTTGATCCAGTGCCACAGATACAGGGTGTAATCGAGCAGCAGGAAGCCGAGGATCACACGCAGCGCTCGAGGCACGGGCAGTCGCCGGAGCAGCCCGAGTCGCCAACGCTCCGATACGCGCTGCACCGGCCCGACGAGCGGAAACTCGCTGATCGCCGTCGTCGCGCCCGCGGTCAGTCCGATCGCCAGGTTGCGTCCGACGCGTTCGAGCCCGGGTTCTTTTTGATGCCGCAGAGGCCGCCGCCGTTCGGCCACGAACAACGCCCCAAGCACGACGCCGAACGCGAGCCATCCCGATCGCCACCGCCCCAGTGCCATTCGACGGATCCGCTTCCTAGAGCTTCGGGACCATCCACGGCACCACGTACGCCTGGAGCATCGCGACGAGGCCCATGAGCGCCGTGAAGATCAGGCTGTGGACGATGACCTTGGCCAGGATTTCTCCCTCGCGTCCGACCGCACCCACGCCGGCCGCACCGACCGAGAGATTCTGCGGGCTGATCATCTTGCCCATCACGCCCGCGGAACTGTTGGTGGCCGCCATCAGCACGGGATCCAGCGACGACAACTTCGCTGTCGTCGCCTGCAATGGACCGAACAACGTGTTCGACGAGGTATCGCTGCCGGTCAGGAACACGCCGATCATGCCGAGCCACGCGGCGAAGAACGGAAACATGACGCCGGTCTTGGCCAGCGCGAGCGCCATCGACGAGGTCATCCCGGAATAGTTCATCACCGTCGCGATCGACAGGATGAATGCGATCGTGATGACCGGCAGCCGAAGCTGACGGACCGTCTTCGTCAACGTCGTGCCGAGCGCGCTCGCCGGCGTGCCGAACAGCAGCATCGGCACGAACGCAATCAGCGCGGCGAGAAACACCAGCGTGCCGGCGGCCGCGAGAAAGTCGAGACGATACGTGAGCGGATACGGGCTCGACGCGGCGACGACAGGCACTTCGCGCTGAACCAGCGGCGCGATCCGGCCGTCGCGAACCATGTACGCCCCGGGCCAGTTGAATTCCCAGACGGGAAAACGGAATCCCTGCGGCTCGGCGGCCGCGGTGGGGCCGAACCAGGGGTCCGGACACAGACTGTTCCCGCCTTGTCCGCACTTGAGCAATGCGGTCACGTTGGCGGGCGGCTTCAGCTGCGACATCCCCGCGAAATTGCCGATCTGTCCGATCAGGACCGTGAGAATCAGGATGCCGTAGGTCGCATAGGCGCGAACCACGCGTCCTCCCGTCTCCGCCGCCGTGGGCGCCGCGACTACTCCTCGCGCGCCTTCCGTATACTCCTCCGCCGGTTGCCACACCCGCAGGAGCAGCGCGACCGAGGTCAGTGACACCAGCGCCGACAAGGCATCGGTGAGCTCGGGACCGACGAAGTTCGACACCGTGAACTGACCGATCGCAAAGGTGGCTCCCGCTACCAGCGCCGCCGGCCACACTTCGATCATCCGCCGCCATCCCGCATACAACACGACCAGGTAAGCGGGAATCGCCAGCGAGAAGATCGGCAGCTGGCGGCCGACCATCGCCGACAGCGCTCTCGTGGTCGACTGCGTGTCGTGGCCGAGCATCGGGGCAAGGAGGCCGCCCAGCGTCGTGACCGGGATCCCGAGTGAGCCGAACGCGACGGGAGCGGTGTTGGCGATGAGCGCGAGCGACGCCGCCATAATCGGCTCGAAGCCAAGACCCGCGAGCATCGATGCCGTAATCGCCACCGGCGCGCCGAAACCCGCGATGCCTTCGATGAGCGCGCCGAAGCAGAAGGCCACGAGCAGCAGCTGGATGCGCCGATCGCCGGTGAGCCGGGCGAGGGATCGGCGGATCACGTCGAAGTCTCCGCTCTCGACCGTGAGGTTGTAGAAAAAGACGGCGCTCACGACGATCCAGCTGATCGGCCAGAGACCGAACGCCATCCCGTGGGTCGTGGCCGCTATCGTCAGCGACAGCGGCATGCCCCAGACCAGCCAGGCCAGCACGAACGCGGTGCCGGCGGCCGCAACCGCCGCGCGCCACGGCGCCACACGCAGAACCGCGAGGAGAAGGGCCAGCAGCAGCGGCGGCACGGACGCGACGAGCGCCGAGAGAAACACGCTGCCGGCGACAGGGTTGTAAATCTGATGGAAGACGTCAGTCATGGCGTAAGTTTCGAGCGTTTCGTGTCTGTCCTGTGTTTCGTGCTTGAGTCTCGCGGTTCGACAGGCGTGCGTGGTGCGATCCGCGCTGGCGAACTGTAGAATGACGACGCGAAATGGTCAACGTGCATGATGACGGGGATGGCGTTCGGCTGGATGTCTGGCTGGACGTCGCCTGCGTCTTCAGGACGCGTTCGGAAGCCCAGAAGGCGTGCCGCAACGGCAAGGTGGAGGTCAACGGACACCCGGCGAAGCCGAATCGCCGCCTGCGAGTGGGAGATGATCTGGAGATCGGCCGGCCGTTCGGGCGGAAGCAGCGACTGAAGGTCGTCGCGCTCGCCGAACGGCACGTCGCCAAGGCGGAAGCCCGGCGCCTCTACGAGGATCTCACTCCGCCGCCGACGCCCGAGGAGATCGAGCTTCGGCGGCAGGAGCGACTGTTTCACGCGGCGATGACGCCCCCGCAGTCGCCCGACAAACGCGAGCGGCGCGCCCTCAGAAGGATGCGGGGCAAAGCGTAGCCGGCGCCGCGGCCGTTACTTTTTCTTGGTGGGGGTCGCAGCCGCGGCGGGCTTCACCTCGATTTGCGTCGCGGCCATTGTGTAATACACCGTGACCTTGTCGCCGACTTTTGCAGTGCCCTTGGTGTCCTTCCCCAGGTCGAACTGCCATGTCTCCTTGGCGCTCTTCTCCACCGTCATGCTGCTCGCGTCGACCGCTTTGACGGTGCCGGTGAACTGATACGACTTGCCAGCCGCATAACCGCCGGCCGCGAACGCGACCGTGACCAACATAAGTACCAGCAGGGCGAGCAAAGCGCGTTTCATGGATGGCTCCTTTGGGACGGAACCAGGACCTGGTTCCGCTCCTTACTCCGGTCTGTTTCCGATATCGCCGCCCGTGTGACCCGTACCCTGACGCAGGTTCCGCGTCCCGCCGACTTCGGTCCCGAGGCCGCCGGTCACGCCCTCGGTGATCTCTCGCGAGCCCGAGTGCGTTGTCCGGTCGTGCTGTGAGCCGCCGCTCATCGACTCTTCGTTTTCGTCCAGGTTCGCCAGGTCCTTTTTCGATACCACGTGATCTTCCGTGCCCGGCTTCGGGTTGATATCGCCGAGTATACCGGACTGCATGCGATCGTCTTTGGCCATTGTTGGTCTCCTCTCCTCAAAAGTTCGCAAGGGTGGTGCCAGCGAATACGGATCGGCTTATTCGCGGGAGGAGACCCACTTTCAGCATCGCGCGCAGAAGTTCTGCGACGCTCCACGCCTGTGCAATGCAGCCGCGAGGTGTGAACGGCGCTTCCGCGTCGAACACCTCGCTGACCGATCCGATGCATGCCTCATCGAGATGCGGCACGAAGCCCTCGATCGCACGGCACGCGCCGGCGATATCGTCGGGATACATCTTGAGCCATGCGTCGACAAAGGGACCGGCCAGCCAGCCCCACACCGTTCCCTGGTGGTACGCCGCATCACGCGCGCGAAGGTCTCCGAAATATCTCGGTTTGTAATCAGGGTCGCCCGGCGCGAGGGAGCGCAGACCGACGGGCGTCAGCAGGCGATCGCGGACGACGTTCATGACCGGCTCCCATCGATCCCGTGACAGCACCGGGTGCGGCAGCGCGATCGCGAAGAGCTGATTGGGCCGGCACTTCGGATCGTTGCCGCCGTTCTCAGCATCGACCACATCGAACAGATAGCCGCCGTCAGCGAACCAGAACCGCTCGTTGAACGATCGCTGGGCCAGATCGGCCCGCCTGCGATACGCGGACGCATCGTCGCCATGATCGCGCGCCCATCGCTCCATCAGGCGCAGCGCGTTGAACCACAGCGCGTTGATCTCGACGGCCTTCCCCCGCCGGGGCGTCACGACCCACCCGTCCACCTTCGCGTCCATCCACGTGAGCTGAACGCCGTCGGCGCCCTGAGCGAGCAGTCCATCGCGCTCGTCCACGTGGATGCCGAAATGGGTCCCACGCACGTGCCAGTCGATGATTCGCTTGAGAGTGGGATAGAGAAGCGTCAGCGTAGCCGTATCTCCCGAGGTCTCCACGTACCGATCGATCGCATGGAAGAACCACATCGTGGCGTCGGCGGTGTGATAGAGGCCTTGCCGCTCGCCTTCCGGAAACATGTTCGGGATCAGGCCGTCACGCACGTAGTGCGCGAAGGTTCTGAGGATGTACGCCGCCTCAACGTAACGGCCGGTCGCCAGCGTCAGCCCTTCGAGGCTGATCATGGTGTCGCGGCCCCAGTCCGTGAACCAGTGGTAGCCCGCAATGATGGTGCGGACTTCGTCGCCGTAGGCATGCGCGCGAGCCGACTCCTCGGTGCGGCCGGCCGGCGAGATGATGAACTGATCGGCAGCCAGCACGAGCTCCGCGGCCACGCCGGTCCGGGCATCCGGACTCGCGAGCGCGAGCAGCCGACGGCGCCGGCCGCGTTCCGCCTCGAGCAGTTCCTCCGGTTGCATCACGCTCATCGTTTCGATCGACTCAGTGGATGCCACGAATGTGGCAGGCTCACCCGCGCGCAGCGCCAGGCTGAAGCTGCCGGGGCTCCAGAGATCGCCGCGCGCCTGGTAGCCGCGCGTCTCTTCAACGGGATACAGCACGTTGTCGATCCGCTCGCTCTTCAGCGAGACTGACGTATCGCGTGCGAGGACCTTGATCCTCAGCGGCGGCAGCGGGCTGTCCGTCAGGCAGATCTCGAAGTGTCCCGCCACGGCCCGGAACTCGTAAGGCCATCCCAGCGCCTCACTCACGGCAAGTTCCTGCGGGCGGAAGCTTACGGACGGCTGGAGTGCCAGCTCGACACGCTCGGCTCCCGACAGCAGCTCGTAGACCAGATAGACGGTGTTCTGAAGGTGCGGAAGGAACACACGCTTCTCCAGCACGAGGCCGCGAACCTCGTACCGCCAGACGGGAAGGCCGGCTTCGAGTCGAAATTCGGTAAGGTAGCCGGTTCCGCGAACGTCCGCCGCGTCTCCGGAGTGCTCGCGGCGGCTGATATCGACCGACTCGTCCTCCGCGAAACGCAACTGCTCGGCCACATGGCTCAGCATCACGACACGGCCAAGCGGTGCGGGCAGCGCGGCAATCAGCAAACCGTGATAGCGGCGAGTCATGACTCCCGGCACGGTGCCTGACGCGTAGCCGCCAAGCCCGTTGGTCACGAGCCACTCGCGTGTCGCCAGCGATGCGGCGTCGGCGGTATCCGCAGGCGGCCATGCAATTCGTCTGAGCGGTTCACGCATGACGTTCACGATTCCTTCGATCGGCGATCGGCAGCGGACGCGTCGGCCGGCGGGGACCTGGAGTCAGGACGAAGGCCGATTCCGGAGGGATGCGCCACCACTCGTCGGGAAACAGATCCGCGACACCAGGTCCGCCGTACGCCGCCTCGTCACTCGACCAGTGCACGCGCCAGTCGGAATTTTCCGGCGGCGCAAGCAGCGGTTCGGCGAACGACCCGCGATCCAGCGCGGCGCCGAGATTGACGACCAGCAACCGATCGTCGCGGTGATCGGTCGTGAAGAAACGGAGCACGAACGCCGACGCCGACAGCACCGCGCCGTCGACCCCGCCCCGACGGGGTCGCGAAAAGACGGGGTCGCCGCGCCTGAGCTGAATGAGATCGCGGTGCATCGCGTAAACCGCCGCATGGGATTCGCGTTCGCCGAGGACGAGTTTGCAACGCTGAAACGTGGCTTCGTCGCCGGGATCGGCCAGCGCTTCCCGCTGCCGCGCTTCGACGATGCTCGGAAACTGGGAGAGGAATTCGGCGCGGCCGTCGCGAATCGCTTTCGCAAGATCACGCTCGAAGTCCGCAAAGTACAAGAAAGGTGCGGACGCCGAAAATTCCTGGCCTTGGAACAGCATCGGCGTCGCGGGCTGCAGCAGAAGCAGCGCCGTGATCGCTCGCCAGCGGCCCGGGCTCGTCAGCTCGTGGCCGCGCTGGCCGCGAACCGAATTCGCTATCTGGTCGTGGTTCTGGATGAAGGCGATGAACGCGGAGGCGGGCAGTCCCCAGGCTTCGGACCCGCGCGGCTTGCGCTGCCAGTGGTACTGCTGGCCCTGAAAGAGATAGCCGTACTTGGCGGCCGAGATCAGCTCCTGCGGCTCGCCGCGAGTGTCGCTGTAGTAAGCCTCCGCCCGGCCCGTGACCGCGACCATCGCGCTGTGATGGAAATCGTCGTTCCAGAGCGCGTCGAGGCCGTAGCCGCCATCCTCGAGCGGCCGCACCAGCCGCGTCTCCTGCGTCTCGTTCTCCGCCACGACGAGGATGGACCGCCCCGCAGCCGACGCGCGCGCGCGGCTTCCAATCGCCGCGAGGATGTGCTCGTCCGACGAATCGAAGATCGATTGCGTCGCGTCCAGGCGCAGGCCGTCCAGGTGAAACTCCTCGATCCAGTAGCCGGCGTTCTCGACAAAGAATTCGCGCACCGGCCCCGCGTCGGAACCATCGAAGTTGATCGATTCACCCCATTCGTTGTCGTACCGGTCGGTGAAATAGGCCTCGGCAAAGGCCCGCAGGTAGTTGCCGGACGGTCCAAGGTGGTTGTAGACCACGTCGAGGATGACGCCGACGCCGGCCGCGTGGGCCGCGTCGACGAATCGACGGAAATCGTCGGGCCGGCCGTAGAGATGCGACGGCGCATAGAGGTCGACGCCGTCGTATCCCCAGCCGAAGCGTCCTTCGAATTCCGCGACCGGCATCACCTCGATCAGAGTGATCCCGAGGCGCGCCAGTTCGGGCAGTTCGTTGATGGCCGCCGTCCACGTGCCTTCACGCGTGAAGGTTCCCACGTGCAGTTCGTAGATGACCTGCCCTTCACGCGACACGCCCTTCCACGCGCTGTCGTTCCAGCGGAATCCGCCCGGATCGACGATCTCGGAAGGCCCGTGCGGCCCTTCGGGCTGAAACCGCGACGCCGGATCCGGATACAGCTTCTCGTCATCGTCGAGCTTGAATTGATACCGATCGCCGGCGGCGGCCCTCAGCCGGCCGCTGAAATAGCCGTCACCCTCGTGCGCGAGACTGAAACGTTCCTGCCCGCGCAGCATCACCTCGACACGGCGCGCACGTGGAGCCCAGACGCGAACGCTCGCGGTGCCGGAACCCGAAGGTTCGACGCCTATCGGCCGGCGGCGATGAAATGGAATGAAAGGAGCGTGTGTCTTGGACGGGATCGCCGCTGAGTCGGACATTGATAGTCCAACTCGTGCAGGAATAATGCCGCGGACTATCGCAGTGGTTGAGCCGGTTCTGAGTCGAGAATGCTGCGTACCTTTCGCGCAAACACGTCGGGCGTGAATGGTTTCTGCAGGAACGCGAAGCCGCGCGTCACCTGGTCATGCACGAGCGCATGATCCGTGTATCCGGACATGAACAGCCTCTTCATCGACGGCCGCACGACCGCGAGGCGCTCGGCGAGCTCGCGGCCGCTCATTTGGGGCATGACGACGTCGGTGACGAGCAGATGGATGTCGTGCGGATGATGCTCCGCCACTTTCAACGCCTCGACCCCATGATGGGCCTCGAGCACGTTGTACTGATGACGGCGAAGCACCTCACGAGCGAGCACGCGCACCAGGTCCTCGTCTTCGACGAGCAACACCGTTTCCCACCCGACAGGCTCCGTCGTATCGACTGGAAGGCCTGGCGCATCTGACGCCGGTGCCGTCTGCGGGAGATACGCCTTGAACACGGTTCCGTGTCCCGGCTCGCTGTATACCCAGATGTAGCCACCGCTCTGCTTCACGATCCCGTACACCGTGGCGAGTCCGAGACCGCTGCCCCTGCCCTGCTCTTTCGTGGTGAAGAAGGGCTCGAACACGCGAGCCCGCGTTTCAGCATCCATGCCGTGGCCGGTGTCCGACACCGCCAGCATCACGTAGGGCCCGGGCTTCATTGAGACGTGAGTGACAGCGTACGTGTCGTCGAGCTCGACGTTGGCGGTCTCGATCGTCAAGCGTCCGCCGATGGGCATGGCATCGCGGGCATTGAGCGCGAGGTTGACGAGAATCTGCTCCACCGACGCCGGATCGACCGTCACGCGGTGCAGGTCCGGCGCCAGGGCCGTGACCAGCTCCACGTCCTCGTTGATCAGCCGACGCAACAGGCGCTCGAGCTGCTTCACGAGCGTGTTGACGTCCACGAGCTGCGGCTGCAGCATCTGGCGGCGGCTGAACGCGAGCAGCTGCCGGGTGAGCGACGCGGCGCGATTGCCGGCTCCCTCGATTTCCAGCAGATCGTCCCGCAGCGAATCGCCATCCGGGATCTCGTCGAGCATCAGGTGGCAGTAGCCGAGAATCGCCGTCAGCAGGTTATTGAAATCGTGGGCGACGCCTCCGGCCAGCTGACCGATGGCTTCCATCTTCTGAGAGTGCCGGAGCTGCTCTTCGAGGCGGCGGCGCTCCGTGATATCGCGCGCGTTGACGACGATGCCGGCGACCGCCGGATCGGCAAGGCGGTTGACGGCGACGCCTTCCATGATTCGCCACGAGCCGTCGGCGTGATGAAATCGCGCCTCCTCGAGGATGCTCGTGCCGGGATTGGCCAGCGACTCGGCCAACCGCTCCCCGGCCCGTTCGCGATCGCCCGGGTGGAGAAAGTCGAAAATGGATTTGTGCACCATCTGGTCCGGTCTCCAGCCCAGATGGCGTTCCGACGAGGGGCTCAGATAGGTGATACGGCCGTTGCCGTCGATGAGCAGCAGCGCATCCGAGCTGTTCTCGACCAGCGCACGAAAGCGCTCCTCGCTGGCGCGAAGCGCCGCTTCGGCGTGCCAGCGCTGGACTTCCTCGGCGTGCAGTGCGAGTGCGTGACGAATCGCCCGCTCGAGTCCTTCCACGGTCAGGCCCGCCGTCGTGAGATAGTCGGCGGCGCCGGCCTTCATCGCCTCGACCGCCATTTCCTCCGCGCCGCGGCTCGTGAGCACCACGACCGGCGTCTGAATCCCCTTCTGGCGAATCTCCCGAAGAAGGCTCAGGCCATCGCGAGCCCCGATCCAGTAGTCGAAGAAGGCGACGTCGAACGGCGTGTCGACCAGCGTTCGCAGCGCCTCGTCATAGGTGACCGCAACGCCGACCTCGACGTTCGTCCAGGCGTCGCTGGCGCGAATGAAGTCTTCCACCATCCGCGCGCGTTCGAACGAATCGTCCACGACCAGGATGCGGAGGGAGTACGTCATGGTGGATGCGCGCTACCGGTGACGGAAGATGCCGGCGATCTTACCGCCAAGCCCCCGGAAAAATCCCTCGATCGCCCGCGATGCACGTTGTTTCAGCGAACCCTGATGAATCGGACAGAGTTGGGTCGGAACGGAGTCGCCATCCTTGAAGAACTCCGAGTACACCGGACATCCGTCGACCGGCGCCAGGTACGACACGCTGCACAGATCCACCGAGTGAATGCCCGGCGGCATCGCAAACTCGCTCGGGGGAAACTGTTTCGCGGTGCGCTTCATGAAGTCGGCCCAGATCGGCAACGCCACGCGCGCGCCGTATCCTTCCCGGGCAATCGGCGCCGGCTGATCGAAGCCGACCCAGACACCGACCACGATCGACGTGGAGTAGCCGACGAACCAGGCATCGTGATAGTCGTCGGTGGTTCCCGTCTTGCCGGCAACGGGCCCGCGGACTCCAAGAGTGCGCGCCGGTGCGCCGGTGCCGCGCTCGATGACGTCGCGCAGCATGCTCGTCATCTGGAACGCGACGGCTGGGCTGATGAGCTGCTCGCGCTCGACGGGCCGGTCGTACACCTGGCGTCCGCCGGAATCGAACACGGAGATCATCCCGCGTGGATGCACGATCTGGCCGTCGCCGGGAAACATCGTGTAGGCCGCCGTCAGATCGAGCGGCGAGACGACGCCGGTGCCGAGCGCGAGAGACGGAACGTCGGGCAGACCCTCGAGCCCCGCGTCTCCGGCGAGCTTCAGCACCGCGCGCGTGCCGACGCGCTGCTGCAGATCGACGGCGGCCGGGTTGTTCGACTCGAGCAGCGCCGCGCGGAGCGTCAGCGCGTCGGACTGCTCCCCTTCGCCGCGAGGACTCCATTCCGGATCGCCCGGCGCCGACACGTGCTGGAGATTCGTGAGCACCGACACCGGCGAATAGCCTTTGGCCAGCGCGGCGGCGTACACCAGCGGTTTGAATGCCGAACCGGGCTGCCTGCGGCTCCGCACCGCCCGGTTGTAGGTGCTGCGCGCGTAGCTGGCGCCGCCCACCATCGCGAGGATGTCGCCGGTCGCCGGATCGATCGCCACGAGCGCGGCTTCGAGTCCCGGCCGTCGCAGGCGTTCGAGACCGGCGGTCACGCTGCGTTCGGCGGCGTCCTGAACCGCCGGCAGAAACGACGTGTGCACCTGCCAGTCCGGCGGGTTGTCGCCGCCGAACTCGTTGCGAAACTGCTGGCGCAGGAACTCCTTCGCGAATCCGGCGCGTGCATCGTTCGGCTGCCGGTACGGCTGGAT
>DASSGK010000579.1:0-6005 GCA_035693505.1 Vicinamibacterales bacterium
GTGTAGACGTTGCCTTTCGAATCGACGGCGACGTTGTGCAGGAAGATGAACTCGCCGGCGTAGCGGCCGATGCGGCCGAAGCTCCCGACCTCCTCCAGCGAACGGCGATCGTAGATGTGGATGTGTCCGTTGCCCGCATCAGCGAGGTAGAGGTACTGCTGCGCGGCGTCCGGAGAGAACGCCACCGAGAAGGAAGTCCCCAGCAGCTTGGTTTTCCGCTCGATGAAGATCTCGCGCTGGAACTTCCCGTCGATCGTGAACACCTGCATCCGGTTGTTCATCCGATCCGCCACGTAGACCATCCCGTCGTTCGACACGCGGACACCGTGGACCAGATTGAACTGCTGAGGACCTGGACCATCCTCGGCGAGTTTGTTCGGCACGGTATCGTCCGGCGGATTCCCGTAGGCGCCCCACATCCGTTTGAACTTGCCCGTATCGGCGTCGAGCACGATGACGCGGCGATTGACGTAGCCGTCGGCGACGAAGACCTCGTTGGTCTTCGGGTAGACGTAGATGTCGGCCGCGTTGTTGAAGTTGTCGGTGTCGAGGCTGCCCTTGCTCTTCCCGCGGTGTCCGACCTGGAACAGAAACTTCCCGGTCTGCGTGAACTTGAGAATCTGGTTTTCGGTCCTCTCGCGCAGCCTCGGTCCGCCCGCCGACGAGATCCAGACGTTCCCCTTGTAGTCCACGTGAATCGAGTGCTCGTCCTTCGGCCATTCGTACTCCGGCGATTCGCCGCCCCAGCCCTGGAGGTAATTTCCGGCGGCGTCGAATTCCATCACCGGCGGAGCCGGCGTGCAGCAGACCGCCTCGGGGTTCTTCGCTTTCTCGTCGTCGTTCAGCGACCACGGGCGCTGGATGATCCACACGTGATCGCGTGCGTCGACGTCGAGGCCGGAGACCTGGCCGAGAATCCACTGCTTCGGCATCTTCGGCCACATTGGATCGACCTGGAACGCCGGCGCCGATTTGCTCTGCGCCTGCGCGGCTCGCTCAATCACTCGTTCCGCCACCCCGAGTCCCAACACGACGGCCACGATCGCGGCCGCCTTCCATCTTCGGTTCATGCCCGCGCCTCCAGCGCGGCAGTACTGTACTTCTTTTGCATTACACTCTTCTCGCGAGGACCGACATGCGCTCCAGACTTTTCACGTTTACGACTTGTTTGCTACTCGGCGGCGGCGCGCTCGTATCGGCGCAGACGGCGCCCGCACCCGCAATGCCTCCCGATCCAGTCAGCACGCTGGTCGGACGACTCGAGCTCGAGAAATACAAGGCCACAGTGAAGGGCCTCACGCAGTTCGGCGACCGCCGTCAGGGAACCGATCGCAATCGAGCCGCAGTCGATTGGATCGAAGCGCAGCTCAAGAGCTATGGCTGCCCCACCGAGCGCATCAAGTATGTCTACGACCCGCCGCCGGCTGCGGCCGGCGGACGCGGGCGACCCAACACGGGTCTGGCCGTCGGCGGTGGACGGCCGCGGGGCGACAAGATTCCCACGGGCGTGAACACCGATCCGATGAAACAACCCGACGAAAAGCTTCGCGCGCTCAACATGCAGCCGACGACGCCGGGGCCGCGTGAGATGGTCTTCTGCACGAAGGTGGGGACCACTCACGCCGACGAGATGTACATCGTGGGCGGCCACATGGATGGCCACGGTTGGGGTGAAGCGGCAAACGACGATGGATCCGGGACCGCGCTCGTGATGGAGCTGGCGCGCGTCTTCAGCTCGCCGGACGTGAAGACGGAGCGCACGATCCGGTTCGCGCTGTGGAACAACGAGGAAACCGGATCGCAGGCCGCGCGCGCATACATCGAGCAGCGCCAGGCCCTGCAGGGGAAAGAGAACCCGCCGGGATCCGGCAAGTACCCGGAACCGAAGTGGCTGGGGATGATCCAGCACGACATGATGATGTTCGACCACGGGATGCCGCTGCCCGACGGCACGATGCGCAAGGAGCAGCGCGCCGAAGCGGACGTCAACATCGAGTTCCAGTCGAATTCGAAAATGGCCGCCGAAAGCCAGAAGCTGGCCTGGATTTTCGAGGCCGCGAATGAGAAGTATGCGACCGACTATCCGGCAGCCGTCGGGCCGCACATGACGAATACCGATTCCGGGCCGTTCCAGGATCTGATTCCCGCCATCAGCCTTCGGGAGAACGACCGCGGGGTCCAGATCGGCAACGGCTGGGATCCGCAGTGGCATCAGCCGACCGACGTCTTCTCGACCTACTCGGACAAGGATTTCCGCCTCGGCCTCAACGCCGCGCAGACCACGCTCAGCGCGGTGGCCGGCCTGACGGGGGCCACGCTGTCAAAATAGAACCGTGCCTCGATCGACCGCGCAGACAGGGCCGGGGCGATTTAGGTTTTGGATCGCCTGCGGCCTTGCGCTGCTCGTCACGTGCACGGCGTACGCCAACCATTTCCACAGCGAGTTTCACTTCGACGACGCCCACACGATCCTGAACAACGCGTTCGTGCGGAGCGTCCGCAACATCCCGCTCTTCTTCACCAACGCCGCCACGTTCAGCTCGCTCCCCAGCAACCAGAGCTATCGTCCGCTGGTGACGACGACGCTGGCCATCGACTATTGGATGGCCGGTGGACCGGACCCGTTCGTGTTTCACCTCACCAGCTTTGCCCTGTTCGTGATCCAATGCGCGCTCCTTCTGCTGTTGTACAGGCGAGTGATGGATCTCGCGCGCCCCGACGAAAGCAATCGCTGGATCGCACTGCTCGCGGCGGCCTGGTACGCGTTGCACCCGGCCAATGCGGAAACGGTGAACTACATCATCGCGCGCACGGAGATTCTCTCCACGCTGGGCGTGGTCGCCGCGTTTGTGATGTTCACGGGCGGCGGCGTCGGCCGCCAATACCACCTGTATCTCGTCCCGGCCGCGCTCGGAATTCTGGGCAAAGAGAGCGCCGCGATGTTCGCGGCGCTGCTCTTTCTGTACGTCGCGCTCTTCGAATACGGGTTCTCTCTCCGGGATCTGTTCACGACGCGCGGATTGGCGGCGACGCTGCGGGCGACATGGCCGGCATTTCTCGTCTGCATCGCAACGGTTCTTCTTGCGATCGGCATGGAGCCCACGTATTCGCCCGGCGGCACGTCACGCTGGCACTACATGCTGACCGAGCCGTCGGTGTTCCTCTATTACGCGCTGAGCCTTTTTCTCCCAATTCGCTTGAGCGCCGACACGCAATGGCCGCTGGTGACGAGTCTCCTGGATTCGCGTCTGCTGCTGGGCGGGGCCTTTCTCGCCGCCATACTCGCGCTTGCGTGGGCGGCGTCGCGACGCCGCGACACACGGCCGATCGCGTTCGGGATCCTCTGGTTTTTCGTCGCGCTGATTCCGACCGCAGGCGTCGTCCCCCTCGCCGAGCCCATGAACGATCACCGGATGTTCTTCCCGTTCGTGGGACTGATCCTCGCGGTCGTCTGGGCATGCTGGCTGACGGCACTTCGACTGGCGCCGCGACGTCTGAGGGCGGCGGCCGCCGTCGCCGTCGTGCTCCTTCTTGCCATGGCGTACGGAACCTGGCAGCGCAACACCGTGTGGCGAACGGAGGAGTCGCTGTGGCTCGACGCCACGATCAAGAGCCCGGAAAACGGACGCGGCCTGATGAACTACGGCGTCATTCAGATGGGCAAGGGCAACTACCCCGTCGCCGACGACTACTTCGCGCGCGCGCTGAAACTCACGCCGCAGTATGCGTACCTGCACGTGAACCTTGGCGTGCTCAAGGCCGCCGAGGGAAAACCGCGCGAAGCCGAACACTACTTCCGGGAAGCGCTGCAGGATGACGCCAACAATCCGGTCAGCTACACGTACTTCGCGCGCTGGTTGAAGTCGCAGGGTCGAACCGAGGAAGCGCGCCTGCTTTCCGAGCAGGCGCTGCGTCTCAGCCCGGCTGACGCGGATGCACGAACGCTGGTCACGGACCTGGAGCAAATCCGCGCGTTCGAGACACCGGCCGCGGATGCGCCGCGGACGCCGGAGGGCTGGCTGGCGCTCGCCGCCTCGCAGTATCGGGCCCATCGTTACGAGGACTCCATCAGGTCGAGTGAGCGCGCGCTCGAGCTTCGGCCGGCGTACGCGGAAGCGTTCAACGACATCTGCGCCGCCGAAATCGCGCTTGGCAACTTCGGATCGGCCGTCGATGCCTGCGAGCACGCGCTCGCGGTCGATCCGACGTCTGCTCCCGCTCGCACGAACCTCGCGATCGCAAAGGAACGAAACGGAAGGAACCGCGGAGACCGCTGAGACCGCTGAGACCGCTGAGTTTTTTCAGAAACTATTCTTCTTTGCGGTCTTTGCGATCTCTGCGGTTTCTTCTGATCGTGGGTCTCGGAAGGTGGGCTAGGATTGCGGCGAAAACATCTATGACACATCCACGCGCTCTCGTTGTTTCACTGCTCGCGCTGGCCGGCACCCCGCTCCTCGCGCAGGACCGCACGGTCGATCTGCTCCGCCAGCTGACCGATACGCCGGGGCCACCCGGTTTCGAGGAGCCGATCCGCAAGGTGATGGTCGATCAGATGAAACCGTTCGCGGCCTCGATCACGTACGACGGCCTCGGCTCGATCATCGCCACACAGGGGACCAGCGGGCCGAGAGTCATGGTCGACGCGCACATGGACGAGCTCGGCGGCGTCGTGCGCCGTGTCACGCCCCGCGGCCTGTTGACGATGCAGATGCTCGGCGGCTGGCTGGACCAGGCGCTCGTGGATCAGCGCTGGATCATCGTCGGCTCGAAAGGACCGGTACGGGCCGTGACCGGTATCCGCGACGTGCACGTGGTCCCTCCGGAAGAACGGACTCGCGTCTATTCGCGCGACAGCCTGTTTCTCGATGTCGGTGCGAAGGACGACGCGGAGGTGGCCGCGATGGGCATCGGTCCCGGGGATCCGGTCGTGCCCGACGCGCCGTTCACCGTGATGAACGGCACCAACAACTATCTGGCGAAAGGCTGGGACGACCGGGTCGGCTGCGGAGTGGTCGTGGAAGCGATGCGCCGGCTCTCGACGCTCCCCCACGCGAACCAGATCATGTGGACGATTACGACGCAGGAGGAGATCGGTCTTCGCGGCGCGCACACGGCAGCTGACGTCGTGAAGCCGGAGCTGGCGATTGCGATCGAAGGCGGCATCACGGGCGACGTGTTTCCCGGCAGGCCGGAAGAAACCCAGGCGAGGCTGGGCGCCGGGCCCGGAATCTTTCTTTACGACTCATCCGCACTGCCGAATCGCAAGCTCACACAACTGATCAAGCAGACCGCGGCCGAGAAGAAGCTGCCGCTGCAGCAGGATCTGGTCCAGGGCTACGGCGACGATTCCGCCGAGCTGCAGAAGAGCAACGGAGGCGTGCCGACGGTGAACCTCGTCGTGCCGATCCGGTACACCCATTCGCACAACGGGATCATGAACCGCCGCGACTTCGATCAGATGGTGGATCTGCTGGTGGCGGTGCTGCAGAAGCTCGATGCGCCGACGGTCGCAAAGGTCCGCGACTTCACTCCCTGAGATCTGAAGGGAACGGAGATGACGGAGGAAACGGGATCACACAGAGCAGCAGAGAAACGGAGAATCGAACGGAGGCTGCAAGCTGCAGCGCGCGACAGGCCCGCGGAGCGGGCTGCGGAACGTAGAGCGTGGCGGAAACACAAAGGCTGTCATTCGTCGTTCTTCCTTTGTGTTTCCGCCACGCTCTTCGTTCCGGGCTGGGCCGGCTGCGCCGGCCCGCTGTCGCGCGCCTCTCTCCGTTCGGTCTCCGTTGCTCCGTTGCTCCGTGTGATCCCGTTAGCTCCGTGGCCTCTGCTGGCTCACGTCCTGACCCCGAATTGGTTCATCGCCTCGTAGGGGATTTCGCGGAACATCGGCAATCCCGCGGCCTCGATGATCGCCTTCAGGCCCTGGCGTCCATGAAATTCCATGTTGTCGCGATTGATCACCACGGTATCGGGATACTGCGGTGCGAGCCGGCGGAATTCGG
>DASSGK010000580.1:0-3548 GCA_035693505.1 Vicinamibacterales bacterium
TGCTGCTCGCTCTCGTCGTGGCCGCTGCCCTCATTCAGGTCGCGGTGTTCAGCACCACCATCTATCTGCATCGCTGCGCGACGCACAAGGCGCTCATCGTCCACCCATCAGTGGAGTGGATGTTCAAGATGGCGCTGTGGCTGACGACGGGGCAGTGCACGAAGGAGTGGGTGGCGGTTCACCGCAAGCATCACGCGTTCACCGACGAGGAAGGCGATCCGCACAGCCCGAAGCTCGAGGGATTCTGGCGCGTGCAGCTCGGAAACGTCTATTACTACGTCCGCGAGATCAAGAAGACCAACGTGGTCGAGCGCTACGCGCGTGACATCAAGGACGGCTGGTGGGATACCCACCTGTTCAACCACGGGCTCCTGGGCCTGGGCATCGGTACCGGATTGCTGTGCCTGATCATCGGCCCGCTCATCGGCGTCTGGTGGGCGCTGCTCGCGGCCGGCATCCACGCGGTGATGTACGTCTTCGTGCTCTCCTCGTCGATCAACGGCCTCTGTCACCACGTGGGCTACAAGAACTTCGACAACACCGCGACCAACATCCGCGCGCTCGCCCTCATCACCGGCGGTGAGGGGCTGCACAACAACCATCACGGATATCCGCGCAGCCCGAAGTTCAGCTTCCGCGCGAGCGAGATCGATCCCGCATGGCCGCTGATCAAGTTGTTGATCGCGCTGAAGCTCGCGAAGCCGTACAAGACGATCGCGGAAGTCGCTGCGTAGAAGAAGAAACCGCGGAGACCGCGGTTCCTTCTTTTTCGTTCGATGTCAGGGCTGCGCGTGACCGCCGCCGCCGCGCCTTCCGCGCCTTCGGCGACGCCGGCGTCGTCTTGACGGGACGCTCGGCGGGATCGCCCCCGGCTGCTGCGCGTCCTCGTCGCCGGCATCCTCCGACCCCGGTTCCGGCGCGCCGCTCTCGTCGATGATCGCCATCCAGTGCTCGACCACGTCCTGCGAGTCGCCGTGAATTTCCATCCAGGTCAGCGCTTCGCGGAAGATTCCGCGGTGCGTGAGCGCGTGCTGGGCTCGCGGGCTCGCGGTGAGATCGCGCAAGCGCCGCTGCAGGCTGATGATCTGACGCAGCCGCTCGACGTCGCGCCGCGCGAGCGGCAGGTCGCCAAGGCGCGGCCCGGGCGGATGCCGTGGGCGTCTCGAGCGCGTCTCGTCACCGGCGGCTCCGTCGGACGCGGCGTGTGCGCGTGGCGGATGCAGTGAAATCCCGAGCGGAATCAGCAGGCTGCCGAGCAGGATGGCGTTCGACAGCGTATCGGGCGTCGACTCGAACTGCCGCCGGTATTCGTCGACCGCGGCCAGCGAGCGCCAGAGCGGATCGCTGGCGCCCCGATGCAGCTCGGACGAAATCGGCTCGAGCAGCCCCACGTCGGCCAGCTGGCGGAAGGCTTTCTCCGCGGAGCCCGCGCGAAGAATCTTGTAGTACTCCTCGAGCAGCCGCGGCTGCGAGCTCTTCGCGATTTCATGCCGGTGCGTGCGGATCGATTGGAGCAGCGTGGGCTCGATGGTGAAATCGAGCCGCGCGGCGATCGCGATCGCGCGGATCATGCGCACGGGATCTTCGTTCAGCCTGACGTCGGGATCGCCAATCGACCGTACGATCCCGGCGCGCAGATCGTCGAGGCCGCCGACGTAGTCGATGATCGAAAACGTCGCGATGTCGTACGCGAGCGCATTGATCGTGAAATCGCGGCGAAACGCGTCCTCCTCCGGCGTGCCGAAAGTGTTGTCGTGATGGATCAGCTGTTCCCCTTCCGGCGTCGTCGGATCCGGCGCAGGAACGCCGTCCTGGACCACTTCTTCGCCGGCTGCGACCTGCCGGCGGAAGGTGGCGACCTCGATGACTTTCTGCCCGAACTTGACGTGCGCGAGGCGGAACCGGCGGCCGATGATCCAGCAGTTCCTGAACAGCTTCTTGACCTGATACGGATGCGCGGACGTGCCGATGTCGAAGTCCTTGGGGCGGCGGCCGAGCAGAAGATCGCGAACGCTGCCGCCCACCAGGTAGGCGGTGTGCTCGCCCTGCCGCAGGCGATACAGAACTTTGAGCGCATCGGGATCGATGTCGCGGCGGGAGATGGGGTGCTCCTCGCGCGGGACGATCCTCGGTTCGACCATCGAGCGGCATTGTACCAAAAGCGTCAGTAAACCTAATTAAGCCATTGATGCCCAATGACTTAGGCTTGAATTGCGCTTGTGTTACCATCGCACGCATGCGTCGCCTTGCCATTTCGGCGGCCCTCGTCTTCGCCGCGATCGCGGGACCGCGAGCTGCCGACGATCCGCTCGCACGCGCGCGTCTCCTGTACAACCAGGGACAGTGGGAAGCGGCGATCGCTGCCGCCGAGCTTGCCCGCCAGACGCCGTCCCGCTCCGATGCCGCCGATCTCGTCGGAGCGCGTGCATACCTCGAGCGTTTCCGCGCCAGTGATTCCGCCGACGATCTCGTGAACGCGCGCGAGCGCCTGCGGCGGATCGATCCGCAGCATTTCGCCATGAACGAGCGCGCCGAATACGTCGTGGGTTTAGGAGAGGCGCTGTTCTTCGAAGGCTCGTTCGGAGCTGCGGCGGACGTTCTCGATCCGATTGTGCGCAATCCCGACGTGCTCGCCGGCGACGCGCGCGAGCGCGTGCTCGACTGGTGGGCGAGCGCGCTCGATCGCGACGCGAAGCCTCGTCCGGAAATCGATCGGCAGGGTGTGTATCAGCGGATCCGCGCGCGGATGGAAGACGAACTGTCCACGCGCCCTGTCAGCGGGACCGCCGCTTATTGGCTCGCTGCCGCCGCCCGTGCGCAGGGTGATGTGCAGGCGGCCTGGGACGCGGCGATCGCCGCGTGGGTGCGCGCGCCTCTCACGTCGGACCGCGGCGTCACGCTGCGCGCCGACATCGACCGGCTCGTCCTGCGCGCGATCGTTCCGGACCGCGCGAAGGTCACGGCGCAGACGCCGGACAGCCTCCGTCAGCAGTGGGAGCAGTTCAAGGAGCGCTGGGCCAAGTGATCGACAGCGCGATTAGCGCGGCACTTCCGCAAGAATTGCCTTGAGTCGTCCGTTCAGGTCCCTCAGCAATTGCGGATTGTAAAAGACTACATTCATATCGCGGACATCGAACGCCACGTCCTGACCCTGCCGGCAAATCACGATCGTCGGTTTGCCGGCTCCTTGCGCGAACCCGAGCTCGAACAGCACGTTAGGATTGTGGTCGCTGATGTCGGCGATGACGGCCACAGCATCGCGAATACGTTCCTGAATCTCGCGACTGATCGATCCCAGAAATAATTTCTTGTCCAGCCGGATCGGCTGATACCCCGCCTCAATGATCGGCAGCCTGAGACCGAAGTCGTACACGTTCTCGAAATCCTGATCAAACGGCATCGCCAGAAACACTGACTCCGCACGATTGAGACGAGCGGTCACTTCCGCAACGGTCCTAGAATGAGTGCCAAGGCTCAGAACAAAGCGCTGTCCTTCCTTCCGCACCGGGCTGCCCGCATCGAGCACCAGCTTCTCGAGGTACGTTACA